>JANXCA010000014.1 GCA_025060535.1 Endomicrobiia bacterium | reverse complement strand
TTTCCGTTATATATGGATGGTTGTTATATTTTTTATATAAAATTCTTTACTTTTTAAAGAAAAAAGTGTTCTTTTTTATATTTTTTATCGTTAATGCCATTTTGTGTTATATTTTTTAGTTACACTTTTTTCTTCAATAGAGAATTTATATGAAACTCAGTTTAATTCTAAAATAATATAAAATAATTATTTAGAGTTTAAAAAAATAGTAGATTCAAAGATTCCTTTTGGTTCAGTGGTTATTATGAAAAAAAGTTTTCTGTGGTATTGATCTGTATTTTTTTCTCATTATTCTTTGATACATCCAAATATAGGAGACTTTTACTTCCTAACTACAGTGGGAATTATGTTTATAGTGAGATTGAGAATTTTTATTAGATAAACCTAATTCAGAAGAAGCTTTTAGTTTTATAAAAAATATTAATGTTGACTATATTGTTATTGACAATAGAAATTTAGTATTAAAAAATATGAAAAAATTTTAGAAATTGGGATAAATATGAAGATTCTGTTTATTTTTCCTCCAAAAAAAGAATGGGCTTTTAAAGATATAAAACTTCACAAGAAAATAGATGAAGAATCAGGAAATTATCCCCCTTTGGGAATTTTATATGTTGCAAGTTTTTTAGAAAAAAATATCTCCAACTGTGAGATAAAAATTTTAGATGCTCCAACAGAGAATTTGGATTTTGAATTTATAAGACAATATATAAAAAATTTTTCTCCAGATCTAGTAGGAATTTATTTTTGTACAGAGTATTTAAAAGATGCTTTAAGAGTTACAGATATTTTAAAAAATGAGAACAAAAAAATTATAACAGTAGTTGGAGGTCCTCATTTACATATTTATCCATTAGAAACTATAGAATATCCTAACATAGATTTTGTGGTATACGGAGAGGGAGAAATTGTTTTTTATAAATTAGTTGAAACCCTTATACATAATAAAGATCCTAATCAAGTTGAGGGAATAATTTCAAAAATTAACAGAAATAAAGATCACAAAATACAATTTGTTGCTAACTTAGATGAATTAGTTTTTCCTAACAGAAAATTGCTTGATTATAAAAAATATAGAAGTTTTATTACTTATGACAACCCTATTACTACCATGATAACCTCAAGAGGATGTGCTTATAATTGTTATTACTGCAATAGTATTGAACGAGCCAAAAGAGTGAGATTTCATTCTCCAGAATATGTAGTGAAAGAGATAGAAAGTATTGTAAAATTAGGTATAAAAGATATAATATTTTTTGATGAGAATTTTACTTTTAATATAGATAGAGTTGAAGCTATCTGTGATTTATTAATAGAAAAAAAACTTAATATAAGATGGCATTGCAGAAGTCGTGCTGATATGAAGCTTGATAAAAGGATTTTGCGAAAAATGAAAGAAGCTGGTTGTAGGATGATACAGTTTGGTATAGAAACAGCTACTCCTCGTCTTCAAAAGATAATAAATAAACATCTTGATTTAGAAAGAGTAAAAAAAGTAATAAAATTGTGCAAAGAAGTAGGTATATTAACATATGGAAATTTTATGTTAGGACTTCCTACAGAGACACCAAAGGAGATGTTAAATACTATAGATTTTGCGATAAAACTAAATCTTGATTATGCACCATTTGGAATTTTTAATCCCTTGCCAAAAAGTGTGTTTTATGAAAAAGCAATTAAAGAAGGAATTATAAATAAAGATTATTGGCTTGAGTATGTAAGAAATCCTGACAAACCAATTTCTAATTATTGGTGGCCATTACATAATAAAGAAATTTTAAACCGTATCAATTATTTAGCATTTAGAAAGTTTTACTTTAGAGTTAAATATATATTGAAAGCTCTATTTAGAAAACAATCTTTTGCACAAAAATTTTGGCAAGCAAAATCAGCCTTAAAATTGTTTTTTTCATGAATATATTTATTGATGTAAGATTAGCATCTTACAGTTATCAGGGTGTAAAAACTTATATAGATTCAATTTTGCCATATTTGTTAAGAGAAGATTCTAATACATACTTTCTTTGTGGTTTTAGAGATTATATTACCAAATACTCAACATATAAAAATGTAAAAATTATTCCATTTGAAGCACCTATAAATTCCTTTAAAGAACAAATATTAGGTTTTAAATTAAAAAGGAAACTTAAAAAAATAATAGATGTGTATTTTTTCCCTTATCCTTGTATACCTTTTTGTTTTCTTAACGAAAATTTTGTAGTCAAACTTTATGATGTCACTCCATTTAGGTTTTTCTACTTTTATAATCCATTAAAAGTTGTATTAGGATTTATATTAACACTTCTGATTGCCAAAAGAGCTAATAAGATAATTGCAGTTTCAAATGCTACAGCAAATGATATAATAAAATATTTTAGAATAAGTAACAAAAAAATTATAGTAATATACTGCGGCGTAACAGAGGAAAAAATTTCTTTTTCATCGGCTGAACTTCAACAATTTAAAGTTAAATATTCACTAAATCGTTTTGTCTTATACGTAGGCAACAGAGAAAAAACTAAAAATATTTTTAGAGTGATAGAAGCGTTAAAACTTTTAAGAAGAGATGGAATTGATATTGATTTTGTAATTGTGGGTAGATTTTTTGAAAAATATAAAAGAATAGATAAAAAAATACTTAAACATGGAAGTTGGATAAAAATTTTTTATGATGTGGATAAAGAAGAACTATTAAAATTTTATAAAACTGCAGAGTTGTATGTTCACGCTGCTTTAAATGAAGGTTTTGGTTTGCCAGTGTTAGAAGCAATAAAGTGTGGTTGTGTATGTGCTGTTTCAGATATAAAAGTTTTTAGAGAACTGTATGATAATGCATGTGTATTTTTTAATCCATATTCTATTTTTGATATATATCTCTCAATAAAAAAGCTTTTATATGATGATAATTTAAAAGAAATTCTTAAGAAAAATGCATTAGAAATATTAAATAATTTTAGTTGGGAACAGACAGCAAAAAGTTTATTAAATATTTTAAAAAAAGCGGGGAGAAGAAATGAATTATAAAAATCTAAAAATTTTAGATATCGGTGCTGGTCCTTTTAAATATCCTGGTTCTATAAGTATTGATTTTAATCCTAATAGTAATCCAGATGTATTGTGGGACTTAAATAACTATCCTTGGCCGTTTAAAGATAATGAGTTTGATATTGTTTATTCTTCACATTGTTTAGAACATTTAAACGATCCTAAAAAAGCTCTTGAAGAAATTTGGAGAATTACTAAACCAAATGGAAAGTTAATTTTAATAGTTCCACATTTTAGTAGTCGTCTTGCTTGGGGAGATATTGAGCATAAAAGAGCTTTTTCTTCTGTGTTGTTTCATAATTTTAGCGATGAATACAAGGAGTTATTTTTTTCTCATGCAAGATTTAAAGTTGAAAAAATAAGATTTCGTTGGTCTCCTCCGATAAAAAGTGGTTTAGCTACACCTACTACTAAAAGGTTAAATTTTATAATAAGGATTCTTGATAAAGTAATATCAGCTTTAGCTAATATAAATATTGATATTTGTGAAAGATTTTGGTGTTATTGGGTGGGAGGTATGGGAGAGATTCACTTTTATGTGAGAATTATAAAATAAAAAAATTAATATTTATCATTATCTTTCATCTAATTTTAGAAAGAATGATTTTTATAATATTGAAAAGATTTAGATTAAATATTTCTAGTAGAGGTTCCATTTTTAATTTATTATCAATAGATACAGACTTTAATGATTACTAAGTATGGAAAGTGATAAATAAAATTTATTTTCTGAAAAATTGTTTTAATTGAATAGTTAATTTTTAAATTTTTTTCTAAAGAAAATAATGTGTGTTAAACATGAATTAAAAAGAAACTTAAGCTATGATAAAAAAAATAAAAATAAGCCCAGTGAGTATCAAACTTTAAATGAAGAAATTGTAAGTAAAGATTTAAAATGATGAAGAACAAAAAAAATAAAGTTTTAGTAAAAGAAATAAATTTAAAGAGTATAACAAATAATTGGATAGTTTTTATAACACTTTTTATATGGTTTTATATTACTTTACTTAAAACTGATTATTTTAAATTTTTCCCTTTAGCTTTTACTGACACTAGATTGTTTGAAAATTTTAATTTTAACTTTGGGAAAGTAAAACAACTTTTAGACAACTTTTTAGTTTTTATAATTATTTGTATCTCTTGTTGGGGATATGGATTAGGTATTTTTAGTGTTTCTTGTTTTAAAAAAATCGAAGATATTTTTTTGAAATCTATTTTAAGTTTTATTTTAGGATTAGGAGTTACGTCATTATCTGTTTTTTTTCTTGGATTGTTTGGGGGATTATACAAAATTAGTTTTATTATTTTAATTATTGTTGGAGTTATATGTTTTTTAACATATTTATTATTACACTCTAATACAGCTAAGAATGCAATTAAAAAATTTGAATTTAATTTTTTAAATATAGTTCTGAGTATTATTTTTATATACTCCACATTTATAAACCTTTTTGGAGTACTCACCCCTGAGACTTTTTTTGATTCTCAATTTTATCTTTTGGGACTTCCTAATCAATGGAGGTTGCAGAATAAAATATCTTTTAATCCTTATATTTTTGCTTCACTTTATCCTTTTAATGTAAATATGCTTTATTTAATGGCTTTGGTATTAAATAATGATATAACAGCTAAAATTCTTCATTGGAGTTTTGGAATAGCAAGCTGTGTTTTAGTTTATAGTTTTCTTAAAAGATATTTTTCAAAAACAATGGCTTTGATAGCCGTAGTAATATTTTATACAGTGCCAACAGTTATGGCTGTTTCTTGGAAAACTGCTATTGAGTTAGGTATAACGATGTTTGAAATAGCAATGGTGTTATGTATGATGGAGTATTTTATAAAGAAAGAAAAATTTTGGCTTATACTTTCTGGTATATTTGCTGGTTTTGCGTTAGGAAGTAAGTATTTAGTTTTGTTAGAATTTTTTTCAATATCTATTTCTTTTTTTGTTTTTAAATTAGTTTTAGAAAAAGAGAGATTTTTATCTTCATTAAAAAGTTTCCTTTATTTTTTAATACCTGCGCTAATAGTTGCTTCTCCTTGGTATATAAGAAATTTAATTTTGACAGGAAATCCTGTGTTTCCTTTCTTTGCGCATAAAGTTGGTTTTATAAAGCCAAGAGTTGTAGGAAACATTTTTGCAGATCCTCCGTTTCCGAAGTTTAGTTTTAAAAATTATTTTCTTTTTTTGTGGCCTTTAACTTTAGGACAGCTTCAGCAAGAGAGTTATCCTGGAGGAGTTTTTTTGGCATTTTTTCCATTGCTTTTTATGTTTAAAAATGTTGACAGAAGAATAAAATTTTTAAGTATATATGTGCTATTTTGTATTTTGCTGTGGTCAACAATAGGAAGATTTTATTTGAGATACTTTATACCAGTGTTGTCTATTGTTGCGATTATATACGGATATTTTTTGTCAGAAAATAATTTTTCTAAATTCATTAAGACTGTGATATATTTTTTACTGATTTTTATTATTTGTTCAAATATAAATTTTGCAATGCGTATTTTACAAATTACTCAAACACCAGCACAATTTTTTTTCACAGATATGAGTATTAAAGAATATCTTTCTACTCAGAGACCGTCTTACCCTTGCCCTTATTATCAAGTAGTAGACTGGATAAACAAAAACTTACCTAAAGATTCAACTATACTGCTTTTAGGAGAAACAAGAGGACTTTTCTTTGAAAGAAAATTTTTGACCCATGGTGTATTAGAATACTCTCCACTAATAGAAACTCTTAAGAAAGTAGATAATTCTACTGAGTTATATAATGAATTTAAGAAACAAAACATAACACATATTTTGTTAAATGTTCCAGAAGCAAAACGTCTTGCTGGATATGATAACTTCTATTTTGAACCTAGAGAGTTTAAGATATGGTACGAGTTTTGGAACAAGCATGTGAAAGAAATTTATTGTGATATAGCTGATATAGCTTTACCTGATAGAGGAATTTTTTCTATGAGAAAACAACTTCCCCAATGGTGGCAACAATATACTTCTGACCCTAAAAATTATGTTTATTTATATGAAATTGTACCTGAAACTGATAAAATTCCACATAATTTTTTCTTATATAAAGAACTTTATTCAGAAGAAAGATGGCAAAAACTTAAAGATATAGTTGAAGAGATATTAAAAAGTAAAAAATAATCATATCACTTTAATTATTTTTTCTTTTAGTAACTCCCATTTTAGGTTTTCATCAATAATTTCTGAACACACTATTGTGGAACTTTTATGTTTTGTTATATATAAAGTGTAATAATCAGCTTCCTTTGTGTAGTCTCTATAAATATATAAATTTTTGCCATCTGATGTTATGGAAGTTAAAGAAGTGTAATTACATTCTTGTTTTATGGTATTTATTGCTTCAAAAATTGACACTACAATATCTTTATTTTTAATGAAATTATTTACAATTAGATAGAAAAATATCTCAGAATCTAACTTTTTTTGTAAAGTGATATTATTTAGTTTAATATGATGAAATAACTTTTCATAGTTTTTTATAGTACCATTGTGACAGAAAATTAGGTTTTTATATTTGAATGGGTGGGAGTTAGCTATTGAATTAGTATTTTTCCAAGCAGATTTTCTGAGATGAAAAATAAATATAGAAGTGTGTTTAATTTTGTCTAAAATCTTATTTAGTGCATTATATTCCTCAATTATTGGTTTAGCACTTTTGAAAATTTTAGCAGAATTTATTTCATAATAACCTATACCCCAACCATCTAAGTGTCCTGGAGGATTATCTAATGGTACTTTTCCTGTTTTAGCAAGTTTTATAAAGTTTTCTATAATATAAATATGTTCTTCTTTAGAAAAGTTTTTTATTGCTAACATTCTACACATTTTTTATCCAATTTATCCAAAAACTAACTTAACAATTATTATCGCTATTATTATTCCTATAAAATCAGATAAAATACAGACGGGTAAAAGGTATTTTGTTTTTTTTATTCCAACAGCTCCCAGGTAGATAGCTAAAACATAAAATGTGGTTTCTGCAGAACCCATAATTACAGCGGATATTTTTGAAGCTAAAGAATCAGCACCAGTAGTTTTTACTATATCTATAAAAATTCCTAAAGAAGCACTACCTGAAAGAGGTTTTATTAAAGAAATAGTCAAAACCTCAATTGGTATTCCGAACAGATTAAAAATTGGTGAAAATAAATTTTTTAAATAATCAAAAACTCCAGATGTTTGAAATGTCTTAATTGCGATAAATATAGCTAAGATGTATGGGAATATTTTTAGAGTAATATTAAAACCTTCCTTTGCTCCATTTATAAAAGAGTCATAGATTTTTATTTTTTTAATAACACCATAAACTACAACAAACAATATAAAAGTAGGTACTATAGTTTGAGAAAAAATATGTATATATTTCATTTTTTATTTAAAAATTTTTTAAATATAAAAAGATTAATAACTGCAACTAATGCTGATAAAAAAGTAGCTATTATTGTAGGTAAAACAATTAAATCAGGAGATTTAGCACCATATTCTGATAGAACTCCTACAACTGTAAAAGGTATAAGTTGGATACTTGCTGTATTTATTACTATAAACAGCATCATTTCAAAACTTATAGTTTCTTTATCTTCATTTAATGTTTGTAGATCATGCATTGCTTTTATTCCTAATGGTGTGGCAGCATTACCTAATCCCAAAAGATTTGCTAAAAAATTTAATGTGATTGATGTGATGGAGGGGTGATCTTTAGGAATGTTAGGGAATAACCTTGATATAAATTTTTTAAAAAATTTTGCGATATGATATACAAGTCCAGAATCTTCTATTATTTTTGTTATACCTAACCATAAAGAGATAATACCTAAAAGAAAAAGTGATACCTCAACAGCAGATTTTGCTGCTTCAAATAGAGATTTAGTAAATATTTCGGCTTTACCAGTAAAAATTCCCACAATTGCACTTACTGCAATTAATATAAACCAGATTGTGTTCATAACAATAGAAGAGATTTGTTGAAAGTGTCAAGTTGTACTTTTGCTCCTATAGGTAGAGTGATTTTGTTTTTTACATGCCCTATATACTTACAACTTACTACTGGAAATGTTATTTTTATTTGTTGTTTTAATATTCTAAAGACTTCTTCTACTTTTAAACCTCTAAAATCTCCTAGAATTAATCCTTTGATAGAGTTAAACTTTTTTGCTAAGATCCACTGTGTTATAGCTCTATCAACTTTGTATAATTCTTCGTTTACTTCTTCAAGAAACAAAATACAATCCTTAGTGTTTATTTCCCATGGTGTTCCGATTGTAGAGGTTAGTGTGATTAAGTTGCCTCCTTTTAAAATTCCTTGAGATTTTCCATGTTTAAATACTTTAATAGGTGCCTTATCAAAAAGTTGTTTGTTTTTAAAAGAATTAATTGCATTCATAAATGAATTTATAGTAAATTTTGTAGTATTAGAGAAGTTTATTATCATTGGAGAATGCAATGTAACAAGTCCTGTTTTTTCATAAATTATATTTAATAAAATACTTATATCACTAAAGCCAGCAAATATTTTGGGATTATGTTTTATAACTTCAAAATTTAGATAAGGAAGAAGCTTTATACAACCATACCCTCCTCGTTGAGCAATAATAATTTTTATATTTTCATCTAAAAAAGCTTTATGTATTTGATTTACTTTTTGTTTTATACTTAGAATTTTTGTAGGAAAATTTTTATTGATTATTTTAAATCCTAAACTTTCTAAAATTTTTATTCCCTTTTTAAATTCAGACTTTTTTCTTATAATCCAGGATGGTGTTATAATGTATGTATTCATTGGTATTTAATCTGTACTACGCTAGATAAAAAAGCACCAAATATTGTTTGGATTCCCATAGCTGCTATCATTAAAGAAAATATTCCTAATCTTAATTCTTCTAAAGGTCCGAAGTTAGTCTTTGCCCAGATATATATAATGTATAAAAGTCCTACAATTCCTCCTAAAAAAAGACTTAACCCAAACAAAAGAATTCTTTCTAAATTTAAAATAGTGAGAAGTTTTTTTATAAACTTATTATCTTCTAATCCAATGCTATGAGTAAAAGCTTTTGCTGAAAGCCATATATTTAGAATTTGCCAACCAATTAGTGTTATTATAGATGAAAAGAATAATACATGTACTCCCCATGATCTCCCTAACAGTAAAATATGTCCTCTTATTAGTATACCTAAAGAAATTGTTAAACCAATTATTAAAAATACTAATCCAGGAAGAAGAAATAAGTAATCAGGACTATAAAGCAACATAAATCTAATATGTCTCCAAGCATCTCTAAATGATGAAAGTTTTGATTCACCAATTCTTGGATAGTAAGTTATTGGTATTTCTGTTATTTTAAGATTTTTTTTTAAAGCATGTATTACCATTTCCGAGGCAAATTCCATTCCAGTGGTTCTTAGATTCATTTTTTGGTAAGCTTCCTTTGTGAAAGCTCGTAGACCACAGTGAGCGTCTGAAATATTGCCACCAAAGAACAATCTTAACATACCTGAAAGTAAGGGATTTCCGATATACCTGTGCGACCAACTCATTGCATTTTTTAGAATTTTGCCTTTGAACCTTGAACCCATTACCAAATCATAACCTTCTTTTAATTTTTCTAAAAATTTTGGTATTTCATAAAAATCATAAGTATTATCTGCATCTCCCATAATTATATATTTTCCTTCTGCATTGTCTATTCCTTTTCTTAAAGCAGCTCCATATCCTTTTTGGGTTTCGAAAAGAAGTTTCACATCAGAGTGTTTTTTGATTATTTCTACTGATCTGTCAGTTGAGCCGTTATCTACAACAATAATTTCACCATTTATGTTCTCTTTTTTGAAAATATCTTTTATCTTTTTGATACAGATTTCTATAGAGTTTTCTTCATTTAGACAAGGTAGTATTACAGATAACTCTGTTTTCATTTGTTTTATATTTATTATTTATAGTTCTATATTATAATAGTAATTTTTAATTTAGTTACTGTTAAATGTAAAAATACAAAATGCAATATATTAAAATCAATGGTTTTATAAAGTTTTTAATCAATTTTTCATAAAATATTGATTTTATTTTATTAATTTAGTTATTCTTAATTAACAATAAAATTTTAACAAATGGAGGAAAAGTTATGTACGGAGTAGTAGAGATTGGTGGTAAACAGTATATAGTTAGCGTAGGTGATACCATAATTACTGAGAAAATAGATGCTGAAAAAAACTCTGAATATGTAATTGAAAAAGTACTAATGGTAAAAACAGATAGTGGAGAGATTAAATTGGGAACCCCTTATTTGGAAAATGCAAAAGTTATAACAGAAGTAGTAAATCAGATAAAAAGTAAAAAAATAATAGTCTTACGAAAAGGTAATCCAAAGAAGAATTGGAGAAGAAAATATGGACATCGCCAACAGCTATCTCTGCTTAAGATAAAACAAATTATATACTAAAAATAAATTACGGAGTTGACTATGAAAGATAATAATGATGAAGTATATATAGATGAACCTGTAGTGTCTGAAGAAATTTATGATTTTGGCAGAAAGATAGAAGTTGGAGATATAGTTGAAGGTAAGATAATAAGTATTACCAAAGAGGGTGTATATGTAGATATAGGTTCAAAAACAGACGGTTTTATCCCTATAAGTGAATTTGGAAGATATATTAAAGAGATTGATAAACATTTTAAAAATCATCAAATGATAAAAGTTTTTGTAGTAAAGTTAGATTATAATAATACACATCTTTTATCTTTTAAAAAGGCAAAAGAAATTGAAATTTTTGATCTTTTAAATCAAAAATACAAAGAACAAATTCCAATAGATACTTATATAATTTCAAAGAATAAAAATGGATACCTTGTAGATATTGGTATAGAAGCATTTATGCCTAATAAGGAGGTTGGTGAGACTCTAAAAAAGAAGATATCTTCAGAAAAAATTGAAGACATCAGTTTTAAAGTTATTATAAAAGAGATATCAGGTTTACCTGCTAAAAACTTAAAAATAATAGTTTCAAACAAGATATATGAAGAAAAGTTAAAAGAGGAACAAAGAAAAAAAACCTTATCACAGTTAAAAGAAGGAGATGAAGTAATAGGAGAAGTAAAATCTATTACTTCATTTGGAGCATTTATAGATATAAATGGAGTTGAAGCTTTGTTACATATAAGTAATATAGCATGGTATAAACTAAATCATCCTGAGGAAATTTTGCATTGTGGAGATAAAATAAAAGTAAAAATTTTAAAAATAGAAAACGAGACAGGAAAAGTTTCTGTGGGTTTAAAACAACTTTTTCCTTATCCTTGGGATGAAGTAGATAGTAAGTATTTTGTTGGCAAGATAGTTAAGTGTAAAGTGACCAATATTACAAATTTTGGAATTTTTGCTGAGTTAGAACCAGGAGTAGAAGGACTTATTCATATATCAGAAGTTAGTTGGACTGATAAAACTCCAGATTTGAAAAAAATGTTTAAAATAGGTCAAGAGTTACAGGCAAAGATATTAGAAATAAATAAAGAAGAAGAAAAAATTTCTTTATCTTTAAAAAAAGTTTTTCATAATCCTTGGGAAGACATAAAAACACAATTCCCTCCCGGTAGCATAAATAAAGGTAAAATTATAAAAATCACTCCTACAAGTATTTTAGTATCCATTAAAGATGAATTTTATGGAGTTATACATATTTCTGATGTTTCTTGGACTTCTAAGGTTACAGATTTACATCGTCTATATAAAGTGGGACAATATATAGAATATAAAGTATTAGAAATCATTCCTGAACAAGAAAAAGCTGTTTTATCTATTAAACATTTAAAAGAAAATCCTTATGAAAAATATAGTGTAGATAGTATAGTTAAATGCAAAATTAAAAAAGTTCTAAGTAATTTAATTATAGTAGAATTAGAAGAAGGTATAGAAGGAATAATTACCAAAAAAGAAGCTTTATTACATCAAAGAGATTTATCAAAAGAATTAAAAGTATTTTATAAACCAGGGCAAGAAGTAGAAGCAGTAGTAATATTTTCTGATGAAAAAAAACGAAAAATAGAATTATCAATAAGAAAATTAGAGAAAATTATACAAAAGCAGCTTATAAAACAGTATTCTCAAATTCAATTACCCACCCTTAGAGATATTCTTACTGAAGAATAAAACAAGATAGTTAATTTATGAAAAGAATCATTATTAGTTGTTGTCTTCTGACAATTGTAATTTTAGGAATACTACTCTTATCATTTTTACCTAAGTCTGAAAAAATTTTTTTTCCAAGAGAAGGTGAGACTAAAGTTTTAGATGAGACAAAAATTAACAATGAAATAGAAGTTTTATCTAAACAACTTTCGTTAGATCCAAATAATATTAAATTAGCAGTTGAACTTGGTATATATTATTTCATTAAAGGTCCTCAGTATTATGATAAAGCAATAAATTTATTATACGATGCTTGGGAACTAGGATCTACAGATACAAGGATTTTTTACTATTTAGGTTGTATGTACGAATTTTTAAAACTTTATGAACTATCTGCTCAAGAATATATAAAATTTTTAAATAACTTTCCGCAGGATATAGAAGTCCTTTTGAGGTTGGGTAATGTTTACTATAAACAAAACAAAATAGAAGAAGCAAAAAATGCTTATAAAGAAGTTCTTAAAATAGATAAAAACAATATTGTAGCACTTGCGAATTTAGGATATATTTTTTTGAATCAAGACGATTATTTGTCAGCTCAGGAGTATTTTATAAGAGTAATAGAGATAGTTAAAAGGAAAAATTTAGATATTCCAAGGAATATAAATTTTTATTTAGGAAAGATATTTTATATTAATAAAAATTTTGAAACAGCAAAAATTTATTTTGAAAGAGAAAAAGAAAAATATCCTGATAACACAGAAAATACAATATATTTAGCAAAGACATATTATGAGTTAAAAAATTTTAAAGAATCATATTCATTGTTAAAAGAACTAATTGAGATTTTTCCACAAGATAAAGAACTTAGACGGCTTAAATATAAGATAGAAAAATTACTTTAAATAATATGCTTTCTAAAGTTTATTCAGGGACTATTTATGGAATAGATGGTTTTATTGTAGAAGTGGAAGTTGATATTTCAAGTGGATTGCCTTCTTTTAATATAGTAGGGCTTCCTGATACTGCTGTAAAAGAATCTAAGGAACGCGTTACATCTGCAATAAGAAATTCTGGTTTTGATTTACCATCAAAAAGGATTACTATAAATTTAGCACCCGCAGACTTAAGAAAAGAAGGTGCCGGATTTGATCTTCCTATAGCTTTAGGAATTCTTGGAGCCATTGGTAAAGTTAATTGTGAAGAGTTAAAAAATTATTATATATTAGGAGAATTAGCATTAGATGGTAGTGTTCGTCCAGTAAAAGGAGTTTTGCCTTTAGCTATTGAATTTTCAAAAAGTAATAATAAAAAATTAATAGTCCCTTATTTTAATATCAAAGAAACAGCTCTAACAAAAATTGATGCATATCCCATAAGGACTTTGAAAGAGGCGGTAGCTTTTATAAATAAAGAGTTGGAAATTTCACCATATAAAGTAGATCTTGATAAATTATATGAGGAGAATTTTATTTATGAGGTAGATTTTTCTGAGGTAAAAGGACAGCAATATGCTAAACGAGCTATAGAAGTAGCGGCTAGTGGTGCTCATAATATTATTATGATAGGTCCACCGGGAGCAGGAAAAACTATGTTAGCATCTCGTATCCCTACAATTTTACCAGAACTTTCTTTAGAGGAAGCTATTGAGACAACAAGAATTTATTCTGTAGCAGGTATTTTAGATGGGAAGTTTATTTCTACAAGGCCATTTCGTGCTCCACATCATACTATCTCTGATATAGCTTTAGTAGGAGGCGGGCAAATTCCTAAACCAGGAGAAATCTCTTTAGCACATAATGGAGTTTTGTTTTTAGATGAATTGCCAGAATTTAACAGAAATGTACTTGAAGTTTTAAGACAACCATTAGAGAAAGGTTATATTTCAGTATCAAGAGCCGCTTTTAAATGTGATTTTCCTGCTAATATAATGTTAGTTGCAGCGTGTAACCCTTGTCCTTGTGGTTATTTTGGTCATCCTAAAAAAGAGTGCAAATGTTCTCCTTATCAGATACAAAGATATCTTTCTAAAATTTCTGGTCCTTTATTAGATAGGATTGATATACAGATTGAAGTTCCACCAGTAGAAGTAGATGAATTGACAACTTTTTCTGAGCAGGAATCATCTGTCAAAATTAGAGAAAGAGTAAAAAAAGCAAGAAAAATTCAATATGAAAGATATAAAAATTATAGACATAAAAAAATTTTTACAAATTCTCAACTTACTAGTAAGTTAATAAAAGAATTTTGTCCTTTAACAGATGAAGCAAAAAGAATTATGAAATTGGGTATTGAGAAAATGGGATTTTCAGCTAGAGCTTATGATAGGATTTTAAAACTTGCCAGAACCATTGCAGATATGGATAATAAGGAAGTAATTGATTCTACTCATATTTCTGAGGCTATTCATTATCGAGTAATTGATAAATTTATTATATGAAAAATATAGTAGTATTTTCACCTACTTATAATGAAATAGACAATATAGAAATTTTTATAAGACAGGTTTTTGATGTTTTACCTAATTGTAAGCTAATAATAGTTGATGACAATTCTCCCGATGGAACTTCTCAAAAAGTTAAGGAATTACAATCTATTTATAGGAACCTTTATCTTATTACTAGAACAGGCAAAAGGGGTAGAGGTTATGCTGGAATAGAAGGTTTTAAAAAAGCACTTGAGCTTCAAGCTGATATAATTATAGAGATGGATGCAGATTTATCCCATTCTCCTTATGAGATTCCAAAATTGTTAAAAATTTTTGAAGAAAATCCTAAAGTGGACATAGTTGTAGGTTCAAGATATGTTTTTGGTGGAAAGGATGAAGAAAGAAATATTATAAGAAAAATTGTAACTTTATTTGCTAGAGTCTACATAAATTTTTTCTTAGGTATTTTTCTTAGGGATCCTACTTCTGGTTTTAGGTTATACAAAAGGGGTGTTATAGAAAAAATTTTACCATACTTGAGTGCTTCTGATCCATTTATTGTTACGGAAGTTAATTATATTTCTAAAATGTTTGGTTTTACCTTTTATGAAGTGCCTATAGAATTTCATAAAAGGATTTATGGGAAAAGCAAGCTTTCATTAATAAAACTTTTTAAGTATCTTTTTAAAGTAGTAATCTTACCTATTAGTTTTTTTATAAAAAATAAATATAACTTATTATTCATTAAATTTTTATTTTTAACTTCATTATTTAGAATTTTTCTTGTTGGTTTATTTGGATTAACAGATGACGAAGCTCACTATTGGCAGTATTCTCAACATATAGATTTTTCATTTTATGATCATCCTCCTTTGGTAGGATATTTAATATATGTATTTACTCATCTTCTTGGAAATAATCTATATGGAGTTAGATTTTCAGCAATAATCTGTTTTTTGGTTTCTTCAATTTATTTTTACAAATTAACTAAGGAAATTTTTGATGAAAAAGTAGCATTTTATACTTATTTATTATTTAGTTTTGTTCCTGTAGTATTTGTAGGATCAATAATTATGTTACCTGATGCTCCTTTAGGAGTTTTTTGGATGATGTATATTTTTTATTTTTATAAATTTATGATCACTAATAACACTATATTTTTATACCTATCTGCCATAGCAGGTGGTTTTGCTTTACTTTCTAAATATAATGCTATTTTCTTGTTTGTAAGTAGTTTTATTATTTTCATTATAAAAAAAGAATTAAGAAATTATATTTTCAAAAAAGATTTTTATTATTCATATATTTTATCTCTTTTAATTTTTTCGCCTGTAATTTTTTGGAATATAGCGCATAATTTTGCTTCTTTTGCTTATCAATTATCTAGAGCAAACTTTTCTACAAAAACATTTAATTTTAAAATCTTTGGAGAAAATTTACTATTTCAAAGTATTTATATTTCTCCTGTTGTGTTTTTAACAATTATTTTTTGTGTTATCTATTTTTTGGTAAGGAAAGAAGACTTTAGATACAAATTTCTTATATATTTTTGTTTGCCAGGTGTGATATTTTTTAATCTTGTTGGATTAAAAAGTAGGATATTACCTCATTGGCCATCCATTTTTTATATTAGCTGTTTGCCGTTGATATTTTTGATAGATAAAAAGAAAATATCATATTATTTATGTTTAATTTCTTCTTTTTTGATATCTTTGTTTATTGTTTTAGTAGTACTATTTGGAGTTATTAAACTTCCAGAAAATTTAGCTGACAAAGATACTCCTGATAAATTATATGGTTGGGATATAGCTGCTAAAGAAGCGTATTCTCTTGTTAATTTGTATAACATAGATTTTATTCTTACTCATAAGTATTATGTTGCTGGACAGATAAGATTTGCTTTAGCTAAATATTATAAAAATTCTAAAATTGTAGAAGTATTTTGTTTAGATGATTATTTAAATCAATATGACTTTTGGAATAAAAATTTAGTAAAATTTGATAAAAAAAATGCTCTCTTTATTACAGAAGGCAGATTTAAAGAAGAAGTTTTTTTAAAAGAAATTCCGTTTAGTAATATAAAAGCACTTTCAGTTGTTTCTTTTAGAAAGAATAAATTTTGGCCTCCACGAGTATTTAAATTTTATCTTTGTGAAAAGTTTAGTTATAATGAGATCCCTCAAAAATTTTTTCAACAACATTATAATAATTCTTTGAAAGTTACAGAATATTTTAAAAATTATGACAAAGAAATATTTTTAAAGATAAATAGTATGAGTCTTTATAAGAGTAAAATTTTTACTTTTTGTGCTTATATGTTGACTTCTTTAGGAAGTGGTTTTGTTTTAATTCCGTTGGTAGCTTTAGTTTTATATTTATTAGATAAGAAATCTTTTATAAAGAATTTAATTACTTTTTTAATAATAGCCTCTTTGGGTGGTTTAATAATTCAGATTTTAAAAAATTTGTTTGATAAACCTCGTCCCCTTAAACTTTTTTTAGATATTTTGAGGCAACCCATAAATGTAATAGGAGAACAACTACGTGAGTATGGTTTTCCTTCGGGACATACATTTTTAGCTTTTAGTACATATGTTTTTCTTTCAGATAGAATTAAAAGAAAATTTGTGAGTTTATTTTTATTTATAATAGCTTTAATGGTAGGAATAAGTAGAGTTATAGTAGGAGCGCATTTTTTAAGTGATGTAATTGGTGGAATGATTATAGGAATATTATTTACTAATATTTGTATCAAAATAGAAAAAGAACTTACTTAGCTTGTTAGGGGGTTAAATATTATGAAAGAAATTCTAATGATATTAATTTTATTTTTTTTGTCACTTTATTGTTTTACTGCAGAATATACTGTTGTAAAAGGGGATTGTTTATGGAATATAGCAAAAAGATTTTATCATAATCCTTTTTTATGGAAAAAAATATATGAGGTAAATAAACATCAAATTAAAGACCCAGATTTAATTTATCCTGGTCAGATATTTATTTTACCGGATATAGAAACCATTTCAGAAACTTTAGAAGAGGATTTAGAAGAAACTAAAGAAAAAGTTACAGAGATACAAGATATTTTATCGCAAGAAGCATCTAAAATAATAGAAGAGAGTGTTGAGGATGAAGTTGTGGAGGAGCAAATAGAAGAGAAGAGTTTGGAAGAAAAAGGCATAGAAGATATCTTGTCAGAGAAAAGAGAAGATATAGATAAAGAAAAAGTTGTAAAATTTCCAAATATAATAAAATTAAAAGATTTTGAAATAGAAGGAGAAATTATATATGGGATGAAAGAGAAGTTTATGTATATAGATTTTGATAAAGTATATTGTGAATTAAAAGAAGATGTAAATGTATCTATTGGTGAAGTTTTAGGTATATATCATTTAGGTCCTTCTAAATATGATATTAATTTAATGAAAGCTCCCAAAGATCAGTTGACTCTTGTAGGAAAAGCAAGAGTAATAAAGATATTAGAAGACAGGAAAATTTTATGTGAAATTATAAGAACATATTCACCGATCGTAATAGGTGATTTTATTTATACTTCTAAAAAATAACCTGCTATGAAAAAATTACTTATATTATCTTTAATCTTTGTAGGTATTTGTACTTTCATTTATTATGAGTATTATGAAACAGGAAAAATAAATTCATTTTTAGAAAATTATCCAGATTCAAAATATGCGCAGACTGTAGAATATATTTTGGGGATGTTATGTTCAGTAGCTGGTAAGTATGATGCTGCTATATTTAGGTTTAAAAGAGTAATAAATATATATAATTTAGAAAAATATAAACCAGCTGCTTATTATAATATAGCTAAAGTATATGAAGAAAAAAAGGAAATGAAATTAGCGTTAAATTATTATAGATTAACTTTTGAACAGTTTCCTAAAACTTATTATGGAGATTTAGGTAAAAAGCGATATGATTATTTATTATTATTGGGTTATAAAGAAAAATGAAAAAAATTTTTTTAACTTTGTTTTTTAATTTTCTATTTGTTTGTAGTTTTTGTTATGATAACTACTATATAAGAATAGATTGTGAAGATGTTGAGAGTTTATATGAGGTATTAAAATCTCAAAGCTGGTTTGAAGAAAAGAAAGTATATGTTTTTGATAGTAGAATACAGTTAGGTCCTTATAATTTACAAGAAGCAAAAGAAATACATAACATTTTATATTTAGAATTAAATATTCCCTCATATATAGAGTCAGGTATTCCTGATGAAATGATAGAAGATATTGAACAAAATGGGTTTCATTATATAGTTGAGTCGAGTTATACAAAATATGTCTCTAAGGATATATTGGAGTATTATGATGATGAGAATATAAGAAAAATAATTAATTACGCATTAGAGCTTTATACTTTACCTTATAAATGGGGAGGGACCGATATAGAAAAAGGGATAGATTGTTCGTATTTTGTGAAATATATATTTTCCAGGATAGGAATAGAATTACCAAGAACTTCAAAAGAACAATTTAAAGTAGGTATTGAAATAAGTAAAGATGAACTTAGATGTGGTGACCTTGTTTTTTTTAAAAAGACTAAATATAAAAAAGTTAAAGGTAAGATTAAGAAATATGAATATATAAATCATGTGGGTATATATTTAAAGGACAATGAATTTATTCATGCTGCTAGAGGATGTAAAAGAGTAACAATATCTTCTTTGTGTGAACCGTATTATAGTAAACATTTTGCAGGTGCAAGGAGAGTAATTAATTCTAAAAAAAATTGATTATTTATGGAAAAGAAAATAGATATAGAAGAACTTAAAAGTTTAATAGTTTTAAACAGTATAGATTTTTTGCCACCTATAAAAATAAAAAAATTGATAGATAAATTCGGCTCTGCTAAAAATGTATTATCTGCTTCTATAGGTGATTTAATTGCTATAGATGGTATTAATGAAAAGATGGCTAAAAAAATACTAAATAGTAAAAATCAAATTTCAGCTGATAGAGAGTTAGAAGTAACCATAAAGAATGGTGTAAAGATAGTTACATATTTTGATAATGAATATCCTGAAGCTTTAAGATATTTATTTGATCCTCCGATTTTGTTATATATTAAAGGTGAGTTTAATCAGAAAGATGGTTTTTCTTTATCTATTGTAGGGACAAGGAAACCTACTTCTTATGGTAAATTAGTCGTGGAAAGTTTAATAAGAGAGATAAAGGATTATAAATTTACAATAATTAGTGGATTAGCCTATGGAATAGATACATTAGTCCATGAAAATGCTATCAAGAATAATTTAAAGACAATAGCAGTATTAGGTAATGGTATAGGTGTATACTATCCTGCAGTAAACAAAACATTACAAGAAAAAATTCCGTTAGAAGGTGGTTGTCTAATATCAGAGTTTTGTTACTTTAGAAGGCCTGATAAGTTAACTTTTCCACGAAGAAATAGAATCATTGCAGCTTTATCTTTAGCGACTATAGTTGTAGAAGCTGATATTAAGAGTGGGGCTTTAATTACAGCAAATTTTGCTGTTGAGATGGGGAAGGAAGTATTTGCTGTTCCTGGGAGTATTTTTTCAAAACAAAGTAGAGGTACAAATTTTCTCATCAAAAGTGGAGCTAAAATATTGTCTTCTTTTGAAGATATAATTGAAGAGTTACAAGAATTTGTAAAAGAAAATAATAAGTTTAAAAATATAAAATCTGAAAGTATTGAAGAAATTACAGAAGAAGAAAAAAAAGTTTTAGATGTAATTTCTTCTGAACCGGAAGGTATACACATAGATAAACTTCAGTACGTTACAAATATGGAGATTAATAGACTTTTAAGTATTATATTTAAACTTCAACTTTTAGGTAAAATTAAAGAAATATATAACAAAACATTTATATCTTTTTAAACATTTATGAAGTTAATAATTGTGGAGTCACCTACTAAAGAAAAAACAATTTCAAAATTTTTAAATACTGCTTCTGATGAATATATTGTAAAAAGTTCATATGGTCATGTGAGAGATCTGCCTAAAAATAGTTTAGGTGTGGATGAGAAAAATAATTTTAAACCATATTATGTAATACTACCTAAAGCCAAAAAAATAATTTCAGAACTAAAAAATATCTCTCAAAAAGCACAGGAAGTATATATAGCTACTGATTACGATAGAGAAGGAGAATCAATAGCTTGGCATTTAATAGAGTTGTTAGGGTTAGATGAAAAAGAGGTTAAAAGAATTACATTTCATGAGATAACTCCTAAAGCTATATTTGAAGCTTTAAAAAACCCTAGAGGAATTGATAAAAATTTAGTAGATGCACAACAAGCCAGAAGGATTATAGATAGATTAGTGGGATATAAGTTGTCACCTCTTTTGTGGAAAAAAATAGCAAATAAGCTTTCTGCTGGAAGAGTTCAGTCAGTAGCTTTAAGATTTATATATGATAGAGAAAAAGAAATAGAAAATTTTACACCACAAGAATACTGGAGTGTAGAAGGTGAGTTTTATAAAGATGCCCTGGAGAATTCTTTAAAAGCTAATTTAACACATATTGATAATAAAAAACTTGATAAGTTAGATATAAACTCAAAGGAAGATGCCGAAGAAATTGTAAAGGATATAAAAAATAATAGCATTGGAGAAATATTAGAAATTAAAAAAGAAGAAAAATTAAAATCTCCACCTGCTCCATTTATAACTTCAACACTTCAGCAGGAAGCTTCTAAAAAATTGAAGTTTTCTCCATCTAAAACTATGTTTGTTGCTCAAAGTTTATATGAAGGTGTAGATTTAGGTAAACATGGACGAGTAGGTCTTATAACATACATGAGAACAGATTCTACTTATGTTTCAGATTATGCTATAGAAGAATTAAGAAAGTTCATAAAAGAAAAATTTTCTGAAAATTATTTAAGTCCATCAATAAGAAAATATAAAACCAAACTAAAAAATGCACAAGAAGCACATGAAGCAATAAGACCTACTAATGTATATTATGTTCCTGAAGAAATAAAAAGTTATTTAACTCAAGATCAATATAAACTATATGAACTTATTTGGAAGAGATTTTTAGTTACTCAGATGAAAGATATGAAATATCAGTCTATAAAATTAAAAATAAAAGTAGCTACAAGGTATATTTTTGAATCTGAATTTAAAAAATTGTTATTTGATGGATATACGATTATTTTCCCAGAAGAAAAACAAGATGATAATTTAGCTTTCATAGATAATATAACTACTAATGATATTTTATATCTAAAAAGTTGTACAATGAAACAACATTTTACAGAACCTCCAGCTAGGTATACAGAAGCATCTCTTATTAAAGAGTTAGAGAAAAATGGAATAGGACGACCATCTACTTACGCAACGATTGTTGATACGCTTAAAATAAGAGGATATGTTAAACTAAAAGAAAGAAAGTTTTATATAACTGAATTAGGAAAAAAAGTTACAGAAATCTTGTTAGGTTATTTTCCAGAGATAGTAGATAAATCATATACAGCAAAAATAGAAGATATGTTAGATAGTATTTCACAGGGTAAAAAGAAGTGGCAAGCAGTAGTATCTTTGTGTTATATTCCATTGACTAAAAACCTACAAAAAGCAATGTTGGAGATAAAGTCTAAAAATGAAATTTTATCGGATAAAAAATGTGAATTATGCGGAGGTGAGATGATAATAAGAGAAAGTAAGTATGGAAAATTTTTGGCATGTAAAAATTTCCCTAAATGTAAATATAAGTTAAGTTATGAAAATTCAGAAATTAAAAGTAAATAAAGATAAAATACCAGATTATTTTAAAAATTTCATTACAAAATATAAGACATATTTAATAGCAGAAAAAGCAGTATCTAACAATACTATTATTTCTTATATAACAGATTTGCAAGAATTTTTTCAGTATCTTTCTACTGATTTAAATATTAAAAGCATTAATTCTGTGAACAGAACAATAATAAGAAGTTTTATATCTTATCTTCAATATATGGGTTATAAAAAATCTTCAATTATAAGAAAAATAAATGCAATACGTAATTTTTTTAAATTTTTGATATTTAAGAAATACATTATGTCCGATCCTACTTTATATTTAAGTAGTATAAAAAAAGAAAAAAATTTACCGAATTTTTTAACAAAGGAAGAAATTAATAAGTTGTTTGATTTGATAGAACCAAAAGATTTTTTTACTGCAAGAGATAGGGCTTTATTTGAGTTGTTGTATTCATCAGGAGTTAGAATTTCAGAGTTATCTCAACTTGATGAAGATTATATAGATATGGAAAACGGTTTAATAAAAGTTAAAGGAAAAGGTAACAGAGAAAGAGTGATCCCTGTGGGTGATATAGCCTTGAAATATATTAAAAAATATTTGGAATATAAATATAAAAATGGATTTAAAAATAAAGAATTATTTGTTAACAAATTCGGTAAAAGAATAAGTGTTCGTGGAATAAGAAAAATCATAATGAAATGGATTAAAAAAGCATCCATTTATAAAAAAGTTTCTCCACATACTTTCAGACATACTTTTGCAACACATCTTTTAGATGCAGGTTGTGATTTAAGAAGTATTCAAGAGATGTTAGGACATAAAAGTTTATCAACGACTAATATCTATACTCATATAACCTTAAATCGTCTTAAAAAAATATATGAAAAAATCCATCCAAGAAAATGAAACAGTCAGAATACTGAAGTATAAATTCGCAATAAAAAAACATCATATATATGGATGTTGTGTTATATTTGTTAATGTTAAAACCGAAACAATTTTAAATATTTCTTGTATAGTATCTTTAAATCCCTTGATATATGAAATAGATATTGATGAAGGGTATAAGAAAGTAGAGAATATAATTAATAAATATAAACTGTCATCTAAAGGTTCTTTTGAACTTATTAAGAAGGTATGTGTAGGTTTATATGAAAATGAGAAGGAATTAGTTGATGCTATCCAAAAAGAAAAAATTCATATAGTAGATAATATATTTGTTAGAATTTTTGATGCAGATAAAGAGAATATAAAATCATTATTCAAAATAGAAAAGTTAAAAAGTGAAGAAAGTTTTGAGAATGTTTCTTATAAGTTAGAAGAAGTTATAAACAGAGGAATTGATAAGTTTTTTATCAAAACAAAACCTGTAATAGATGAGAAAAAGGGTGTAAGTGTAGAAAAAATAAAGACTAAAGATGAGGTATTGTGTGAGATAATAGATAAAAGAGAAATAGTAAAATATATAATGCAAACTTTATTTTCAAAAGAAGTAAAGTTTTTATATTTTAAAGTTCATGAAATTAATTTAAAAAATAAAAAATATTATGAGATTACTTGTAGTATTACTCCAATAATATTTACTAAATTTATAGTTGATAAAAAACAAAAAATAGTTATAAACAAATAAGATGAAGGAAGAAGATCAAAAATTAGATTTAACAGATAATTTTGAAAGAGAAATTGCGTCTGTAGATAAGGAGTTATATGAGAGAACTATATCTTTGTTGAAACAAAGAATTTATCAGCAAAAACAACAGTTTTTAAAACTTCATGAGGTAAAAGAAAAGGAAATTCAAGAACTTAAAAATAAATTAAAGGAAACGGAAGAAGCATTAAAAAATACTCAATTAGCTTTAGAAACATTACAACAGAGTGAAATAGAAAGATTAAAAAAAACAGCAGAAGAACTTAAAAAGCAAAAAGAAAAAGAAATAGAAAAATGGAAAAATATAGAAGAAGAGATTAAGAAGTTTAAAGAAATATCATATTCTTCAGAACTGAGATTAAAAGAAGAACTTAAAAAATATGAAGAATTAAAAAATTTACATGAAGCAAAAATTAAAGAATTGGGAACAAAATTTATTGAAAAAGATTTAGAGATACAAAGATATAAAGATGAAATTGTCCAAAAAGAAAAAGAAATTGTAAATCTCAAAGCAGAATATGAGGAAAAATTAAAAGAATTAAATTTAGAATTAGAAAAATTGAAGGAAAAATCTGATTTAGAAAAAAAAGAATATGAAGATAAAATTAATGAATTGCAAGATAATATATCAAAACTTCAAGATGTCTTAAATAAGACAATTTTACAACTTCAAGAATATAAATTTGAAATAGAGAAGTTAAAAGAAAATCTTCAGCAAAAAAATTTACAAGTTGAACAGTTAGAGGTTACTTTAAAACATAAAGAGGAAGAATTACATGTTAAGTCTAATCAATATGAGGAAAGAATAAGGGCATTACAAAAAGAAATAGATACTAAAAGTAATGTTTTTGAAAATGAAAAGAGAATTCTTCAGCAGACCTATGAAGCAGAAATAAATAAATTAAAACATGTTGCTGAGGAACTTAATAAGAAATATACTGATCTGTTAGAATCTTATAAGTTGTTGGAGAAACGATATATAGAAAAAGAACAAAATGTTAAAGAATTAGAATATAAACTTAGTAGCTTTGAGGCTATTAAGATACAAGAATTTAAAGAATTAAATGAAAAAGTTAGTTTACTTAATCAAGAAAATGAGAAACTAAGCATTGAAATTAATAGAAAGTTACATGAATATGAAGAGGAACATAAGTTAAGAATATTGTTAGAACAGAAAATTAATCAAATACAAGAAGAGAAAAATAATGAAATAGCAAAATTAACCAATGAGATTTTAGAATGGAAAAAAGCATTCGAAGAGGAGCAAAAACGTAATGAGCAAAAACTTAAAAATTTTTTAGAGAGATATGAGAGTATTATTACTTCAAGAAATGAAGAAATAGAAAAGTTACAAAAAGAACTTAATGATATAGAAAATGAATATAATGAGTTAAGAAAAATTTATCAAGAAACAAAAATAGAAAACCAAAATTTTAGAAATACAATTGACTTTTTAGAAAAGAAAATAAATGAACTAACAGAACAAGTACAACTAGAGCGCGATAGATTTGCGGAAATTCTTGCATCAGAGAGAACAAATTGGGAGGAGAGAGCAAAGAAATATGCAGACGAAATTGAGAGTATTAAAAAAGAATATGAGGAAAAATTAGCAATTATGAAATCTACAGAAAATGAGATGTTAGAAAAAATTCAGCATTTTGAAATAGAATATAAAAAATTAAAACTAATCAATGAAGATTTAACTGTTAAGATTGAAAATTTGACATTAGAAAATAAACAATTACAACTTCTACTACAAAATAAAGATGATGAAAATATAAATAAATTAAATGAGCAAAAAAAATATTATGAAGAACTTTTAGCACGTCTAAAAAATGAGTTAGATGTTGTTCGAAAAGAATATTCTGATTTGCAATTTAAAAAAAACGAAGAAATATCACTGTTAATAAATGAATATAATCAGAAAATAAAACAAATAGAAGAAAATTTTAAATCTCAACTTGAAAATTACAATAAAGAAAAGCTTGAGATGAGTGAAAAGATAAAGATATTAACTGAAGAATTGAATAAGCTAGCAACTGAAAAAAATGCATTAGAGAAGTTGAAAGAAGAATATTTAAATGAAATAAAACTTCAGAAAAGAAAGTATGAAGAAGAAGTAGAAAAATTTAACATTTTAATAGATGAAGAAAGAAAAAAAAGATTATTAGAAATAGCACAAATTACATCTAAAAGTGAACATCAATTAAATGAATTGAGAAAACTTTTAATAATAGAACGAAACAATTATGAAGCTAAAATTAAAGAATTACTTAATCAAGAAAAAGAATTAAGACAAAAATATGAGGTTGAGATTAAAGCTTTATATCAAGAAATAAATCTTTTAAAAAATACAATTTTAAAATTAGAACAGACAAAAGAAAATTTGCAACAAAAAATAAATATTTTACAAGAGCAACTTTCCTTTAAAGATAAGAATCCTACTTTTGATTAAATGAAACATACAGTTAAAAAACTCTATATAATAGATGGAAATGCTTATATTCATAGAGCATATCATGCTTTGCCAAAAACTCTGACAGCTTATTCTGGTTTACCTATAAATGCTGTGTATGGTTTTATTAGGATGATTTTTAAAATTTTAAAAATCTATAAACCTGAGTATTTATGTATATGTTTAGATTCAGAAAAACCTACATTTAGACATAAAATGTTTAAGGAATATAAAGCGACGAGGAAAGAGTTAGAAGATGACATTAAAATTCAATTTCCAATAGTATATGAATTTATAAAAGAAAGTTGTATACCTTATATAAGATTAGATGGATATGAAGCAGATGATTTAATAAGTTATCTTGTGAAGAAATTTAAGGATGATTATGAAATAGTTATAATAAGTGGTGACAAAGATATTCTTCAATTGGTGGAAAATAATAAAGTAGTCGTATATAACGAGCATAAAGATATATTTTACAACGAAGAAAAAGTAATTCAAAAATATCAGGTTCCGCCTAAATTACTTGTTGATTATTTTTCTCTAATTGGGGATAAAACAGATAATATAGAGGGAATAGAAGGAATCGGTCCTAAGACAGCGTCTTTATTAATAAATAAGTTTGGCCCTATTGAAGAGATATTCAGGAATATTCATAAATTAGAATTAAAATTAAA
Source organism: Endomicrobiia bacterium (assembly GCA_025060535.1). GTDB lineage: Bacteria > Elusimicrobiota > Endomicrobiia > DTEH01 > DTEH01 > JANXDG01. Next base: position 5,722 of record JANXCA010000014.1, on the reverse strand, counting down.
AGAGAAGTTTGTTAATAAACAAGAACTTTTGTTGAAAAATAAGGATTTATTGAAATTAAATTCTGATATAAATGAATTAGAAAATTTCAGTGTAGAAAATATAAAATTTTATAATCTTAAAATAGATAATGTAAAAAAATTTATTTTAAAATATAATATGCGCTCTCTATTAAATGAATTAGAAAAAATCTCATCTCGTTCATCGCAAAATGAAGAGAAAAATTATTTTTTATTTGAAACATCTACAGAGAATATAAATACTGAAATATCCTCTCAAGAGGAGATTATATACATAGATACAGAGGAGAAATTTAATAAAATTATTAAGAAAATAAAGGAAACTGAAGAAATAGTATTCAGCTGCATTTATAACAAAAAAGATGTTGTTGGGATCGTAGGGATGTTGTCTAAGTTTTTTTATTTCTATATACCCTTCTTAAAACATAAAAGTTTAAAAGGTAATTTTATTTATCCATTATCTAAAGAGTACATTACTCAAATTGTTAATTTTTTGTTTTTTGATTTGGAAAATATAAGGATAACATTTGATGTAAAGTCTCAACTTAAATTATTAGATGTGGATTTTAAGAGTAATATAAGTAAAAATATTTATGATATTTTTTTATTATCATATTTATTAAACCCCGACAAAAAACTTAAAACTTTACAAGAGGTAGTAGATGTATATTTACCTACTCAGCCTGTAGCTGAATTTTTATTACCACAAGAGATAGATGTTTCTTTTTTCTCAATAGAAAATTTGGTGAATAGATTTATTAATTCTTTAAATGTTTTAAATTCGCTTTTTGATAAATTAAAAACTAAATTGAATGAATACAGTTTATTTAATATTTATAAAGATATAGATTTACCTGTAATAATTCCTCTAATAAAGATGGAGAAAAATGGTATTTTAGTTGATAAGGAGTATGCTGAGAATTATAAAACAGAGGTAGAAGAAAAAATTAAACAACTAAAAAATGAAATTTACAAAATAGCAGGATTAGATTTTAATCTTAACTCTCCTAAACAATTGTCATTTGTTTTGTTTGAAAAATTAAAACTCCCTCCTGTTAAGAAAAAAAAGACAGGTTATTCTACAGATGAGGAAGTTTTGCAGAAATTATACAATGTTCATACTATAATTCCACTTATTTTACAATACAGAGAATTAGAAAAATTAAAAAACACATATATAATACCATTATTAAACTATATTAATCCTAATACACACCGAATACATACATTATTTAATCTCACAGGAACTGCTACTGGGAGGTTATCATCTGAAGATCCCAATATGCAAAATTTGCCTGTGAAAACAGAGTTGGGCAAAAAAATAAGAAAAATGTTTATAGCGGAAAAAGAATTTAAACTTGTATCATTAGACTATTCCCAAATAGAACTTAGAATCTTAGCACATTTTAGTGAAGACAAAAATTTAATTACATCTTTTTTTGAAAATAAAGATATTCATAAATCTACTGCATGTGAAATATTTGGAGTAAAAGAAGAGGATGTCAATGATGAGTTTCGTAGAATTGCAAAAGTAATTAATTTTGGAATTATATATGGTATAACTCCCCAAGGATTGGCAAAAGAGTTAAGTGTTCCTATAGAAACTGCAGAAAGTTATATAAAAAAATATTTTGAAAAATACTCCCAAGTAAAAGAATGGATATCGACTACAATAAGTTTAGCTAAAAAAACAGGATATGTCAAGACATTATTTGGAAGAATAAGATTTATACCAGAAATTAATTCTTCTAACAAACAACTTGCCTCTTTTGGAGAACGACTTGCAGTGAATACTCCAATTCAAGGTACAGCAGCTGACATAATAAAACTTGCTATGATAAAAATTAATGAATTTATAAGTATAAATAATATAGAAGATAAGGTTAGAATGTTGTTACAGATTCATGATGAATTATTGTTTGAAATTCATAATAGTTGTTTAGAGGAAATAATATATAAAATAAAACATATTATGGAAAATGTGGTCAACCTTAAAGTTCCATTAATTGCAGATGTTGTTATATCAGATAGATGGGGTGAGGTTTGAAATATTTTGAATATGAAAATTATAGGTTTGACTGGTAATATAGCTGTTGGAAAGACAACTGCTTTAGGAATTTTTTCTAAATACGGAGTTCCTGTTATAAGTTGTGATGAAATTTATCATAATTTATTAGAGACAAATAGTACTTTAAAATCAAAACTTGTAGAGGCTTTTGGAAGAAAGATTTTATTAAATAATAAAGTATGTAGAAAAAAATTATATAAAATAATTCTAGAAGATGTAAAAAATCTTTATTTATTAGAGAAAATCACACATCCCATAATTTTAAAAGAAGTTTTCAAAAAGATTGAAAAATTGAAACACAACAAAAAATATAAACTATGTGTAGTAGATGTCCCTTTATTATTTGAAAAAAAATTACAAAATAAATTTGACTATATTATTATAGTTTATAGTTCTAAAAATATTCAAGTAGAAAGATTAAAAAAAAGAAATGTTAGTAGAAAGCTATTAAATCTGCTAAATTCGCGACAAATAGGTATAAAAAAGAAATTTTTACTTTCTGATTTTATAATATACAACGATGGTATCAACAAAAGAGAATTGGAAATGCAAATTGTTAGATTGTTAAGATTTTTAATATCTTGACAATTAATCGTTAGTTTTATAATACTACTATACTAATTTGAAATAACCCACACTGGTGGGGGAAATGCCAGTGAGATCCTGGCTGTCATAAACCGGCTATACGGTTTATGACTTTTGAATCACTTTTGTGATTCAAAAGCTGCCCACGCAACGGTAATCTCTGCTTTAGCTTAGAAGCAGAGGAGCCCGGTCTATCACCAGTGGTGTGGGAAAGTACCTACGGTGGGTAGGGAAATGAAAAAATTTAATCTTTTCTTTAAAGCTAATCCCTTCCTACCTAGGCTTTCTTTATTTACTTTTTCAGTATAATGAGAACTTTATATTTATTTTTAAATTTTTGTCTTTTATGGTTTACTTTATGTTGCTCAGAACATAAAATAATATCTTTAACTCCTTCAATTACGGAAACTCTTTATCTTTTAGATGAATCTACAAATGTGGTAGGAATTACTTCTTTTTGTAAAAAAATTTCAGATACTCAGAAAATAGTTGGTACATATTTAGAACCAAATATAGAAACAATTGTGAAAATTAGTCCAACAGTTGTGTTTATTTCCAAAGAAGGGGTAAGAAAAGAGATTGTAGAAAGATTAAAAAAATTTAATATAAATGTTGTAGTTTTTGAGCCGGTAAATAGTTATGAAGAAATTAAAGAACAGTTTCTTAATATTTCTAAATATTTAAATAAAGAAAAAATTGCCAAAAAAGTTATAAAGGAATATGAAACAAAATTTAAACTAAATAGTGTTAATAGAAAAAAGTTAAAAATTTTATGTGTTATAAGTCTTCAACCGTTAATAGTAGCTTCTGATAAAAGTTATATAGGAGATATTATAAAATATAGTGGAGGAATAAACCCTGTTAAATCTTCGCTTAGGTATCCTCAGATAAGTGTTGAAGAGATTTTAAAAATTAATCCTGATGTAATAATTTTACCGGATATGGGTATGAAAGAAAAGGAAGTTAAAAATTTTTTTAATAGATTTAATAATTTAGTTGCAGTTAAAAATAATAATATTTATATTTTGCCTTCGGATATTCTTTGTCAACCAAATATTAAAAATTTTTTTATCTCTGTAGAAATGATACATAGGTTACTTAAAAAATGAAAAAAATTTTTTATATTTTTTTAGTTTTAGTTTTTTTTCTTAATATATTTTTTTCGTTATTTTATAATTTATCTGTTTTAGAAATTGTTAAAAATATAAATAAAACTGAATACCAGATTTTTACTCAAATAAGACTTCCAAGAACAATAGCTACTTATTTTGTTGGAGCAGCGTTAGCAGTTGTAGGTTGTGTTTTGCAAAGTTTATTTTTAAATCCTTTATGTGAAGGATATACCTTAGGAATATCATCATGTGCTGGTATAGGGGTAGTTGTTGGAATGATATTTAATCTTCCTTTGAATAAATTTTTCAGCTCTTTTTTAGGAGTAATTTTATCTATGTTGGTTGTATTTTTTTTGGTTTTTTACTTCAAAAAAACTATAGATATCAGTTTTGTTCTTGCGGGTATCGTTTTAAACTCTTTATTTTCTGGAATAATTATATTGTTGACATTTTTTTTTGATCCTTACAAACTTCATTATGTACTTTTGTGGTTGTTAGGTAGTTTTTCATCTTTGGAACCTAATTATGTATATATTTCTTGTGTGATATTTTTGTGTTGTTTTATTTTTTTTATTGCTTATTCTTATAAATTGGATATAATTGTTTTAGGTAAGGACAAATCTACATCTTTGGGTGTAAATGAGCAATCTGTTAAAAATTTATTGATTTTTGTTTGTATTTTAGTTTTATCTTTATGTGTTTCTTTGGTTGGAATTGTCTCATTTGTTGGTATAATCATTCCAAATATAGTTAAAGCATTAACAGGACTAATTCACAAAAGATGGTTTATTTGGTCAATGATTAGTGGAGGAATTTTTGTTTCAATATGTGATAATTTAGCAAGAAACCTACTTTATCCGACAGAAATACCTATAAGTGTATTTACAGGTATAATTGGAAGTATTTTCTTTGTTATATATGTTATAAAAAGGACACATATATGGAAATATTAAAAGTTAAAAATATTTTTAGTGGATATGGTAAATATGATATTATAAGAAATGTTTCATTTGAAGTTTTAGAGAGTGAATTTGTAGGTATAATAGGACCAAATGCTGTTGGTAAATCAACTTTGCTTAAGACTTTAGCTAGAATTGTAAAATTAAGAAGTGGAGAGATAATTATAGACAACAAGGAAATAAGAAAATATAATTATAAAGAATTTGCAAAAATAGTTGGATTTGCTTCAACAATAACCGATTATTCTTTAAATTTCAAAGTAAAAGACTTTATTTTTTTGGCAAGATATCCGTGGGATTTTTCGGATATAAATTATGAAGAGTTATACGAAGAGTTTGAGTTAAGACCAATTCTTAACAAACCTCTAAAAGATTTATCTTCCGGAGAATTACAAAGGGTGCTTATAGCTCAAGTTATAGCACAAACACCTAAGATATATATTTTAGATGAACCTGTATCTCATTTAGATATAGGGCATCAAATAAGTATTCTTGATAAGTTAAAAAAAATAAATTTAGATAAAAAAGTAACAATTTTAGCTTCTTTTCATGAACTTAATCTTGCAATAGAATATTGTGATAAGCTGATATTATTATTTAATGGAGAGATAAAAAAAATTGGTTCTGCAGAAGAGGTTATAGATTATAGGATACTTGAGGAAGTATACAACACAAAAGTAGTGGTAAAAACAAATCCTATTTCTAACAAACCATATGTAATTGCTGTACCAATGATGTGGTAGGGAATTTTAATGAAACAAGGAATGGTTCATATTTATACAGGTGACGGGAAGGGTAAAACTACAGCCTCATTAGGATTGATATTGCGTGCTTTAGGTCATAATTTCAAGGTATGTCTTATAACTTTTCACAAATATCCTGAAAAGTATAAGTATGGAGAATTTAAATTACTTAAAAAATTTAAAAGACTTAAAATTTATAATTTTGCAAAAATTTGTCCTTATTTTTGTAAGAAATAT
>JANXCA010000149.1 GCA_025060535.1 Endomicrobiia bacterium | reverse complement strand
TTTAGCATTTGGACCCTGTCCAACAACTATATCAAATTTAAACTCTTCTAATACAGGATAAAGTGCCTCCTCTACAATATGATTTAGCCTATGTATTTCATCTATAAATAATACATCTTGGAATTGTAAATTTGTTAAAATTGCAGCAATATCTCCTATCTTTTCTAAAGCAGGCCCAGAAGTAACTTTTATATTGGTTTTGAACTCATAAGCAATAATATGAGCTAATGTGGTTTTACCACAACCAGGAGGACCACAAAGTAAACAGTGATCCAATGCAACATTTCTTTTTTTTGCTGATTCAATAAAAATTTTAAGATTTTCTTTCAATTTTTCTTGACCTATAAATTCATCCAGGGTTTTAGGACGAAGTGCAATCTCAAGTTCTTTCTCTTGAGGTAAAGGATTAAGCGTTGTTATTCTTTCTGACTTCATAATTATTCTTTTACAGAAGACAATTCTTTAAGTGCTATCTGTATAAGCTGAGTAAGATCTAAATTTTTTATTTTATTAAATTCTTTTTGTTCAAATAAAATTTTTTCAACTATATTTTTTACTTGAGTTTCTTTATATCCTAAATTAACTAATGCAGAAACTAAATCTGTATATAAATTTATATCTATTTCACTTTTATAAAAATCTTTTTTTGCAAATATCTCTAAATTACTCAATGCAGCAATAATTTTTTCAGCAGAAGAAGACTTAAAACCAAAAATAGAAGTTAACATTTTAGCATTTTTTGTGATAATTGCTATTTTAAATTCATTAATATTTTTTTTAACTTTTTCAAGATATTCCAATGCTTTTTTAGGGCCTACATTTGAAAGATTATTTTTAAAAGCAAGAAATATATCTTTTTCCTCTTTAGAACAGAAACCATATAATGTAGGGAAACCACCACTGTATAACCCACTTGAAACTTCAACTATGTAAAATTTTACTTTTTGAGGAATTTTTATTTCTTGTAATGTTGACTCTAATGTTAATATCTCATAACCAACTCCATTAACATCTACTACACACATTCCATCTTTTATATTTATCTCTACAACTTCACCTTCAATATAATTATACATATAACTCGCTCTGAGTATTAAAGTAACATAATGCTACAGAAATAGCATCATTAATATGTTCAGAAGTTATTTCTTTTTCTATTTCTAACAATAACTTTATCATTTTTCTTATCTGTAGTTTAGATGCAGAACCATAACCAGTAACTGACAATTTTACAGTTTTTGCAGGAAATTCTTTCAATTCGGTATTATATAAAGCTGATAATAAATAAATTATCCCTGTTGCAAAATATGTATTTATCATATTTTTAGAGATTTTCGAGTAAAACTGTGACTCTATACAAATAATGTTGGGCTTATACTGAATAAGAATTTTTTTAAGTCCTAAAAAAATTCTTTTTAATCTTTGAGTGATATCAGAAGGATTTTCTTTAAGGAGTTTAGTTTCTATTTCTCCATAACTAATAAGTTTATATTTTTTCCCTATATCTTTTTCAAGTAATGCCCATCCACATCTTGACAATCCTGGGTCTATACCTAATACTCTCATTTTATTTCCACTTTTTCTATTACTTCTTTTGGGACATCAAAATTAGCATATACATTTTTTACATCATCATGTTCTTCTAAGGCATCCATCAAGTGTAGAATTTGTTCAGCTTCCTTACCAGTAAGTTTAACATATGTTTTTGGTAACATTGTAATTTCTGATTGTTGAAGTTTATATCTTTTTTGAAGTTCCTGCTTGATGCTTTCAAAATTTTGTGGCGAGGTAATTATTTCATATACATCTTCGTCATCTGTTTTAAAATCTTCTGCTCCAAGCTCTAATACTACACTCATAAGTTCATCTTCATTAGCATCTTGTTTATTTATAGTAATATATCCTTTCTGTTCAAAATTCCAAGAAACACAGCCTGTTTCACCTAAAGATCCTCCGTACTGATTAAAAATTTTCCTTATTTCAGAAGTAGTTCTGTTCTTATTGTCTGTAGTAGCTTCCACTATTACCGCTACTCCTCCTGGACCATAACCTTCATAAACAACTTCCTCATACACTGCACCTGGTATCTCTCCAGTTCCACGCA
>JANXCA010000148.1 GCA_025060535.1 Endomicrobiia bacterium | reverse complement strand
ATAAGTTTAAAAAATGTTCCTTTTGATAAGGCATTTGAAAATATATTAAGAATAAGTAAACTTGTATATGTTCAGGTTGCAGAAAATATTTTACGCGTAGGTACTCCACAGACTATCGAACAAGAAAGGACTTTACAAGTTGTTTATACTAAAATCTTTCCTTTAAACTATGCAGTAGCGGATGATGTAAAAGCACATCTTGATCAAATAAGGCAGGCTGAAGGAAGAACAAAAGGTATGATTACTGTAGATAAAAGGACTAATTCTTTAATAGTTACTGAAAGTAAAAAACTTGACACAAAGCCATATCAGGTTTCAATAGAGGCACAAGTTATAGATATTTCAATAGATGATTTAGCCGAACTTGGAGTTCAGTGGGGTCTAAGAAGTGTGGAAACTCAGCCAGGAAGTGGTGTAAATTATAGATTAGAACAGGTAGGTGGTGCAGGGGTAACAGTAAGTGAGGTAAATGCAGTAGCAAGAGAAATCCAATCAGCTATGGCTGTAGCACCTACTGGAGTTCCAATTGAAAGTGCTGTGTTTTTATTTGGCAAATTTACGGATGCTTTAGCTGTTTCTGGAAGATTAGCTATGTTGATAACTCAAGGGAAAGCGAAGGTTTTATCTAATCCGAGAGTAACTACAATGAATAACAAAACAGCTGTGATTATTGCTGGTGAAAAGATTCCCTATAAATCAGCTGTAACACATACGACCACAGGTGGAGGTACAGGCGTGGGGCAAACGGTTCAGGAAACATGGGAATATATAAATGCTGGTATTCAACTAACAGTTACTCCTACGGTTAGTCCAGATGGTTGGGTAACTCTTAATGTTAGACCTCAAGTTGACATTCCACAAATTTCAGCTCCAGGAGTCCCTCCTACAGTTAAATCCAGACAAACAGAAGTAACAGTAATGGTAAAGAACAATGAACCTTTGATAATAGGGGGTTTAATTTCTGATTCTGATATAGATGCTATCAAAAAAATTCCGTTGTTAGGTGACTTACCTATATTAGGATATCTTTTTAAATATAAGACATCTACGAAAAGAAGGACAGAACTTATAATTCTTATTACACCCAGAGTTATAGAGAACTAATTTTTTATTTCTTTCTTGATTATTAATAATAACTAATTTATTTTCTTTTCTTAAGAATGAGTTTTTCTATTTTTGGTCTTGATAAACTTAATAAGTTTTTAATTGTGGTATTTTTTTTATGCTGTGTGTATTTATTCGGTGGTGTCTCTAATATTTCTAAATTTTTTCTTTTTATAATTTTATTTCTAATTTTTCTTATTAATTTTTTTTTAAACAAATTTAAAAATTTAATTAATAAATTTTTCGTTGTTTTTTTATTATTTTTAGTATATCTTATAATAAATGCTTTCTTATTTTCAAAAGTTCAATTTGAAAGCAAATTAGAGTTTTTAAATTTTATTCTCTATGTATTAGTTTTTTATACATTTGCTAATATAAAAGATGACTCTGTAGAAATTTGGCATCTTAGTTTTTTTTTGATACAATTTTCTTTTTTATTATTATATCTTATCTATAAAGAAAAAATTATATATTTTTTTGTTTACAATCCTAATGTATTTTCTGGGTGGAGTTTGTTTTCTTTTTTATTTTCATTAGTTAGTATTTATAAATATAAACTTATTAATTTTTTCTCCATTTTTAACTTAGTTGTTTCTTTCTTATTTTTAATAATTCTTAAAAATTTCTCAGGCATATATATTGCTTTAATTTTTTTGAGTTTAATGTTTATCAAAAATAGAGTATTTTCTGTTGTACTTTTATTTTCCATTCTAACTATAGGAATGGTTTTAAAATTTTCCAGTATTTTTGATAGAGTTATATGGTTAATAATAGGTATAAAAATTTGGCTACAACATTTGTTTTTTGGGGTTGGTTTAGGAAACTTTAAGTTTTATTATCAACAGTATTCTTTACATTTACCTGCCACATCCACAGCTACATTGTTTGTGCATAATTATTTTTTACATATTTTGAGTGAAATAGGTATTATAGGTGGAGCTTTTTTGTTTTTTGTTTTATTTTATTCTTTAGTTCCTAAAAAGAAGATTTATTTTTATCCTGTTTTAGGAATTTTATTACAGAATTTAATAGA
>JANXCA010000147.1 GCA_025060535.1 Endomicrobiia bacterium | reverse complement strand
AACGGTCTATACAGAGAGAATTCAAAAGGTGAATTTAATGTTCCTTTTGGTAACTACAAAAATCCGAAGATATTGGATGAAGAAAATCTAAGAGCGGTGTCACATTATCTAAACTCTGCGGATATAACTATTACTTGTTCTGACTATAAGGAAGTCTGTTATATGGCAACCAGCGGTGATTTTGTGTATTTGGACCCACCGTACTACCCGCTTAGTAAAACTTCTTCTTTCACCAAATACACAAAATATGACTTCACGGAAAAAGACCACATAGAACTGGCTCAAATCTTTAGAGAGTTAGACAAGAGAGGTTGTAAAGTTTTGCTTAGTAACTCTAACACTGAATTCATAAAGAACTTATACAAAGAATATATCATAGAAGAAGTGAGTGCTATAAGGGCTATAAATAGTAAGCCAGAAGGTAGAAAAAGAGAAGTGCGTGAGTTGCTTATCAGAAACTACAACTGATTGGAGAACTAATTTGTAAACCGTTTTGGTTTATAAATAAACTTTTTTGGTTTATAAATATCGGCTACAAGCAACAGATAGCATATGACGTTTTCAGATATATATAACTTTTAGAGCGCAGGGTTTTTTATGGGGCTCTGCGCTACTAAACTCTAAACTAAGGAGGTGTAACATGATAGAGTTCTTCTGCCCAAGAGCAATCATATTCAAAGGAAATGAAGTTTATTTAAATGCTGTGGAATACACAAATGAAAATGGAGACCTTTATAAATCGTTGCTGTTTAGACTTAGACTAGCCGCAAATGGATGGGAAATGAGTGGTTATATGGAATTTTATAAAAAAAATAAATGGGAGATAATAGAAGTAAAATTCGAAAAAATGATATATTTGAAAAGTGGTAAAATAATACTAGGCTTCAATGCTGGGGATTTCATCGAACCAAATGAATTTATACCGCAATACGTTAAAGACTATTTGATAAAAATTTACGAATCAATAAGAAAGTTAGATGAGGAAACTGTAAAAAATATAGTGGAGAAGTTGCGTGAATATGAACCATTAATAAATAACGATAGATTAAGTTTAATAATATATGAAGCGAATTCGGAAAAAAGATTTCATGTAAGTATGGATTTAAATGACTGGTTAATAATATTTCATCATAATTGGTATAGTTATTGTAAAGGAGATGATATTGAAATAATGGTAGAATTAAAAAATTTAATATTTGAAATGTTAGAAACTGGGAATGAAAGCGATGAAAAATTAAGGGACTATTGTTTTAAAATAATAAAAAACTGCAAGTAATTTAAGTAAATTTTCTTTCAATTCTTCCCCTCCTCCTTTTTTTATTTACAAAAAGAAAGATTAATTCTTTTTGTAAACCTGCTAGGAGGTTGTAAAGTGATTTTCTACGATCTAATATTAACAGAAGCAAAAAACTCTGTAGCTATAGAAGGCTATTCTGAAAATAGTAAAGAGTACAAAAACTACGCAGGAGCTGCTTATTTGACATACAGTATGGCTTTAGAAAATTGTAAAAAGGGAACAATCACTTTCCTCGAACCATTAATAAGGCAAGTAGCAAAATTATGTGCAGAAGAAATGGATTATAGAAAGTCTGAAGTGACTATTAGCGGCGCAAAAATTATTCCTCCAAAACCTATAATATTAAGAGATTGGATTGAGTTTTACGTTTACTATGTTAACGAAAATATAAACTCCAAAAGTGATAGAAACAAATATTTAGAATTTATAGCTAAACAACATGTTCTTTTTGAATCTATACATCCATTTAAAGATGGAAATGGGAGAGTTGGAAGAATACTAAACAACTACCTGCTTTTATCCGCTTGCTATAATATATGCATTATTTCTTCAGCAAAAAGAGAAGATTATATTAATGCAATTTCTGAGGCTGATATAATATTAAAGGATTTTCTCACTAGTTCGCCAGTATATACTGAGGTGAAGAAAGTCATGGATCAAATGAATGTGGAAAAACTCAAGAAAATTATGGAGGATGGGATTTTAAATTATTAAGAGGAGGAGTTAAGATGGAGATTCTAGATGTTTCCTTTAGGGAACTTTATTCTTTTCCTTCTACAAATTATGGTCTCTTTGGGCTTTATAAATATCCAGCCAAATTTATTCCACATGTAGTTTTATATGCAATTGAAAATTATTC
>JANXCA010000146.1 GCA_025060535.1 Endomicrobiia bacterium | reverse complement strand
TGGATTTCCTCTTCATGGACAAAAGATAGATGACAAATCAAGAAGAGATTTAATTATAGATATACTATGGTCTGATGCTTCAGTGTCTCCAGTGTTTAGAGGGTTTGGAATTCCTAAGTTCACAGAAGAGCAACTTATAAGTTTTTTAAACGGTATCAATGCTTCCTGCTTTATAAGAGGACATGACTATAACATAGCAGGTAAAGCTATTTATTCAAATAAATGTATTACAGTATTTACCTGCCGTAGATATGCCTCAGTGGCAGGTATAAAAGTTGCAAAAATTGATCTATCAAAAAAAGTTAATGATGCAAAAGATGTGGTCTTAGAAGACCTTACTTTTTACCTTGATACATGGATATAAATCTTCCAATGCTTCTGTCATATGTGGCTTCTACCTCTTTAGTAAAATAGCATGCTGGAAGTTCTCCTCTTTTTCTGTGATAGTGTAAGCATTCACAACATATTCCCTTTTTCTCGCAAGGATCATAGCTGCAAGTACATATTCTCTTGTTTTTTTCAATCTTACACTCCATTTTCATCCTCCTAAGCAGAGATTTAATCTTTAATTAAATTTAAAAGCCTTTCTATATCCTTGATAATGATTTTGCGATTTTGTTCAACTATGTAACCTTCCTTTTTTAATTTACTTATTATTCTTATTGCTGTCTCTGTAGTGGTTCCTGCCATTTCTGCGATATCCTGTTTTGTTAGTTTTAAATCTATTAAAATACCATCTGATATTTTTTTACCATATTTATTAGCAAGTTTAAGAATTTGATACACAACTCTTGATAAAACATCAACTAAAGCTATATCTTTAAGAGTTTCAATTCCTGATCTTAATCTTGTGGTAATATGATGAAGGATTTCAGATTGTAGTTCAGGATATTTATTAACTATCTGAAGGAATATATGTGAAGGAATATTTCCAATAACGCATTCGTCAACTGCGATAGCACTGGCAGGATAGGGGATATTCTTAAGTAAAGCTAATGTTCCAAAGAAATCTGGTGCGTCTAATATCTCAAGAATAATCTCCTTTGCATTTTTTGAAAATTTAGATATTTTAATCCTACCTTTAATTAAAATATGAAACCATTTGGGTGTATCACCTTCATTAAAAATTGTCTCTCTTTTTCTAAATTTTAATATTTTAAGATTTTCTTCGAGAGTCTTTATATCATCTTCTTTGAGTTTTTTAAAGATAGATAAACTTTCAAGCATTAATAAAATTTTAACAGATTAGGACAAAAAATATTATATCAACCCCCTCTTCTTTTATGATCTAACTCCATTCAATTATGATAGCCATTAAAATTTAACTTATTTGACTAATAGCCCATCTTTGAGTTTCAAAACTTTTGATGCTTTTTTGGCTAAATCCAAGTTATGAGTTACCACAATTATTGTAAGACCTTTATTATTCAGAGTGCTAAATATTTCAAATATTCTCTCACTATTTTCCGTATCAAGACTGCCTGTGGGTTCATCGGCAAGTAATATCTCAGGTTCATTAGCAAGGAGCCCTTGCTATTGCCACTCTCTGCATTTCTCCGCCACTTAATTGATGAGGTTTGTGATTTATACGATGGGATAGTCCTAAATCTTCAATGAGGGATAAAATTTTTTTTCTATAATTTTTTTTCTACTAAAAAGTACAGGTAGGGCTATATTTTCATAGATGTTTAATCCAGGAATAAGATAAAAATTTTGGAAAACAAAACCTATTTTTTGTCTTCTTATATTAATCAAATTTTTCTCTTTAGAATTTTTAATGTTTATTCCATCAATAATGACTTCACCTTCTGTGGGACTGTCAAGACAACCTATTATATGTAAAAAAGTTGATTTTCCTGAACCTGATGGTCCTGTTATAGCAATAAATTCTCCTTTTTAAATAGAACAATCTATTCCTTTAAGGGCATATAGTTTCTCTGCATCTCTTTTATATAATTTAATCATGTTTTTATTACTTCAATAGGATTTATTTTAGAAGCTTTATAGGCAGGATAAAGCCCAGAAACTACTTCTATAAAGAGGGAAAATATCAAACAGACTAAGGCTATATGAAACTCAAAAGTTATCAGTTTGCCTGGGGGAGATAAAATAGAAATTTCTTGAGAAATTTTTCAATTACTGTAGAAGAAATCACAGAAAATAAGATTCCAATGACACCACCCAAAATACTAAGTAATATATTTTCC
>JANXCA010000145.1 GCA_025060535.1 Endomicrobiia bacterium | reverse complement strand
AACCCATATAGCCTTTTTACTTTTGGGAATAAGCCATTCTTTCCTTGAGTTAAGACAAAGTAGCACTCTTTTTTTCTTCTCTGGTAAGAAAGAAGAAAGAACCATTTCCCCGAACCTATTTTGCACATTGGATATAAAACTCTCTAAGGTTGGCACTACCACATGATATTGAATGGTATATTTGTATCTTTCAGAAAGGTCTGACTCTATGTGCTTTATCTTAGCTTTTCTGTTAAAGAAACCACTTTGAAAGAACAATTTCCATTGATACTTAGCTATGTCTTGTGCAGTCTTTCTATAAGAACTCAGAAGGTTTTTTATAACAGTTTTCTTTTTGTTTGTTAAGTCTGTATAAGTTTCAATAGATCTAAACATCTGAGAGAATTTCCTTTTTTATCTTTTCCGTTTTTTCTTTAGCTCTACGAAGTCCATAAAGCCGTGCGGAAAAAGAGTAAATGATTGACAACAGGTCCGTTATTAAATCTTGCCTGTCATCTTCAGAAAGATTAACTACTTCTACTATTTTCCCTTGTTTTTGTAATAAAATTTGTAAGTAGTTAAAGCCAAATCTGGTAAGCCTGTCTTTATGTTCTACAAGTAAAATATCATAATCGTCTCTTTGAAGCACTTCCATAAGTTTTTTTCTTTTATCATTTACTCCAGACCCTATTTCTTTAACTGTTGCTACTATGATATAACCTTTTTGGGTAGCATAATTCATAAGTCTTTCTACTTGTCTTTGAAGATTGTCTTTGCTTTGATACTCTGAAACTCTTGCGTAGATAATGCACCTATTGTTTTGCTTTGGTTTTTCATCTTCTTCTTCCACTATAATAGTGCCCGTAGGAAGTTGTCTTCCTTTTATATACCCAGATTTAAACCATCTCCAGGCAGTCCTATAAGAGATACCTTTCTTCTTTGCGTAATCTGATAACTTCATAATAAATAAATTACAATAAAAGAACAAATTTGTCAATAGATTGAATTATTAGTTTTTAAGACTTAATAGTTTTGCTGCAGTCAGTTGTCCTTTCATGGAAAGAGAGAAAACATTTGAAAAAACTACTTATTTAAACCTTCCTTATAGCTTGCAAATTGATTATTCAAAAATTGAAGAAGACAAATATATAGACGTTACAAAAGAAATTCAACCTGTTCCTTTGATTATAGATATTTTGCTTTTTAACGACGTAATTAATTGGTTAAAAAAAGAGATGCATTTTTTTGGTCTGAAAAATTAATAAAGATGAGTTCAATGATATTGGGGGGGTAATTAAAATTACCCCCTTTTTTTCTAAATTATACAGTTCACAATTTGTTGTTAAAAACGGTGTTAAAAGTTTTTAAAAACATAAAAAATATAATATTTTTTTCCGTTTTGCCTATTTTTTAAGCAAGTGGTTATATGGTTTACAATAACAACACCAAGAAAACTATGGATTTTAATCCGTAAACGAAACATTAAACTCACAGATAAATTTGTGAGAAGAAATCACATGGGGTCAGACACATTTGCAACAAGCTCTGGTAGATAATAAAATTCGAATTCAATTTTAAAGAGCTTTGATTTTTCCAGAGGCAACATTTTGCATCATTCTTTTAGCTTCTGGATGGTCTAAAACGGACTTACCAGAGACTCCAGAGAGGTCATAGATATCAACAACCTTCCAGCCTTTGAGATTGGCATACATGCGAGCTCTTAGCTCGTGATTCTTTGGACTCTTTCCTTCTGCTTGCTCTTCTGTAGATACCCTAAGCCAAATACCTACTTGCATTAGTAGTCAAAATCAATATTTTCTATACCCGAAGAAGCCTTTTTAATGAAAACATCAGGGGACACTTGTGGTATTTCTGGTCTTTTGCCATTAAGTAGCTCTTCAATAGTTATAATCTGTAGTCTTTGATACTGCTTGGAAGATAAAGGATGAATAAAAAAGCCTTGTTTAATTGCTTCAGTCTTCATATTCTTTGTTGGTTTTTCAAGGGTAATAAATATTCCAATTTTTGCGTTCTCTCTCTCCATAACGCCGACTAAATCTCTTATATCTTTTACACTTACTTTTCCACTCTTAACTGAAACTATAATTTTACCGAAATCAGTCTTTGATAAAGGGAAGTAAATATATCCATCAATTCCTGTATCAGCCCCTTTTTTCTTATCCCCATAAGGTCTTGCATTTATTAAAGATAAAGCCCACCACTGAAATTGATAACG
>JANXCA010000144.1 GCA_025060535.1 Endomicrobiia bacterium | reverse complement strand
ATATTAAAAAGTTTTTTTTCCTGTTTAAAATAATAAAATCCTTTTCTTCTCTTGATAAGATCTTTAGTTCTTACGTATACTAATATTTCTGGTATATTTAAAAGTATCATATTACATCTAATCATTCTATACCATAAGTAATAATCTTCAAGAAACAAATAATCTTGATAATTTCCTGCTTTTATTACTGATGATTTTTTAAACATAACTGTCATATGATTTATAGGATTTATATATCTTAAAGATTTTTTAATATTTTCATAATCTATAGGTGTCTTTCTAATAGTGATTAATTTATTGGGATTGTCAATAAACTCACCAATCCAACCTCCAATTAGATCAATATTAGGATGATTTATAAAAAAATTAATTTGTTTTTCGAATCTTTTAGGATCACATATATCGTCAGAATCCATTCTTGCGATAATATTATATGAACAATGAATTACACCTTTTTGAAGAGCTTTACCTAAGCCTTTATTTTGGGACAAGTTTATTATTTTAAAATCTGTTATATTCTTATACTTGCTCATTATTTTATTTATAATCTCATCTAATTCGCTTGTCAAAGGCCCATCTTTTACAATAACTATTTCATTAGGAGGAAGTGTTTGTTCTATACAACTAATTAAAGATTCCTTCAAAAAGTATGGATTTTCTTTAAAATAAACTGGTATAAGAACAGAAAATTTAAAGTCTGATTTTGTATTCATTACCTCGCACCCCACTTACTTATTAAAACTTTTATTGTTTTTAATGTTATCACAAGATCAAGCCATATGGAAAGATTTTTTATATAATATAAATCATATTCCAGTTTTTCTGCGTTTTCTTCAACTCCTGAGGCATATCCTTGATGTATCTGTGCCCAACCAGTGATTCCTGGTTTTACAAGATAGCGATAGCTATAAAATGGGATTTTTTGTTCATATTCTTCTACAAATCTTACTTGTTCTGGTCTTGGTCCAATTAAACTCATTTCTCCTTTTAGTACATTAATGAATTGTGGGATTTCATCTAATCTAAATTTTCTTAAGAATTTACCAACTTTTGTAATTCTTGGATCATTTTTATCTGCTTGAGCGGGTCCATATTTTTCTGCATCCTTATACATAGTTCTAAATTTTATCATTTTATATATTTTTCTTCCCTGCCCAACTCTCTCTTGGGTAAAGAATATAGAACCTTCAGAATCTATCTTTATAAGAATGGCAATTATTAATCCCAATAATATAGCAATAGGAGAGAAGATTAATACTAAAAGAATATCAAATATTCTTTTAAAAATCATAAAAGAAAAGGAAAATTGAAAATCCTCTAAAAATTCATCATAAAAATATTTCAGTGGTATTTTTCCTAAAAGTTTTTCGTATATATCAGATATATGAAAGATTGGTATACCTTTGAGAGTTTGCTGAACTATATATTGAGACCATTCTGGAGTTAATTTTTCAGGTGAAGATATTATAATTCCATCACACTTGATTTTTGAATTTGGAGATTTAAGAGAGATAAAATTGACATTATCTATATTAGGAAGATCTAAGTTTTCATAAATGGGAAGTATAGCAAATATTAATTTGTTTTTTCTTTTTAAAATATAATAACCAATAATAAACCAGAAAAGGGTTAAAATATAGGAAGAGATAAGAAAACTACGAGAGTAATATAGTCTGAATAAAGCTATAATACTTATTATGATTAAAAAGGAAATACTTACTGTAGTAAAAATAATGCCTGAATGTTCTATTCTTGGGAAGGGAAGGATTTTTGAGATTATAAAAAGAGAAATAAGATAAAAAGAAATAGTAAATAAGAACATTAAAATTCCCTCTTTGAAATTCCAGAATTGGAAAGTTTCCCAGGTTATGAAAGAGGATGCAAATAGTATTAAAAATAATCCGCTAATATTCCAAAGTCCCAAAAAAGAGAATTTTTTGATCGCGTAATTTGATGTAGAATTTTTTATTGAAAATTTATCTAATAACATAATATCCCCCTCTTTTGAATTTCTCTTTATATTTTATATTAAAATATCTTAAAAAAAAGTCTGTGATTTTTGTCACATATGATATAATTTTATCTTAGCATTTAAAATTAATAGTAATGCCATAATAGGATTATAAAATTATGGGAAATATAAAGCGTTTTGGAGTATCTGTTGAAGAGGAGTTACTAAAGAAATTTGATGAGGTTATTGAAAGGCAAGGATATAACAATAGATCTGAAGCAATAAGAGATCTTATAAGGGATT
>JANXCA010000143.1 GCA_025060535.1 Endomicrobiia bacterium | reverse complement strand
CTACTGGAATGGCAAATCTCGGAGAGATAGAACAGGCTATAGACGTCCTTGTGGAAAACGGCACAGATAGAGAGAACATAACACTTCTTCATTGCAATACCGAATATCCTACGCCTTACGAAGATGTTAACCTCAGAGCCATGCTAACTCTGAAGGAAGCATTTAAACTAAGAGTTGGATATTCTGACCACACGCTTGGTATAGAAGTGCCTATTGCCGCCGTTGCCATGGGAGCGGAGGTAATAGAAAAGCACTTTACCATAAACAAAAACCTGCCAGGACCAGACCACAGGGCTTCACTTGAACCAGAGGAATTAAAGGCAATGATTATAGCCATAAGAAACATAGAAAAGGCTATGGGAGACGGTATAAAAAAGCCCTCAAGGTCTGAACTAAAAAATATCCCCATAGCAAGAAAAAGCATCGTCGCAAGGAGAAACATAAAGAAAGGCGAAGTCTTCACAGAGGAAAATCTGACGGTAAAGAGACCAGGAACGGGTATAAGCCCTATGAGATGGAAGGAAGTAGTTGGTAAAATAGCAAAAAAGAATTTTAATGAAGACGACTTTATAGAAATATGAGTAAGAGAGACTTCTCATATGGAAATGATAAATGGATTGTAAGGAGCGCTGTATGTTCATTAGCTTCCTATGGATGGTTAAAGATCTTAAAAGACATGGGATTTAAATTATTTGGTGTAGATGTAGTTGAATGGTGTAGATATAATGATTTATTAGACGGATTTGCAAAGGTTGTTAAAGCGGTTGAGGAAAATGAAGATGAGTTAATTTCTCAATTATTAAGTATAACTAAGAATATTAATCCTTATTGGATTATATCCGGTCCCGAAACAGAAGTTTATTTATTGGTAAAATATGAAAATGTGTTTGAACAATTTGGAGTTTCCATTTTTCATCCTCCGATCGAAACCATGGAGATAATAAAGAATAAATATAAACTGGCTTCTTTTTGTAATAACCGTCTTGATTCTTTCAAAAACTTCAAAGTCCCGACCACAGAATTGCTTTCAACATTTGTTGAAAACTCAGAGGCTAATATAAGTGAAATATTTAATAAAACAAGTAATAAAAAAAATTTTATAATCAAGCCTATAGAGGGAAGGGGTTCAACTGGCATTACAAGAGTTGATGCTAATAAAGTTTATAAAATTATTGAAAGAGAGGAATATAAAGACCTCTCTAAATTCTTGATTCAGGAATTTATAGAAGGGGAAGAAGTATCAGTAGATGTATTGTACGATTTTAAAGGTATACCTTTGAACATAATTCCAAGAAAAAGACTAGCAGTGGATTCCGGAATATCTATAGTTACGGAAACTTTCTATGATAATAAAATAGTTGAAATAGTAAAGGAATTAAGCTCTGAGCTAAAATTTAGGGGGATGAACAATATACAATTTATTAAAAGGAACAATGATTATTATTTAACCGATATAAATCCAAGATTTGGAGGCGCATCCATAATTTGCTATTTCGTATCCGAATCTTTCAAGCGGAATTTATTTAATATTCTTAATAAAAATTTTGAAGATTTGGTTCAAGACTTTACCCCACCCAAAAAAGTTAGAATGATAAGATACTACGTCGATTTCTACTATGAAGTATAAGTTTATATTTGACTTAGATAATACTTTATATTCTGAAAGTGAATATCTTTACTTGATTATAAAAAAGTTTGCAGAAATAACTAAAAAAGAAATTCCAAGGAGTATAAATAGCCAATTTATAGAGGAAAGACTTGACAGAAGAAAAAATGATGTGCTGTCTAACTTATATTTAACTGTTTATGGGGAAATCCCTATGAAATGGGAACATGAATTACTTTTCTATTTATATAAAACCTTGCAAGCTAAGAATCAAATACAACTCTATCATGGCTGCGAAGAAGTTTTGAAATTCTGTAGTATTTTGGGTGATAATATAATGCTTACTAACGGACATAGAGAAGTGCAATTGAATAAAATACGTTGCCTAGGCTTAGAGAAATATTTCAATGATATAATTATATTAGATAACATTAACTTTCAAAAGTCCAACATTGAGGTATGGAATCAGCTGATTAAAAAAAATGTTTCACATGAAGATATATTTATGATTGGAGATGACCCAGTTAATGATATCGCTCCAGCTAAATTATTAGGTATAAAAACCATCAGGCTAAAAAAAGGCTTTTTTAAATTAGAAAAGTCAGATGCCGATTACGAAGTGAAAGAAATCAAAGAAGTTAAATCGGTGATTACAAACTTACTCAAG
>JANXCA010000142.1 GCA_025060535.1 Endomicrobiia bacterium | reverse complement strand
TATTTTTTTATCTGGAAGATTGACTCCAGGATTTTCTTTAAGTATTTTTGAATCGTTCCATTTTTTAATTTTACCAAGATAAATTCCAGAAATTATCTCTGGTGAGAAATTTAATTGTTGATTGACTTCTGGGATGTTGTATATTAAAACTACAGCACCTGCTGTCATAGGAATATGTAAAATCTGTCCAGGTGCTTGTTTTAGTTGCTCATCAGTCATTACTGCATCAGATGCACCAAAATCAACTGTTTTTGCCATAATCTGTCTTATACCACCACCAGAACCTATTGATTGATAATTAAAGTTTACTGTCTTATCTATCTTTGCATACTCATAGAACCACTTTGAGTACAACGGATAAGGGAATGTAGCACCTGCACCATTTATTAGAATTATTTTTTGTTGAGCATAAAGAGAACTTAAAGTTACTAACAAAATTGTTGAGATTATTTTTTTAAAATTTTTTTCATTTTATTTTACCTCCTTATTTTAAATTAATTTAGAAAGAAACCTGAGCCATAAAGTTTAATCTGTTGTTTGTTATATCGGATGGTTTTTCTTTTGGCATTCTGTAGTCAAGAAGGAATCTTACTGACTTGTGTGGATAGTAATTTAATCCCACTGTATAAACTTCCAACTCATTATTTGATGTGTTTATATTTGGATCCCAACTTTCATATCTAAAGCTTGGAGAAAGGCCTTTAAGTAAAGGAAGTATTTTTTCAAATGGTTTTATTTCTAATGTTGCAACTAAATTTTTTACATCATAAGTAAGTGCTGCATTTTTACCCCATACATATTCTAAAGTTAAAAATATAGGAATAAATAGTTCTCTTTCAAACTTTAGGTAAGCATTGTAGTGTTGACCATTTTTAGGAGTCACAGTAGTTGTAACTATTTCTCCTAAATATCTATCATAGTAAGAAAAAGATAGTTCTATACCTTTTAAAAACTCAAAAAACATTCTCGGTTCAAAAACAAACTTAGCAGATATATCTTTTTTGTTGTTTGTTTCTCTTTGATGAGTGGTTCCATTTAAAGCTGCTACTTGTAAAGAAAGCATTTTCTTATAGTTAAAAGAATATTGTATGCCAACATCATAATCAGAAGGTAACACATCTCTCATAAATTGCACAGAATCATTAGGAAATATCTTTTTTGCTGAAGAAAATACATTTTCAAATCCGAACGGTTGGTTAAACTGACCTATTCTAAAGTTTACAAAATCATGAAATGTTAAATCAATATATGCTCCTTTAAAATCTATATATGGGACTCTTGAAACCACTGAAGTTCTTCTTACAGGAGCTGTGGATGTTATAACTGATGTTGTCTCATAAGGTTCAGCAGACCTTCCAAATTCAGGAGTTATATTAAAACCAATCCAGTCAGTAATTTGTTGTCTAAAAGAAACTCTTGCTCTTCTTATATATATTGGGTCTCTATATTTTCCAGGATGAGCTGTAGGGGTGGTTGATTCATCCAATGTGTACATTATTTGAAGATATCCTGAAGTTTTTAGTTTATATTTATCTTGCTTTTTTTGTTCTTCTTCTTTCTTTTTTTCTTCGTCAAACTGAGCTTTTAACACTTTGCTTATATCATTTCTTACCTCTTGAGCTTCATATGATTCAATTATTCCTTTCTCAACTAATTTATCAAGCAAAGGATCAGCCACTGTTTGGCTAAACATATTATTTATACACAGCATAGCTAATAGTATAATAAATGCGGCTTTTAGATATTTTTTCATACTAACACCTCCTTTTTTAATTTTAAGAATTTTTTTTATACAACACTTGTTAAATTTTTATTAATTTTAAGTTTTCTTATAGCTTTTGATTTTATCTGCCTTACCCTCTCTGTGCTTAGACCTAACCTCTTAGCAATTTCAGATAAAGATAAACACATATTAAAACTCATCTCTAATATCTTTTGTTCTAAATCTCCAAGAAAATATTCATTAAAGTTTATTTTATTTTCTTCTTCAAAATCAAATTTTTCTTCATAACTTATTTTTTCTATATCAACTTCATCAAAATTGATTTCTCTTTGTCTTTTTACTTTTTTTATATAATCAATCATTTGTTTTTTTATCCAATATGAGGCATAATTTAAAAAATCAGAACCTTTGCTTCTTTCAAAATTTTTATAAGCTTTATATACACCCAAAAAACCCTCTTGGACTAAATCCTCAATTTCTACAAAATCGTTTTTGTATTTAGATGCAAACAGATAAACTAAATTGTAAATTTTTTTATCCATCTTTTAAT
>JANXCA010000141.1 GCA_025060535.1 Endomicrobiia bacterium | reverse complement strand
CACATAAAAAATTTTACACTACCTCCCTTTGACATAGTACCTGATCTAATTCCTGTGGCAGGACAGCTTGATGACTTAGCTGTGCTTTATTTTAGATGGAGACTTATCTGTGAAGATGTAAAGAATTATGCAAAATGGAAAATCTCACAAGGTGATTTCACTGTAAGAGAGCTTTCTGAGAAAGCCTTTAGCTAAAAGGATAAAAAAAATGGCTATATACATTAAAAAGAAAAACAAAAACATTAAAATGTAAAGGCTGTGGAAAGCAGTTTACCTACACCTCGGATGGATATGGAGATGTTCCCACAAGGTCCTATGAAGAAATGATAAACTTTGTAAGGGATATTGCTAGAGAGGGGATAATATGTCCCTTCTGTGGCTTTGAAAACAAAGATAAGGTAAAAGAATGATTAGCTTAGTAGTTCCTGCTTCTTACGTGATTCATATACTATCAAATTTCTTTTAACAAAGAAAGACACTTTTATTAATCTTGCTTTGTCTAATTTCATCTGGAAAATTCTAATATTGATTTTACAATATCCTCCTTATCTTTCATAATGGGATGTTTTTTGGTAATCAAATATTCCCAATAACTATAATGGAGTTTTTACTTTGAAATATGGCTGTTCACTCAAGGGTTCCTCTTTAAAAAATTCAGTTTGTATGACATTTATGATATTTTATTACTTAAATTTTTGCAACTCTATCAAGACTCTATCCGAAAGTAAAATAGCATCCAATAAATTCAATAAGTTATTCCCAGTTGCAGTGGGTTCGATTCCCCTTCTCTACCAAAAACTCTATTTGAATCTTATTCCACTGTATTATGAGATTTTGATATAGTGAATAATATTGCTTTCAGTTTATAAGAATTTTTACATTAGATAGAAGAAGTGTTTAAAATGAAAAAGGTAGTAATTATCATTGTTTTGCTGATATTTGCTACTAATTCTTTAGCTTTAGATATCGGTTGTATAGTTGGAGCTTGTGAGAGACAAGTAGAAGCTCAAAGTAAGATAGAGAAGATATATGAATGTGAATGTCCTCCAAAGGATACTTTAGGAACTGTAATTAATGTTTTTGGTGTGTTAACACTGCCTTTTCAGTTTTTTTCAAATAAGCCGAGGTTTGATGTTGGATTGCTAAGTTTAGAAAGTCTTATAAAAAAGGGATGTAAATGCAAACTTAAAGTCCAAAAGGAAGAAGTAGTTAAAAATACGACCAATACTGAAGATGCGCAGGAAGAGAAATAGGAATATGGTAAAGGTGCTGGATTTATCAATTAAAAGAAGCTCTCTATCTTACGAAAATTGTTGAAATTTGATGCTATCGCATAATTACGATTAATGATAACAAACTTTATATACTTCTTAAGAAAAAATGGAAACCATCTATTCATTCTCCTTTTTTGTTTAATATCGTCTAAAAATAATAGAAAATAATAGAGATTATTTTTTGAAAAGAGCGTTTATTTGACTTTTGAATTTAAAATGTATTATTTTAAATAGTCTATATCATTTGAAATGGGCAGGTAGCTCAGTCGGTAGAGCAGGGGCCTGAAAAGCCCCGTGTCGGCGGTTCGATTCCGTCCCTGCCCACTTTGATTAGATGTTTGACAAAATTTATGATTTAGTTTTAAAATTTAAAAATATTGGGCCGCTAGCTCAGCAGGCAGAGCACCGCCCTTTTAAGGCGGGTGTCGTTGGTTCGAATCCAACGCGGCTCATATATAAATTGTCCCCATCGTCTAGCCAGGCCTAGGACATCGCCCTTTCAAGGCGGTAACAGGGGTTCAAATCCCCTTGGGGACGTAAAAAAAGCCGTGACTTGAAGTCACGGCTTTTTTTTATTTTATCCTAACAAAACCTGATTTTTTTGATTTACAAATAGGACACCTATAATCTTCAGTTAGCTTTTCAAAAGGAGTATCTGGACTAACTTTATTTTTTGGACATCCCTTTTTAGGCTCATAGATATAACCACAGTGCGTACATCTGTAAGTCTGATTTAAAGATTTATCTTCATCCATATAATTTTCCTATTTAGATTTTTCCATAGTGCCCTTTTCTCCGCATTTTGGACACTTCTGAGGCTTGCACTTTCCTTCCTTTGTCGCTCCACACTTTGTGCATTTGAATATTGCCATATTTTTCCTCCTAAATATATTTCAAAATTAATTTAAACTAAAATTTTTTATAATGTCAAATCCCACTTATATTCAAAAAGCTGGTAATGTCAATAATTCTGTGTAAATTCATGGATAGGTGTTCTCCCCCAATTTTCATTTAAATGACTTATCACTGCA
>JANXCA010000140.1 GCA_025060535.1 Endomicrobiia bacterium | reverse complement strand
AAATTATAATCTATTTAATATATTTAAAACAGGAGAAAAAGAGAGGTAACGAGATGGAAAAAAATGTAGAAGGTTCAAGGCAAAGGACTAAAAAACCTGAATCTGCCAAAAGGAATGCATACATTTTAGTTAAGTTGACAGCAGAAGAAAAAGAAAGAATTAAAAAACTTGCTTATTCAAAAGGTTTGGATATGTCTGAGTATATTAGGATGAAAATTTTTGAATAAAAGGTGAGTGTATGAAAGTTTTTATTTCTTTACTGCTTTGTTTCTTGTTAGTTACTAATTCTTTTGCTATGGATGTTGGATGTGTAGTAGGTGGTTGTGAAAACAAGGCGGAGACTGAACAGGAAGAAATGTATGAATGCGTATGCCCACCAAAAGATACAGTAGGGACAATACTTGATGTAGTTGGTGTGCTAACTTTGCCGTTACAGTTTTTTTCTAATAAACCAAGGTTTGATGTTGGAGCAAGAGGGATAGAAGGCTTAATAGAGAAAGGATGTAAATGTAAGCCAAAGTTCAGAAACTATCAAGAATACAGACAATACTATTATGGAGATCAACAAGACAACCAATAGGTAAACTTAAAGTTTTAAAAAAATAATCAAAAAAAAGGAGGAAAAAATGAAAGAAGAAACAAGAAATGATGAAACAAAAGAAAGGTATGAATTACCGCCCGATGAGGTATTAAAAGAGACTCTTAGATTGACCGATGAAGAAATTAAAAATCTAAAGCAAATGTCAGAGGAAGAACAGATAGATTTTATTTTTAACAGATCATTTGGCATAGTTGTAATGGAAAGGTTAATGCGCTCAGGAGTGCCAGAAGAACAAGCAAGGGAAGCGTTAAAAAATTTTAATCTATTTCTATAATATTAATATTTTGTAAGGTAACAAAAATGCAAGTAATAAAATGTGCAAACATAAAAGAAGTTAAGGACAGTATTGTAAAGGCACTTGAAAAACCAGAGACAACCATTATTAAAATCAACGGTAAAAATATGGCTACTATTAACAATTGTCCAAATGAAATATATGACATATTTTACCTTCCTATTCTTCCTAAAGAAGACGAAGAATTAGACTTTTCAAAAAGAATTGAAAATGTTGCTAAATATTATTCTTTGCAGCAAGATAACGCAGATTATGTTTTAAAATTGAAACACGGAATAGCATCCTCACTTGTTGATAAAGTTATCGTAAAAAACATTGAGAGACTTTACAAAAACAGAAAAAATGAAGTCATAACAGACTGTATAAAAGAATGGAATAACTGGTTTGATTTTGTTCAATATGTAAATAATTATTTGGACTACAAAGAGCCTGACTTAATTTTTACTAACTGCCAAGCAGAAGTGCATGTTGGTGATATTAAATTTGATGCAGTTTTCTCATCTCCTTTACAAAAAGACGATGGTCTTCTTGTTCACACAAAGACAAAACTTAAAAATCATTGTTTTTTTAAAGATTGCATGACTGCACTGGATATGTGCAAATACTTAATTCACTGTAACATTTCAGATGTTTATGATGATTTTACAACAGATGTTTCTGTTGGTAAGGCTATTTATGAATACGATGAACCTGCAGTTCACATGACTGTTTATGAATGTGATAAAGGGATATATGTAGAAATAATCCGTGGCATGCTTAGCCGTGATGTTATGCAACTTGTGTTTATTGATAATGCTTATGTCAGAGAAAACATAGAAAAGGCACATTTAATCGACATTAATTTCATCGGCTTACATAAAGACTATAAATTCAATAAAGAACTTTATGATTATATAAAGCAAAACGACAAAATAGAAAAAGAAGCAAAAGAAAAAATTTTAAGGCTAACTGCTCAGGATTTAAGAATGATAATCCATACAGAACCTGAAATAGAAGATGGTCGAATGGTATTTAGTGTTGGAGGTCACAAAATAAGGTTTAACCCAAAACATTCAGAATGGATAAATGAGATGAAATCCATGTTTAAATTTGCAAATTAAATTAAACAAAAGAGGAAAATTTGAAAACTGTAATTATCATATTTATTTTACTTTTATTTTTGTTTCCTTCCCTTGTTTTAGCCTTAAACTGTGAAGTAACTCGTGTGCTTGATGGTGATACATTTCACTGTATACCTGAATCCCCACCAACTGGTGTTAAACTTCATAAAGATGGCACTATAACAGTCAGAATGCGTGGCATAGATGCACCAGAGAAAAGGCAGGCATTTGGTGAGGATGCAAGGCTATCACTAAAGGAAATGATTGGTGGCAAAGTGGTAAAACTTGATATTAAGGATATAGACAGATATGGTAGAGTAGTTGCATATGTATGGTTTGGCAAATTAAACATAAACCTTGAACAA
>JANXCA010000013.1 GCA_025060535.1 Endomicrobiia bacterium | reverse complement strand
GTGGCCATGGAGAGGCTCATAAGGAGGCCACTGAGTTAACATAGAATAATTAGGAGAACAGTTATGGAAGGAATTTCTTATTCACGTTACATAAGGTATTCTCCTAGGAAGATAACACAGGTTTTGAAAGTAATTCGTGGTAAAAATGTTGTCGAAGCTTTTAGGATTTTGGATAATATAAATAAGTCATGTAGTTTAGATATTAAAAAAACAATTAAAAATGCTTTAAATAATGCGGGAGCTTTAAGAAGTCCGGAAAAATTTTACATCAAAAGCTGTTATGTAACTAAAGGTCCATACTTAAAGCGTATAATGCCAAAAGCATTTGGTAGAGCTGCTTTATTTACAAGGAAAACTGCTCATTTAACTGTTATTGTCAGTGATGAGAAATAAATTTTTAAAAAAGGAGTAGAATATGGGACAAAAAGTACCACCAAAAGCAAACAGATTAGGTTTTATAGAGAGTTGGGATTCTAGGTGGTTTGTAGATTTTAGGACTACCCCTGAATATGTTGAACAGGATCACTTTATTAGGACTTATATAAAAACAAATTATAGGCAAGCTATTCTTCCTAAAGTTATTATAGAACGTACTGGAGATCAACTTCTTATAGATATTCATGCAGTGAGACCTGGAATTATAATAGGAAGAGGTGGAGAAAATATCAGTGAGATTACTAAAGAAATAAAAGAATATACTGGTGTTGAAAAAGTTTCAATAAAGGTAACAGAGATAGAGCATTCCTCCTTAAATGCTCAATGTGTAGCTGATTTTATTGCATTAGCTGTTGAGAAAAATATGAATTATAAACGTGTAATAAAAAATGCTATTGCGAGGTCAATGGAGGCTGGAGCGTTAGGAATAAAAGTTCGTATAAGTGGTAGATTAGCTGGTGCAGAGATAGCTCGCAGTGAGTGGTTTCGTGAAGGAAGAGTACCTACTAATACTTTTAGGTGTTATATAGAGTATGGATTTTCTGAAGCAATAATTAAAAAGGGTAAAATTGGTATAAAAGTGTGGATATTTTTGAAAGAATTATTAACAAAAGAAGAACAGGAATTAGCAAGGCAAGGTAAGATAAATGAGATTCTTTTTAAAAAACCTACTTCTTAATGGTTTAATGAGGTGGAGGAGGTAATAAAATACTATGTTGATGCCCAGTAGAGTAAAATATAGAAAACATCACTTATTGAGATCTAAAGGAATTTCTGAAGGAGCTAAGGAGTTGAATTTTGGTGATTATGGATTAAAAACGTTGGAATCTGGTTATATTACACAGAGACAAATTGAGGCTTGTAGATTAACAATTTCTAGATTTCTAAAGCATGGTGGGAAGATGTGGATAAGGATATTTCCGGATTTATCCGTAACTAAAAAACCTGCTGAGACAAGAATGGGTAAAGGTAAAGGTGATCCAGCTTATTGGTGTGCTAGAGTTAAGAAAGGAAGGATATTATTTGAGATTGAAGGATTATCTAAGGCAGATGCACTAGAAGCTTTAAGGCAAGCATCTTTTAAATTGCCATTAAAGACTAAAGTTGTAACGAGAGAAAATATATGAAAAAAAATGAGTGGGAAGCTATAAAAAATTTAACGAAAGAAGAGTTATTATTAAGACTTAATGATTTAAAGAAAAAATACTTTGAGTTAAAAATGAAGCATAAAATAGTAAAATTAAAAAATCCTTTAGAATTAAGAAATTTAAGAAGAGATATAGCAAGAATAAACACCTTATTAAGGCAAAAATACGGTTTAAAAGTATAATTAATAATAAAGTTAGGAGGGTTGATCAAATCTATGGGAGTCATGGTTACTCGAATTGGTATCGTTGTTTCAGATAAAATGAATAAGACGAGAGTTGTAAAAGTAGAACGTTTAGTAAGAGTACCGAAGTATGAGAAAACAATTAAAAGATTTAAGAAGTACTATGCACATGATGAAAATAATATTACTAAAGTTGGAGATAAAGTTAAAATAAAATTGACAAGACCAATTTCAAAATTGAAACGTTGGGAAATAATTGAAGTTTTGAAGTAAGGAGTTTTGATATGATTCAAAAACGTTCAATGTTATCTGTAGCAGACAACACTGGTGTAAAAAAAGTTATGTGTATTCAGTCTTTGGGGAAAAATAAACTTTATGCAGAGATAGGAGAAGTGATAGTGGTTTCTGTTAAAGAAGCTACTCCTGATGCTGTTATAAAACCAGGAGAGGTTGTAAGAGCTGTAATTGTTAGAACTGTTAAGCAGATAAGAAGAAAAGACGGTTCTTATCTAAAGTTTGATGAAAATGCTTGTGTAATAGTTGATAACAATAACGAACCTAAAGGTACTCGTATTTTTGGTCCTGTAGCAAGAGAGTTAAGAGAAAATAAATTTTTAAAAATTATATCTTTAGCCCCAGAAGTTGTTTAGATAATGTTTTCTATTTAAGGAGATATTTTAAAGATGAGAAAGATAAAGAAAAAAGATATTGTGATGGTATTATCTGGAAAAGATAAAGGAAAAAAAGGAGAAGTTATAAAGGTAATTGGTAATGATAAAGTTATTGTTTCAAAAGTTAACATAGCCAAGAAACATTTTCGTCCTACACAGAATAATCCTGGAGGTATTAGGGAGATAGAAATGCCGATACATATATCTAAAGTGAAGTTGATATGTCCTAAGTGTAGTCAGCCTACTAGAGTAGGATTTAAGTTTTTACAAACTGGTGAAAAGGTGAGATATTGTAAAAAATGTAAGGAGATAATAGTTTAGATTTCTCTTTAAGGGTTAACTTTTATGAAAAAAACAATAAAAAATGATTATATACCTAGATTAAAAAAATTATATAAAGAAGTTATTTTACCTCAGTTGATGAAAAAGTTAAATTATAAGAATATACATCAAGTCCCCAAGTTAGAGAAAGTTGTAATAAGTATGAGT
This sequence comes from Endomicrobiia bacterium, assembly GCA_025060535.1. Taxonomy (GTDB): domain Bacteria; phylum Elusimicrobiota; class Endomicrobiia; order DTEH01; family DTEH01; genus JANXDG01. The sequence continues at coordinate 30,944 of JANXCA010000013.1, read as the reverse complement.
GTAAATGAAGCTAAAGAAAATATAAAAGCTTTAGATATTGCTATGGAAGAGTTATCTATGATTACTGGGCAGAAACCCAAAATATGTAGAGCAAAAAAAGCAATATCTAATTTTAAAATTAAAAAAGGTATGCCGATAGGTTTAAAAGTTACGTTAAGAGGGGACAGAATGTATGAATTTATAGATAGGTTAATATATATTGCTTTGCCAAAGATAAAAGACTTTCATGGGATATCTCCCGATGGATTTGATGGTAGAGGGAATTATAATTTAGGAATTACTGAGCAATATATTTTCCCTGAAGTGAGTGTTGAAAAATCTGATCGTGTGCGTGGTATGAATATTACTATAGTAACTTCTGCTAAAACTGATCAAGAGGCAAAAGAGTTGCTATCACTTTTTGGTTTTCCATTTAGAAAAAATTAATTTTTAAGAGAGGTAATTATATTATGGCTACACATGCTGATTTAGCAAAGATGCGTAAAACACCGAAATACGCTGTAAGATATAGAAATAGATGTAGAATTTGTGGTAGACCTAGGGGTTTTATTCGTGATTTTGGAATATGTAGGATATGTTTTAGAAACTTGGCTCACAGAGGAGAACTTCCTGGAGTAAGGAAAGCAAGTTGGTAATAAAAATAATTTAAATTAGTTATAGGGAGGATTTAATATGAGTAGTGATGTGATAGCTGATATGTTGACAGCCATAAGAAATGCTACCTTGGTTAAAAAAGATAAGGTGGATATTTTGTATTCAAAATTAAAACTTGAGATAATTCGTATATTAAAAGAAGAGGGTTTTATTGCTAATTATAAGAAAGTAGATTCTGTAAATAATAAAAGTTATATTAGAGTGTTTTTGAAATATACTCCAAATAATGAATCTGTAATTAGAGAGATAGTGAGAGTTTCAAAGCCTGGTAGAAGAATTTATAGAAGTTATAAAGATTTAAAAAGTGACAATATTACAGTATACATATTAACTACTCCTAAAGGAGTAATTACTGATAAAAAGGCTAAAGAATTAAAAGTTGGTGGAGAAGTAATATGTTATGTTAGGTAAATAAAAAATTAAAATATGGAGTTTAAAAGTTATGAGCAAATTAGCTAGAAAACCAATAATTATTCCAGATAATGTGAAGTTTTCGTTTGAAAATAATGTTGTAAAGATAGAGGGACCCCAAGGTAGTTTAAGTTTAGATATTAAGATGTATAAATATGTAGAAATAATTAAAGAAGGGAATCACATCTATGTTAAGAAAAAAGATGATAGTAAAGAAAGTAGGATGTATTCTGGATTATACTTTGCTCTTATTCGGAATATAGTTAAGGGTGTGACAGAAGGATATAAGAAAGTATTAGAGATAGTAGGAGTCGGTTATCAAGCACAACTTCAAGGTGATAAAATTTTATTCAAGTTAGGTTTTTCACATCCTGTAGTTTATAATATTCCTAAAGGAATAAAGGTTACCATAGATCAAAAGGGACAGGAGATAACTATTTTTGGAGTAGACAAGTATTTAGTTGGGCAGGTTGCTGCTGAAATAAGGAGTTTAAAACCCCCTGAACCCTATAAAGGTACAGGGATAAAGTATAAGGATGAATACATAATTCGTAAACTTGGAAAAGCTGCTATAGCATCTTCAGGAGGTAAAAGATAATCAATGAATATTAGAGAAGCTATATTACCTAAGATAAGACTACAAAGAAGAAAACTTTCTATACGCAAAAAGATATTTGGTACAAAAGAAAGGCCTAGGGTGAGTGTTTATAGAAGTTTAAAACATATATATGCTCAAGCTATAGATGATGAAAGAGGACATACTATAGCAAGCTGTTCTACGCTTTGTAAACAGATAAGACAACAGTTAGAAAATAAGACCAAAACTGAAAAAGCCAAAATAGTAGGTATTCATTTAGGTGAAAAGTTAACTAAATTGGGAATTAAAAAAATTGTTTTTGATCGTAATGGAAGAAAATATATAGGAAGGATTCAAGCTTTAGCTGAAGGATTAAGGAGTGTTGGTATAGAATTTTAAAATTTTACAAAGAAGGAGTAATTGGGGTTTATGATGAAAGTAAGAAATGGAGTAAGCAGTAATGTTTTAGATGAAGAAGAACAACAAGAAGTTTATTCATCAGAAGAGGAAGTATTAAGTACTGTTGAAGAAGAGAAACAATTTGAGAAATATGTTGTTTCAATAAGAAGAGTTGCGAAAGTATTAAAGGGTGGTAAGAGATTGTCTTTTTCGGTAGTGGTTGTTGTTGGTAACAAAGAGGGCTTAGTTGGTTTCGCTATAGGTAAAGCAAAAGAAGTTCCTGCTGCAATAGATAAAGCAGCAAGGAAAGCTATGAAGAATTTGTTAAAAGTTAAGATAGTAAATGACACGATTCCACATGAGGTTATGGGTAAATTTGGAGCTAGTAAAGTTTTATTAAAACCTGCTAAAAAAGGAACAGGAGTTATAGCTGGACTCACATTGAGAGCTGTTATGGATGCAGCTGGTGTTAAAAATGTAGTTACTAAAGTTATTGGTTCTACAAATCCAATAAATGTAGTTTCTGCTGCATTTGAAGCGTTAAAACAATTAAGAACGATAGAAGAGATAAATCTTGCAAGACAACAGTAAAATTATTTGAAGGAGATTTAAAAATGGCTATGATTTCTTTATCAAATTTATCACCTAAGCCTGGTAGTAAGCATAGAAGAAAACGCATAGGGTGTGGTGAAGGTAGTGGTCATGGAGGAAGTGGTTCCACTCGTGGTATGAAAGGACAAAGATCTCGTTCTGGTGAAGGTAAAAATCCTGGTTTTGAAGGTGGTCAGATGCCTTTATTAAGGAGAATACCAAAATATGGTTTTTCAAATAAGAAGTTTTCTGTAGAGTTTCAAGAGGTTTTTTTAGAAGATATTATTGAGAAGATACCAAAAGATATTAAAGATATAGATGCTAAAGTTTTAAAGGAATATAATATTTTAAAATCAATAAACAAACCATTTAAGATTTTAGTAAGAGACAAAGAAAAGATAAAACTTCCTTCTTATAGCATTACACTATATGCACATAAATTTTCAAAGAGTGTGTTAGAAATAATAAAAAACTCTGGGTATAACTATGTTCAACTCGATTATTGATATATTTAAAATTACAGAACTTAGAAATAAAATTTTATTTACTTTAGGTGCTTTAGCGATTTTTAGAATAGGTGCAGCAATTCCTTTGCCTGGAGTAAATCCTCAGGCATTAAAGGTGTTGTTTGATGCTAATCGTGGTGGACTTTTAGGTTTTTTAGATATTTTTTCTGGTGGAGCGATGAGTAGATTATCTATTTTAGCTTTAGGTATTATGCCTTATATTAATGCTTCTATAATAATGTCTTTACTCCAAGGTGCTCATATGATACCATATTTAGATCAACTTGCCAAAGAAGGAGAGTCTGGGAGAAGAAAAATAAATCAGATTACCAGATATGCTACTCTTTTATTAGCTACGATTCAATCTATTGGATTAACTACTATGATTATGCATATGCCTGTTAGAGGGCAAGAATCAGTGGTTATGGATACTTCTTTTAGATTTATCTTTTTGACAGTTATAACTTTAGTTACGGGGACTATGTTTGTGATGTGGTTAGGGGAGCAGATTACTGAGATGGGAATAGGTAATGGGATTTCTTTATTAATCTTTGCTGGGATAGTAGATCGTTTACCGGGTTCTATAAGGAACTTTTTTCAGCTGATATATGCAGAAGAGTTAGGATTTATTACTGCTTTAATTTTGATAGTAATAATAGCTGCTACTGTTGTTGGAGTTGTTTGGTTAGAAACTGCTCAGAGACGAATTCCTGTACAGTATGCAAAACGGATAATTGGGCGTAGGATGTATGGTGGAGCATCAACATTTTTGCCGCTAAGGGTGGATACAGCAGGTGTGATAGCAGTAATTTTTGCAGTTTCACTTTTAACAGCACCTCTTACGATTTTACAGTTTTTTCCAAATGCGACTTGGGCACAAAAAATTTCATCATTTTGGACTCCAGGTACAGGATTATATGAAATTTTATATGCAGGTTTAATAATATTTTTCTGTTATTTTTATAACTCAATTATTTTAAATCCTCAAGATTTAGCAGATAATATGAAGAAGTGGGGTGGATTTATTCCTGGTATTCGTCCTGGTGAGCCTACAGCAAAATATATTCAGTATGTATTAGAAAGAATAACCATAGGAGGAGCTTTAGCCGTAGTGGTTGTGGCGATTTTACCTGATTTATTAAGAAAATGGTTTAATGCTCCGTTTTATTTTGGAGGTACTACTATACTTATAGCTATAGGTGTTGCATTAGATACTGTTGGTCAGATAGAATCACATTTATTGATGCGACACTATGAAGGCTTTGCTAAAGACATAAAAATTAAGGGTAGATGGTTTAACATTAGATAATTAGATTTTGATATGAAAACAAAAATAATTTTTTTAGGTCCTCCTGGAAGTGGTAAGGGTACACAAGCCCAGATGGTTTCTAAAGATTTAGGTTTAAATCATATTTCACCAGGAGAAATTTTTAGAAGGATTATTAAAGAAAACAATCCAGCAGAAATTGCTGAGAAAATTAAGTTTTATGTTCAAAGTGGACTTTTAGTTCCTGATGAAATAGTGTTTGAAGCAATAAAGTTAGTTTTAGATAAAAAAAATTTTCTTTTAGATGGTTTTCCTAGGAATTTAAATCAAGCTAAACTATTAGAAGAGTTTTTAGATGGGGAGTTGTTAGATGTTGTGATTTATTTTAATATTTCTGATGAAGAAATAATAAAAAGGTTATCTTCAAGAAGAAGTTGTCCTAAGTGTGGTAGAATTTATAATATACTTACTCTTAGACCCAAAAAAGAAAATTTATGTGATGATTGTGAAGTTGAACTAATAATAAGAGAAGATGATAAAATTGAGACTATTAAAAAAAGAATAGAGGTTTATAAAAAAGAGACAGCTTCTTTGATAGACTATTACAAGAAAATTCTTATAGATGTAGATGCTACTGAAAGTATTGAGAGTTTGACTAATAAAATTAAAAGTATCATATTAAGCTAATGAATAATCTTACAATTGTTGATATAAAAACAGAAAAAGAGATTAAGAAAATAAAAGAGGCAGCAGTTATCGTCAGTAAAATTTTAAATATAGTAAAAAATAAAATAGGAGTAGGTATGAGTTCTTTTGATTTAGAAGAAATGATCTGTAAGTATATTAAAAAATTTGGATGTAGGCCTGCTTTTAAAGGTTATAGAGGTTATCCAGCTTGTAGTTGTATTTCGATAAATCATGAGTTAGTACATGGAGTTCCTAATAGAAAAAAAATTATAAAAGAAGGACAAATTGTTTCTATAGACATAGGTATAAACTATGAAGGTTTTTATGCTGATGCTGCCACCACTGTTTTTATAAGTAGTAGTAACATAGAAAATAAAGACAAAATTTTAAATTTATTAAATACCACCTATAATGTAATATTAGATGTTTTAAATCATATTAAAGATGGTGTAGGAGTGAGTCAGATAGGTGGATATATTCAAAAGTATGTAGAAGAAAGAGGTTTTAATGTTATACGAGAATATGTTGGTCATGCGATAGGGAGAAACCTTCATGAAAAGCCGGACATACCTAATTTTAATAGTAATCAACCAGATGTTGTTTATGAGAATATGGTAATATGTATAGAGCCGATGGTGAGTATGGGTGATTGGAGAACATCTGTTTTAGATGATGGTTGGACAGTAGTTATGAAGGATGGTTCATTATGCGCACATTTTGAACATATGGTTTTAGTAAAAAAAGATACTGCTGAGCTTCTTACATCAAAGGAAGCAATAGAACCGTTGATAATTGAAGCTTAGTCTTTCATAAAAGCATATGGCAAAACAGAGAGAAGATAAAATAGTAGCAGAAGGTACAATAGTAGAAGTTTTACCTGCTACTATGTTTAGAGTAGCAGTAGATAAGACAGGACATATAGTGTTGGCACATCTTTCTGGAAAGATGAGGTTGAATTTTATAAAGTTAGTAGTGGGAGACAGAGTAAAAATAGAAATGTCTCCTTATGATTTAACTAAAGCAAGAATAATTTATAGAATTTCGGAGAAAAAAAATGAAGGTTCATAGTTCAGTTAAAAAGATATGTAAGAGTTGTAAGATTGTAAAAAGGAAGGGTAAAATTTTAGTAATTTGTTCTTCAGAACCGAGACACAAACAAAGACAAGGATAGACAAGTTATTTTTATTTTGAGGAGGTAAAAATGGTAAGGATTGCAGGTGTTAATTTACCTTCAGAAAAGAAGATAGAGATTTCATTAGCATACATTTATGGTATAGGTCGTAGTTTGGCAAAGAAGATACTTAAAGAGACTGGGATAGATGGTTCTATAAGAACTAAAGATTTAAATGAAGCTCAGATAGCAAAGTTAAATAAATATATAGAAGAAAATTTGAAGGTCGAAGGTGATCTAAGAAGAGAAGTTCAACAGAATATAAAAAGATATATTGATATAGGTTGTTATAGAGGTTTAAGACATAGAAGAAATCTTCCAGTCCATGGTCAGCGTACTAGAACAAATGCAAGGACTAGAAGAGGTCCAAGAAAAACAGTTGGTGCTGTTAGTGCTGCTACTAAGAAACTCAAGGCAAAACAGGAAAGTAAAAAGTAATAAGAATTTAAATTGAAAGGGTTATGTTATGAAAAAGAAAAAAGTATTTACAGATACAATTGCTAGAGTTTATATAAAATCTACTTTTAATAATACTATAGTTACTGTAACGGATTCAAAAGGAAATGTTTTGTTGAATAGTTCCGCTGGGAGTTGTGGTTTTAAGGGTACCAAGAAAGGTACGCCATTTGCAGCACAAGTAGCTGCTCAGACAGCAGCAAAGAAGGCGGCTGAATTAGGAGTAAAGTATGTTGCTGTATATGTAAAAGGTCCTGGACCTGGAAGGGATTTAGCTATTCGTGCTTTACAAACAGCGGGTTTAGTAGTAACTGCGATTTATGATATTACTCCCATACCTCACAATGGTTGTAGGCCAAGAAAGTTAAGAAGAGTATAAATTTTATAATTTTAAAAATAGGAGGTTGATTTTTGCTTTATGGGACGATATATTTTAGGGAAATGTAGAATTTGTAGGAGAATGCAAGAGAAGTTAATGTTAAAAGGAGAAAAATGTGTCTCACAGAAATGTCCTATAGAGAAAGGTAGAAAGTATCCTCCTGGTCAACATGGTAGAAAACCAGTTAAACTTTCAGAGTATGGTAAGAGGTTAAGAGAAAAACAAAAATTAAAGTATATGGCTGGAATTAATGAAGAACAGTTGAAGAGATACTTTAATTTAGCCCAAAGACAGAAGGGTTTAGTGGGTGAGAATCTTTTGAAATTGATAGAAAGAAGATTAGATAATGTTGTATATAGACTAAGTTGGGCTCCTTCTAGGGCTGCTGCAAGGCAAATTGTTAGTCATGGGCATGTTAAAGTGAATGGTAGGAAATTAAATATTCCTTCATATTTAGTAAATGTGGGAGATAAAATAGAGTTAGACACTTCTGTAAGAGATAACATATATATAAAGAAATCTCTAGAAAATTTTGGTGAGAGATTACCTCCATGGATTAAATACTCAACTGAAGACAAATTTTCTGCTGAAATTGTTGCTTTACCTGATAGAGAAAGCTGTTCTTTCCCTGTTAATGAGACACTTATAGTAGAATTTTATTCTAAATAATTTTAAGAAAAAGAGGTAAATATTTATGGAAAAGTTACTTTTACCACAGAACTTTGAAGATATAAAAATAGAAAAGAATAAATATGGATATGAAAATTACGGAAAATTTGCTATATATCCATTTGAAAGAGGATTTGGTCATACAATAGGAAATTCTTTGAGGAGGATACTACTTTCAAGTTTAGAGGGAGCTGCTATTACTAATTGTAGGATTAATAATGTTTTACATGAATTTACTACGATTCCTGGAGTAAAAGAGGATGTGATTTATATTCTTATGAATTTAAAAAAAATAAGATTTAAACTTTATTCAGATGGACCTGAAAAAATAAAATTATCTGTTAGAGGATCCAAAGAAAAGACTATTGTAACTGCAGGAGATTTTCAGGTTTCTCATAATTTAGATATAATAAATAAAGATGAATATATTGCTGAAATAGATTCAAGAGCTTATCTAGAAATAGAAGCCGAAGTTGAGAAGGGGAGAGGTTATATGTTGGCTGAGGCTAATAAATTAAGAAAGTCAAACAAACCTGTTGGTACTTTGTTTATTGATAGTATTTTTTCTCCTATTATAAAAGTTAATTATGAAGTAGAAGATGTTAGAGTTGGTGAGAAGACAAATTATGATAAATTAATTATGGAAGTTTGGAGTGACGGTTCGATTTCTCCTAAAGATGCCTTAATTTTTGCAGCAAAAATATTAAGAGACAATGTAGATATATTCTTTAAAGCTTCAACTAAGTCATTAATAGATAAGATAGTAGAAGAAAGTGACTTTGAGATAACAAAACAAGAGAGACTAAAAGATCTTCTTTCACAGCCTATAGATATTTTAGAATTATCTAACAGACCGAAGAATTGTTTAAAAAATGCCAATATAGAAACAATAGGTCAGCTTGTTAGTATGACTGAAGAAGATCTTAAGAATTTACAAAATTTAGGTGAAAAGTCTTTAGAAGAAATAAAACAGAAATTAAAAGAAAAAAACTTGTCATTGGGGATGAAGCTATGATAAAAAATAGATCTAGAAGAAAACTAAACAGACCATCTTCTCATAGAATGGCTACTTTAAGAAACCTTGCTGGTAATCTTGTTAGATATGAAAGTATAAAGACTACAGTAGCTAAAGCTAAAGAGTTAAAAAGATTTTTAGAACATTTGATAAGTAAGATAAAAAATACGAAGGAAGATTTCAATAAGTATAGAATAGCTAATAGATATTTATACACTAAAAGTTTATCTGAGAAATTAATAAAAGTTATAATACCTAGATATGAAAATAACTCAGGATATATAGAGATGGCGCTTTTAGGTAATCGTAAAGGTGATAACGCTAAAATGTGTGTAATAAGATTTAAATAGGAGATTTTTGTATTATGTTTGATTTTTTATTTAGATTGTTTTCTAATGATATGGGAATGGATTTAGGGACAGCTACTGTATTGGTTTATGTTCAAGGGCAAGGAATTGTTTTGTGTGAACCATCAGTAGTAGCTGTTGATAAAGACACTCAAGAGATATTGGCTATTGGTCTTGAAGCTAAAAGGATGTTAGGTAAGACGCCCTCTAATATAGTAGCAGTAAGACCTTTAAGAAACGGAGTTATAGCTAATTTTGATATTACTGAAAAAATGATAAGATATTTTATCCAGAAGGTCCATAATAAAAAAGCACTTCTTCATCCAAGAATAGTTATTGGTGTTCCATCTGGAATTACAGAAGTAGAGCGGCGAGCGGTGAAGGAGTCAGCTACTCAAGCTGGTGCAAGAGAAGTTTATTTAATAGAAGAACCGATGGCTGCAGCAATTGGTGCTGGGATAAACATTGAACAACCTAAAGGTAATATGATTGTAGATATTGGTGGTGGTACTACAGAAGTTGGAATTTTATCTTTAGGAGGTATGGTAGTAAGTAAATCAATAGATATTGCTGGTGATGAATTAGATCAAGCAATAATTCAGTATTTTAGAAGAAGATATAATTTGTTTATAGGGGAAAATACCGCAGAAGAAATTAAAATTAGAATAGGTTCTGTTTATCCGTTAGAAGAAGAGTTATCTATGGAAGTAAAAGGGAGAGATCAAGTTACTGGTTTGCCTAAGACAATCACAGTTACTTCTGAAGAAATACGTTCTGCTTTAATGGAACCGGTTTCGGCTATTATAGGTGTAATAAAAAATGCCCTAGAAGAGACTCCAGCTGAGATATCTGCAGATCTTGTGGAGACAGGAATTACTTTAGCTGGAGGAGGGGCTTTATTAAGAGGGATAGACAAACTAATTTCTAAAGAAACAGGCTTGCCTGTAAGGATTGCAGATGATCCAATAACTTGTGTAGTTAGGGGTACTGGGAAGTATTTGGAGGAGATAGATAAGATAAAGAATAAGAAAAAATTTTTTTAAATGAGTTTTAAAATTTTTTTGTATAAGAATCGTCCTACCGTATTATTTCTTTCTCTTTTAATTTTAAGTATTATTTCTATTCTTACTTCAAAATTTACGACTCCTTATTTTTCTAATCTGAGGTCTTTTTTTATATATTTTTTTAATTTCACATATAAGCCTATTTATCAAATTGTAGATTATCCTTTAGAAATAATTAATAAATTTATTTATATTCCGTATTTGTATGATGAAAATATAAAATTGAAAGAAAAGTTAAAACAAAAATTTGTTGAAAATTTATTTTATAAACAGATTATTGATGAGATGTATAAAAAAAGCCAACAAGAGATGGCTTCTTCATTGTTAAATTTTTATATAACCAATGCCAAAGTGATAATAAGGGAATATAATAGTTGGTATAATGAGTGTATTATTTCTATTGAAAATTCTCAGAATATAAAAAAAGATTCACCAGTAATTATTCTTGGTGAAGATAAAAGATTTTATTTTGTAGGTAGGATATGGGATATAAGTAATAGTTTAGCAAAGGTTTTGTTAATAACTAATCCACTAAGTAAAATTCCTGTAAAAGTTAGAAATAAACCTATATATGGAGTTATTGTTGGTAATTCTTCACCTGAGGTGACTATGGAATATATACTTTTAGAAGATGATATAAGGATAGGTGATGTAATAGAGACTTTTGAGTTGAATGGGTTAATAGGGGGTATTGAAATAGGCAGAGTAGTTTCTATAGAGACGATGTTTACTTTGGGTTTTAAGAAAGCGAAAGTTAAGTTAAATTTTAATATAAATATGTTAAAAGAGCTTGTTGTTGTTACTCCTTTATAATAATGAAAAAGATATTGATTTCTTTAATTACTATAGTAATTATACTTATTTTAGATTTATTATTTTTTAAACTTTTTCCATTTTTTATTAGACCTAATTTAGCTTTAGTTTATACAGTCTTTTTAGCACTGTTTATGGGTCACATTGATGCAATTATTTATAGTTTTTTGATGGGACTTTTTTTAGATTTTATATATTTAAATTTTTTTGGGATGAACACCCTATTATTTCTCACTATAGGTTATATAGTTGGTTGGTTAAATAAAAGAGTTAATGAAACGCATAAAAAAATCCAGATAATAGTTTTATTTTTTTCATCGTTATTGTATTTTCTTTTATATACCTTCTTTTCTTTTATATTTTCTCTCACAGCTGTTAAAACACCACCTTTGTTTTTTTCAAATCTTATATTTACAGTTTTATTTGGTTATTTACAGATAAAAGTATTAATTTTTATATATAGTAAAAACAATCTGATTACTTAAAAGTTAAGTATGGATTGGGAAAATGTTTCTTGTGTAGTAAAAAATGATTTTTATAAGATATTAAACGTTTTAAGATATTTTTTTATAATTCCATTTATTATAACTTTTATTTTTCTTGTTTATTTACAGATCTTTAGAGGTGGTTATTATTATAATATAGCTGAGCAAAATCGTTTAAGAATGTATATAATTAATGCTCCAAGGGGAAATGTTTATGATGTAAATGGTGAACTTTTGGCTGATAATATTCCCTCTTTAGATGTGTTTTATTATCCAACAAGAATTTTCAATAGAGAAGAAGCAGAAATTTTGCTGTCAATTTTACCAAATTCAAAAGAAAAAATATTTTATGCTTTAAGATCTAACAGAATTACTCAGATAGCGGAGGATGTTGATAGATTTGAGATTTTTAGGTTACTTTCTTTTAATCATAGAATTAGTAATGTTTTTATTACAGTTGGATATAAAAGAAGATATATATATAATGAAAATTTCTATCACTTAATAGGGTATGTGGGTGAGATTACACATGATGAGTATCTCCAGTATAAACTTAAGGGTTATCATTATAATGATATTGTAGGTAAATTTGGTATTGAGAAAGGATACGAGGATTATATTAGAGGGATAAATGGTTCATTAGTTATGGAAGTCGATGCTAAAGGTAATCCTGTAAAAATTTTAAAAAATTTATCTCCACAACCAGGTAATAGTTTATATTTAACGATAGATAAGGATTTACAGATTGCAGCAAGAGAAGCGCTAAAGAGGACTGGTAAAAATGGAGCAATAGTAGGTATAGATCCTCGTGATGGAGCAGTAAGAATATTAGTATCTTATAAAGATTTAGATCCAAATATATTTGTTAGTATATCCGATTTAAACTTAAGGAAAGAAATACTTAAAGATAAAGACATTCCAATGTTTAATAGAGCAGTTCAAGGTCAGTTTCCTCCTGGTTCGACATTCAAGATCTTGACAGCTATAGCTGCTTTATGTGAACAAAAGATTCACCTAGACACAAAGTTTTATTGTAGTGGAAGTTTTAAATTTGGTGAAAAAATTTTTAAATGTTGGGAGAAGAAAGGTCATGGATATGTAGATTTATATGACGGTATAAGGTTATCTTGCAATGTTTATTTTATAAATCTTGGCTTGAAGTTAGGAATAGATTCTATAGAAAAATATGCTAAAAAATTTGGTTTTGGTCAGATTACAGAGATAGATTTACCCTTTGAAGCTGGTGGTGTAGTTCCTTCTAAAAAATGGAAAAAAGAAAAACTAAAAGCAGAATGGTTTGAGGGGGATACTGTTTCTGTTAGTATAGGTCAAGGATATGTAACTGTGACTCCTCTTCAGCTTGCATTATTTGCTGCTACGGTTGCAAATAAAGGAAAGGTTTTTAAACCATATATAGTTGAAAAAATTATATCCCCAAGTGGTGTTGAGATATATAAACACACTCCTATTTTGAAATCGGAAATTAATATAGACAGTTCTATTTGGGAAATTATTCATAGATGCATGAATGCGGTTGTAGAAAGTGGTACGGGTTATGCTGCTTATTTTTCTGGATGTAGTTTAGCTGGCAAAACAGGTACAGCGCAAAATCCACATGGAAAAGATCATGCTTGGTTTATATGTTTTGGTCCCTGTAGTAAAGATCAGATTCCAGAGTTAGCATTAGCCATATTAGTTGAGCATGGGGGGAAGGGTGGAGCAGTAGCTGCGCCTATTGCAAAAGAAATATTTCAACTTTATTGTAAGAAAAAATTTAATATTATATCTTTAGAAAAGAAAAAAAATTATTATTTTGAACAAAATAATTTAAATTTAGAGTATGGAGATTAACAAATATTTATTTTTAGAGAAAGAAACTAATATCATTAAAAAAGTATTAAAAAATACTAATTGGCGATTGATTATATGTGTGATTTTGTTAACTATTATAGGTTTGATAATGATTTTTTCTGCTACTTTTTATGGCGGAGGTATAAGTTATATACTTAAACAATTATTAGCATTTTGTATTGGGATGATTTTTTTATTTTTATTAAGTGTAATAAGCTATCAAATTTTTCAGCCGTATTATATTCACATTTATTTTATTTGTATTTTATTATTAGTTTTAGTACTTCTAATTGGTGTTAATTATAGAAATACAAAAGCATGGATTGATTTTGGAATTTTTCTTTTTCAACCTTCTGAATTAGTAAGAATACTTATTATTTTGTCGTTTTCAGGATATCTTGATAATGATTTTATAAAAAATTCTAAAAAGACAAGTAAGTTTTTAGTTATCTTGTTTTCTTTTGGTATAATAGCCACTTTACTTATGCTTCAACCAGATTTTTCAGCTTTGGTGGTTTATTTACCGATTTTAGTAGTTCTTTTTTATTTATCGGGTATAAATAGGAAGTTTTTGAATTATTTATTGTTGTTTTCTATGACTACTATTGTTTTATTTTTATTAAAATCATATATGATTTTGAACAAAGATAGTTTAGCTAAATTTTTTAGGTGGTTTTTGTTTTCTTTGATTGGATTTAATATGTATTATATTATATTTCTGATAGGTATTGGGTTTTTTATTATTTTTATATGGTGGCTTTTGAAAAAATTATTATTTAGAGTTTCTATTGTTTCTCTTTTTCTTACTATTTTTGTAATATATTCAAGTTATACAATAGTTGTTATTACTCATAAATTCATTAAACCTTATCAAAATAGAAGAATAATAGCATTTTTAAATCCTTATTTAGATCCTACTGGTGGAGGATATCAGGTTATACAGACAAGAATAGCTATAGGAAGTGGAAGAATTTTAGGTAAAGGTATTTTTAATAGTACTCAAGCAAAATTAGGGTTTGTCCCTGAAAAACATACTGATTTTATATTTTCTTTAATCGGTGAAGAGTTGGGATTTATAGGTTCTGTTGTTGTGTTATTTTTATATTTGATAATAATTCTTGAAGGAATAAAAATAACTTCATCTTCCATAGATACTTATGGCAGTTTAGTAGCAGGGAGTATTACAGTCATGTTTAGTTTTTATTTTTTCGTCAATACAGGTATGTGTCTGGGAATTTTTCCAGTGGTGGGATTACCTTTACCTTTTGTTTCTTATGGAGGTTCTAATTTAGTGGTTTCATATATAGCAATAGGTATACTTAATTCTATCAACATAAGAAGGTTTTTATATTAATTATGAACATAGAGGAAATCTTAAAGAGAGTTTCTAATCCTGCTCAATATATAGGTTTAGAATGGAATGTTAATGTGTCAGAAATTTTATCTAAATGGAGTAATCCAGAAGTAATAAAAGTGTGTTTGTGTTTTCCTGACAAGTACTCTATAGGTATGTCTAATTTAGGTATTATGATTCTTTATAAGTTGTTAAATTCTTATAAGGATATATTATGTGAAAGAGTTTTTGCTGTAGATGTAGATATGGAAAAAATTTTACAAAAAGAAAATACTTTATTATTTTCTTTAGAGACGAATCACAAACTTAAAGAGTTTGATATAATTGGTTTTTCTTTACAGGATGAACTTAATTATTTAAATATATTTACAATTCTTTATTTAGCAGGTATACCTTTAGAAAGAAAAGATAGAAAAGAAGTTTTTCCTTTAGTAATAGCTGGAGGTCCGTGTAGTTGTAATCCTTATGTGTTGGAAGATTTTATTGATTTTTTTATTTTAGGAGAGGCTGAAGAAAGTATAATAAAAGTAGTAGATATAATAAGAAAATTTAAAATTTTACAAAAATCTGAAGATAAACATAGTTTGCTTAAAAAAATAGATGAGTTGAAAGAGACATATGTCTGTGGTATTTCTTCTAATAAAAAAGTGATTTATCCAGGGATTGTTGACATTAACAAAAGCTACTATCCTACAGATCCAATAGTACCATTAGTAAGAACTGCTCATTCAAGATTAAATATAGAAGTAACCAGAGGATGCGGATATAGTTGCAATTTTTGTCAAGCAACTCATATAACAAAACCGTTGAGATATAGAGATAAAAATAAAGTTATTTATCTTTTAGAAGAATCTTTAAGAAATACAGGATATAGCGAGGTTTCATTTACTGGTTTTTGTGTAACTAATTATCCATATCTTTTAGAAGTAATAGATTTTGTATTTAACAGATTTTCAAATCAATGTATTTCTGTTGCTTTACCTTCTTTAAGAATAGAAGATATAAATGAAAACTTAATAGAGAGACTTGCCTTGTTTAGAAAACCAACTATTACTTTAGCCTTAGAAACAGCTACGGAGAGGTTAAGAAAGGTATTAAATAAAGAAGTTTCTAATGAGGAATTTTTTGATAAATTAAAAATTCTTTATAAATATGGGTTCCAAAAAATCAAACTTTATTTTATGATAGGTCTTCCAACTGAAACAGAACAAGATATAGAAGAGATTTATTTTCTTATAAAGAAAATAAAAAAATATTTTAATAAGATAAGGTTAAACATAACCATTTCTATTTTTATTCCAAAACCACATACGCCTTTTCAGTTTACTAAAATACAAAGTTATGAAGAGTTATATAAAAAAATTGTGTTTTTGAAGAAAAATTTATATTGGGGAGTTAATTTTGGGAACATAGAAAAATATATATTTTCTTCATATATAGAAGCATTAATTTCTAGAGGAGATGCCACTGTTGGAAGATTTTTAAAAAAAGTATGGGAAGAGGGCGAACGTTTTTCTAATTGGAAAGAAAGTTTTAATTTAGAGTTATGGAAAAAAAATTTAAAAGATATTAATTTAGAAGAGTTTATATTTAAAGAAAGAGACATAAATTATAATTTTATATGGGATAATATAAAATATCAATTTTCAAAAGATGTTCTTTATAGGAAGTATGTTAATTCTGTTAAGATGAATGATGAAAGTGTTTCTAACAAAAGTTTTTTGGTAGAAAAAGAGGCATTTGATTTGTGTAGTAATAAAAAAAACAGCAAAATAAATTTTAATTATTGTTATCCTTCTTTTGGTTTATATACTTTAAGATTAAAATTTGGACGCAGAGGTAAAATAAAATTTTTATCACATTTAGATGAAGTAGAGATATTTAAAAAAATTTTAAAATTATCTCAAATTCCTGTTTGCTATACTCAGGGGTATAATCCACAGATAAAATTTTCTTTAGCACCAGCTACTCCTGTAGGTTATGAAAGCAACTCTGAGTATGTAGATGTGGAAATTTATGAAAAAAGAGATAAGGAATATATTTTTAATAGTATAAAAAAATTTTTACCAGAAGGATTTTTCTTAATAGACGCTTGGGTTTTAGATTTTCCTTTAAATAAGATTCCTTCATTAAATAGTTGTGTAAATTTAATAGAATACTTAGTAAAAAATTCGAAAGGTTATTCAAAAGAGAAATTAGAAGAGTTTTTGAGATTAAAGGAGTATTTTGTTTTTAAAATAAAACAGGATAATACATTAGAAAAAATAAATTTATTTGAAATAATTAAAGAAATAAAACTTATAGATAATTTTACTCTTTATCTGTTATTAAGATTTTCTCCTGGAAAAAATTTAAGACCTGAGGTAGTAGTAGGTAATATTTTTAATATCTCCCAAGAAGATTATTACAACTTTGATATATTAAGAAATGAACTGTATATGGAAACTCAGGATGGTAAGATTTTACGCTTATATGAGAAAGATTGTTTTTATAAACATTATTCTTACAGCAACTTTTTACACAGTTAGTTTTTCTGAAAGTATTTTAGAAATAAGAAAAAAATACCTAGATAAAAAAATCACTGATTATTATATCTTGTTATCCTATCAATCAGAAGATTATAGAGATATTATTTTAAAGGATCTTATTTTGTTTGAATACTATTTAGATAAAGAAGAAGTAGAAAAAGCAAAATATTATGGAGTTTATCTTAGTTCTTTTTATCCGTTAAATCAGCTTACAAATTTTAGGTTAGGGGAATTTTATTTTATTAAAGGAGATATGGAGAAAGCTGTTAGTTTTTTTGAAAATTGTGTGAGAAATGATTCAAGATTTCATGAAGCAAGGAAAAGTTTAGCCCAAAGTTATCTTTTTTTAAAAAATTATTCTCAAGCATATAAACATTTTAATATTTTTTCTTGGTTTAATCCAGATAAAGAAATTTTAAGAAAATTAGATTATCTTTCAAATCATATTGAAAGTAGTTTTGTTTCATCTGAAAAGAAATTTACAGAAATAAAATCGTTACTTAATAGTTTAAAAACACAGGATATTCCTTATATAAATGTAGGTATTTCCACAAAAGATAATGGAAACTTAATGAGAATAGATTGTGTAAAATTTTATGCAAGTAATGATTTTGTTATTATTGACGAGAGAGGTAAAGAAATAATAAAAGCCAAAGGAGGTTTTGAAAATGAGTGGACCGTAGTTTATAGGTCAGCTCCTAAGATATTTGGAATAATTTCACCCACATTAAACAAAGAATACAGGATTAAAACAAAGTTCCTTTTTATTATTCCTAAAATTTCTGATGCTTCTTTTTATATATCTGAATATAAATGGTTTAAGAATAAATTTCCTCAAAATAAGGAGTTTAGAGGTAGTTTAATTATAAAAAATTTAAAGGATCAAATAATAGTTATAAATAATCTTCCTTTAGATGAGTATTTATATAGTGTAGTACCAAAAGAGATAGGTAAAAATACCCCTACAGAGGCTTTAAAGGCTCAAGCTGTGATAGCAAGGACGGTTGCTCTTTACAGAAAGAAAAAAAGATTTCATAAACACTTTGATGTCTGTTGGGGACAGCATTGTCAGGTATATGAAGGCATTAAGACAGAAGATGACTCTTCTAGTTATGCTGTAAATACTACATTAGGAGAAGTTATTACAAATAAAGATGGGAATTTAGAAAATATTTTTTTTCATGCAAATTGTGGAGGAATAACTCTATCTGCTGGATGTTTCTATAGTGATGATTGTGTAATATACGATGCTAAAGAAAGTTTTAATATAGATGATTTTTATAAATGGTATTTATTTCCTTTAAATTTAAACTGTGGACCTTCAGATTATGTTCATCCAGGTACTTTTAGGTGGTTAAGAGTAATAAAAAAAGATACACTTTCAAGATATTTAGATGGGAAGTATAAAATTGGGAAATTAAAAGAGATATTAATTATTAGCAGAAGAAAGAATTTGTATATTAATAAAATTAAAATAATAGGAACAAAACGCAATAAAATTTTATTAACTGAGCATGAAATAAGAAACATAGTTCCAAATGGTTCTTTAAGATCATCATCGTTTATAGTTGAGTATAACAAAAATACTCAAACTTATTATTTTTGGGGTGCTGGTTGGGGACATGGGATTGGTATGTGCCAAAGTGGAAGTTGTAATCTTGCAAATGAGGGTAGAAATTATGTAGATATAATTAAACACTATTATCCACTTAATGAAGTAAGAAAGATATATTAGTTTCTTAATAAATTCTGTCGGTGGATTGGCCGAGTGGTTTAAGGCGTCCCGCTCGAAACGGGATATCCCGAGTAGTTCTCGGGATCGCAGGTTCGAATCCTGCATCCACCGACTGAATTATGTTGTAAAAAAATATTTTTAAAAAAATAATATCTAACTATTGAAAATCAAATTATAGTTTTTATATTTTAAAAATAATTTAGTTTAATGGAGTTTCTAATATGGAAATATTTATAATTTTTTCAGTGTTATTTTTTCTTCTTTGTTTTTTGGTTTTGGTAATTTATTCTGTTTTAACTCTTATACAGATTAAAAAAACAGCAAAAGAAGCAGAATTAGTTCTGCAAAAAATAAATAAAAATCTTGAAAATATAACTGGTATAGGTGTGGAGGTAAGAAAAGTTATTTCTTCTTCAATACCTCTTATGATTTCCATCTTTGCAGGGATTGGTACAAGTTTGATAAAATTTTTTAAAAGTTTATTTTTTAGGAGGTAATTTTTAATGAGTGAAAGAAATTCAGGTTCAAGTTTACTTGCATTTTTATTGGGAGTAGGGATTGGAGCTATTTTAGGAATTTTATTTGCACCAGCAGAAGGTAAAGAAACAAGAAAAAAAATTGCAAAATATCTTGAAGATTTAGAAGAAAAAGGGGAAGAGTACTTAGAAAAAGGTAGAGAGTTTGTTGAAGAAGAAGCTGATAAAATAAAAAAATTTGTCGAAGATACAAAGGAAAAAATAGTCAAAAAATTTTCAAAAGAACAAGAGTAGAAAATAAAATATTTTAATATTACACTTTAGTTTTTTTAAATTTTCGAATATAAATTGTCTTTGTTTGGATACAAATTCTGCCGGGGTAGCTCAGTGGTAGAGCGTCGGTCTGAAAAACCGAGCGTCGGGAGTTCGATTCTCTCCCCCGGCAGATTTTCTTTTCTTTAGATTCAAGAATTACTCTCTTCATCAGAAGAATTTTGCCGAAGTAGCTCAGTGGAAGAGCATCCCGCTCGTAACGGGAAGGTCGTGGGTTCAATCCCCACCTTCGGCTAATTCATATTTTAAACCTTCACCCAATGCGGGTTTGGGAGAATGTTTTTTTAAGAAAAGTATTTTAAGAAAAGTATAAACTCTCCGGGGCCTGGACTCGAACCAGGAACAGATGGTCCAGAGCCATCTGTGTTACCAATTACACCACCCCGGAAGTGTTTAGTTAGCACTTTGGTTTTCTTTTTTTACTTCTTCAGCGTAGTTAAGTTCTAGGTCAGTAATTACAGAAATTAATACTTGTTCTTCTTCAGTGGTAAGATTGCCTTGTGTTTTATTTTTTAACATTCTTAAAAGTTCTATTGTAAATTTTGCACTTTCTAATTCTTTTTCTATCTTATTTGTCATAGGAT
Organism: Endomicrobiia bacterium; assembly: GCA_025060535.1. GTDB lineage: Bacteria > Elusimicrobiota > Endomicrobiia > DTEH01 > DTEH01 > JANXDG01. Next base: position 10,592 of record JANXCA010000013.1, on the reverse strand, counting down.
TTGGAACTTTGCCAAGTTGCATCCAACAAGTTGATGCTAATGAGGTTATTAATGCTATAAATAGGTTAATTTTTTCCTCTGTCATTTATAATTAACTCCTTTTTATTTGTTTTAAAAATTTATCACTAATTACTATCTGAATTCTGTTTATTACTTTTTCTTTACCTAATAATTCGAGTAAATCAAAAAGACCTATTCCTTCAGTCCTACCAGAGACAGCAACTCTTAAAGGATGAAATACTGTTGGGGTTTTGTAGTTATTTTTTAAACAAAATTCGCGAATTTCTTTTTCTAATGTTATTTTATCAAAATTTTCTATTTTTATCAATAGGTCTTTTAATTGTAAAAGAATTTCTTTTTGTTCTTTTGTTGAAAGAAATTTTTTAACAGCTTCTTCATTATATGTTATTTCTTCATCTGGTTTTAGAAAATACTCTATCAAATAAGGTACATCCTTTAGAAGTTTTATTCTTTCTTTTTCTGCTTCAATTAATTTTAGTAGATATTCTTTATTAGAAGTGTCCAAATTTGCCTCTTCAAGAAATGGTTTTATGTAGTAGAATAGTTTTTCTGAGGATGTTTTTCTAATATATTCAGAATTCATCCATAACATTTTTTGTTTATCAAATATAGCAGGGGATTGAGAACATCTTTCTAAAGAAAATTTTTCAATAAGTTCTTCTTTTGTAAAAAACTGTTGTGAATCTTCTGTTGACCAACCAAGTAAAGCTACATAATTTATAATTGCCTCTGGTAAAAAACCTTCCTTTTTAAAATCTTCTACAGCAACATCTCCACTGCGTTTGCTTAGTTTTGTCCTATCTGGATTAAGTAGTAGCGGAAGATGTGCAAATTTTGGAGGGTTCCATTCGAAATATTTGTATAAGACTATATGTTTTGGAGTAGAGGATAGCCATTCTTCTCCTCTTATTACATGAGTAATTTGCATTAAGTGGTCATCGACCACATTCGCTAAATGATATGTGGGGAATCCGTCAGATTTTAATAATATTTGATCATCAATAAGTTTACCATTAAATTTTACTTCTTTATGAATAATGTCATAAAAAACAATTTCTTCATCAGGCATTTTTAACCTTATAGTATAAGGTGCAGTTTTTGCTTTTTCATCAGATTCTTTTTGTGATAAATTTCTACAAAATCTATCATACATTGGAGGTTGTTTATTAATTAGTTGAGTCTTTCTTAATTCTTCAAGTCGTTGTGGAGTGCAAAAACATCTGTAAGCTACTCCCTTTTTTAATAATTCTTCAGCGTATTTTTTATAAATCTCAGTTCGTTGAGATTGAATATATGGCCCAAAATCACCTTTTTGATATATTTGTCCTTTATTATCTAAAAATGGCCCTTCATCATATTCTATGCCACACCATGTTAGAATTGAAATTAAATTTTCAGTAGCACCTTCTACATAGCGAGTTCTGTCGGTATCTTCTATCCTTAAAATGAAACTTCCTTTGTTATGTTTTGCAAAAAGATAATTAAAAAGTGCTGTTCTTAAACCACCTATGTGTAGAAAGCCTGTAGGAGATGGAGCAAATCGTACTCTCACCGTCATTTTTAATACACCACCTTGTTTAAAGGATACTCAATTATACCCTCTGCTCCACATTTTTTAAGTTGAGGGATAATTTTTTTTACTTCTTGTTCTTTTATTATTACTTCAACTGCTACCCAATTAGGATCGGAAAGTTGTGAAATAGTTGGTTTTTTTAAAGCAGGTAGAACTTTTTCAATTTTTTCTAAATTTTTCTTTTCAACATTCATTTTGAGACCAACCATGCCCTCAGCTTCTAACGCTCCTCTCAACAACAAAGAAAGCGTTTCAATTTTTTCTTTTTTCCAGTTATCTTTTAATGCTTCATAATTAGCAATAAATCTTGTAGTAGAAATTAATACCTCTTCAATTATTTTAAGTTTATTTGCTTTTAAAGAATTTCCTGTTTCTGTAAGTTCTACGATTGCATCTACTAAATCCGGAACTTTTATTTCTGTAGCTCCCCAAGAAAATTCTACTTTTACAGGAATATTTTTTTTCTTAAAATATTTCTTTACATAATTTACTAATTCTGTAGCAATGCGTTTATTTTTTAATTGAGTGATAGAATTGATATTTGAGTCTTCAGGTACAGCTACTACCCATCTTACTGGCCTAAATCCTGACTTAGCGTATATAAGTTCACAGATGTTTTTTACTTTAGCGTTTGTTTCTAAAATCCAGTCGTATCCAGTAATTCCACAATCAAAAACACCTGATTCTACATATTTGGGTATTTCTTGGGCACGTACTAATGTAATATCAAGTTCTTCATCGTCACAATAGGGTTTGTATTGTCTTGCCTCTGCAAAAATTTTAAATCCTGCTTTTTTGAATAATTCAAATGTATTTTCTTGTAAAGATCCTTTTGGTAAACCAATTTTTAATTTTTTCATCTTCGTCCTCTTTTTATTTTTTATATTTTATAAATTATTTTTTCTCTTACTAAAAAAAAATTAAATTTTCAATAATATGTTGAGATTTAACTAAATATTTTATAAAATTTTAAATTATGGAATTTTATAAACTTTCTTTAAAAGAATTACAAGATTTAGTAAAGACAAAGCAAGTTTCAAAAAAAGAAATATTGGATTGTTTGTTTAAAAGGATAGAAGAGGTTGAAAAAGATTTAAATGCTTTTATTACTCTTCTTAAAGATAACTCTTTAAATTCACTAAACAATGATGATAAGTTTATTCCTATTGCTATAAAGGACAATATCTGTATAAAGGGAGTAAAAACTACTTGTGGTTCAAGAATTTTAGAGAATTATATAGCAGTATATGATGCCTCTGTAATAGAATATTTAAGACAAGAAGGTGCTATTTTTATAGGTAAAACTAATATGGATGAGTTTGCTATGGGCTCTTCTACTGAAACTTCATATTTTGGTATTACCAGAAATCCTTATGATCTTACTAGAATTCCTGGGGGTTCTTCTGGGGGTTCTGCTGTGGCAGTTGCTTCTGGAGAGGTACCTGTAGCTTTAGGTTCAGATACAGGAGGTTCAATTAGACAACCTGCTGCATTATGTGGAGTTGTAGGAGTAAAACCTACTTATGGCAGAGTTTCACGATATGGCCTTGTAGCTTTTGCTTCATCCTTAGACCAAATAGGTGTGTTTGCAAGAAATGTATATGATGCTGCTAAAGTTTTAGAGGTAATTAGCAAGTATGATTGGAGAGATTCTACTTGTGTGAATTATCCTAAAGAAGAATATTCTAGAGAAGTTTTAGAAACTGATGAGATTTTTATTAGAAATTTAAAAATAGGAGTTCCGAAAGAATATTTTGTGGAAGGTATTCAGAAGGAAATTAAAGAAAAAATATGTGAGGTGATTAATTTTTTATCGAAAGAAGGTGTAGAAATAAAAGAGATTTCGTTACCACACACTGAGTATGCTGTAGCAGTTTATTATATATTAGCTCCTGCAGAAGCATCTTCAAATCTTGCTAGATATGATGGCGTGAAATATGGTTATAAGGATATGGGAGAAAAAATGTCAATGATAGAATGTTATATGTCCAGCAGGAACCAGGGTTTTGGTGCGGAGGTAAAAAGAAGAATAATGTTAGGCACTTATTCTTTATCTTCTGGTTATTATGATGCCTACTATGCAAAAGCTCAAAAAGTAAGAAGATTAATTTTTGAAGATTTTATGCAAGCATTTAATGAAGTTGACCTTATCATTGCTCCTACTACTCCTACTACTGCTTTTAAAATTGGAGAAAAGATAGATGATCCTCTTCAGATGTATCTTTCAGATATTTTTACCATTCCTTGCAATTTAGCTGGTTTACCTGGAATTTCTATTCCTTGTGGTTATGATAAAAATGGTCTACCTATTGGATTGCAGATTTTAGCTCCGCATTTTAAAGAAAGCAGAATGTTAAAGTTATCTTATTTTATTGAAAAAAACTTTAAATTTGAAAAAATTCTAAATAAATATGTCGTATGAAAAGACAGCTTAACAAATCATATTTTATTCTTTCTTTAATAAACTTAATTTTGTTTTTACTTGTAGGAATTTTTGTGTATAAAATAAATTCTTCATATGAGAAATTCGTATTGGAAATAGAAAGATTAGAAACTTTAAAAAAAGAACTTATTGATTATATTAGTAAGATAAAGGACAATAACTGTAAAATTTCTATTTATATAAAAGATCTTTCTACTCAACATATTATAGATATTAATTCTAAAGAGCCAATTCCTGCAGCTAGTATTATTAAGATTCCTATAATGACTGCTGTGTATTATTTAGTAGATAAAGGTGAGATTTCTTTAGATGATTTGTTAACTTACAAAAAGAAACATCGTTGTGGAGGTGCAGGAATTATAAAAAATTACCATTATGGGAAAAAATATAAGGTAAAGGAGTTAATAGATTTAATGATTTCTATATCTGACAATGTTGCAACCCATATGTTAATAGATTATGTTGGTATGGAACGATTAAATTTAATTTTTAAGAGATTAGGTTTGAAAAATACAAATATTAATAGATATGTTATGGATTTAGTTTCAAGAGATAAAGGTATAGAAAATTATACGACAGCAGAAGATATAGGAATGTTATTAGAAAAGATATATAAAAAAGAACTCATTTCTCGTGAGTATTCTACAGAAATGTTATTGTTACTAATGAGACAAAAAATTACTGATAGAATCCCCAAAAAGCTTCCAAAAGAAGTAGTTGTGGCCCATAAAACCGGACTCATGCGAAATGTTTGTCATGATACTGGGATAGTATATACAAAAAATGGTGACTTTATAATTTGTGTACTGATTGAAAATATTAATTGTAAGTTAGCAAAAGATATTATTTCAGAAATTGCCTATAAAACATATTCTTTATATGACAAAGATATATCCTACACAAAGACCTTTTCAGAAAAAATAAACGGAGCTATTTATGGAGATTCAAGTATTAATACTGGGGTTGATACAGGGGGCAATTGAGTTTTTGCCTGTATCAAGTTCTGGGCACTTGGTTTTATTCCAAAAAATTTTTGGTTTTAAAGAGATGTTATTTTATGATGTTATCTTACACTTTTCAACTTTGATTGCAGTAGTAGTTTTGTTTTTTAAAGAAATTCTAACTTATATTAAAAACTCTAGAATAATTTTAAACATAATAATACTTTCTATCCCTACAGGTATTATAGGTTTGTTAGTAAAAAAGTATTTTTACGGTGTTTATGATAATGTTCTTTTATCAGGTTTTTTTTTATTTATTACTGGAGTATGGTTAATTTTTTCTGAAAGAGTGTATTTAAGTAAATCTTATGAGAAGTTGGATATTGATAAAATAGATATAATGAAAGCTTTTTTAATTGGAGTAGCACAAGGATTTGCTGTATTGCCTGGGATATCTCGTTCTGGGTTTATGTTGGGTAGTATGTTGTTACTAAACGTTCAAAAAGAACAATCAACAAAATTTGTTTTTATTGCTTCAATACCTTCAATTTTAGGAGCGACTTTTATAGAAATTTTAGACATTATGGAAAAAGAGATTGTTTTTTTATCAGGTTATTATTTGTTAGGAGCAATAATGGCTTTTTTTGTAGGCTTGTTATCTTTAAAATTTTTAGTTGTAGTTGTAAAAAAGCAAAAGTTAAGATATTTTGGATATTATTGTTTTTTAGTAGGTTTTATTTCCTTTTTAGTTTTTCTTAAAGTGAGATAAAGAGATGAACTTTTTAATAAAACTTTTAGTACAGTATCCTATTCTCCTTTTTGCAATCACTATTCATGAATATACTCATGGTAAAGTTGCAGAATTTTTTGGAGATGATACTGCTCGTGTAATGGGAAGATTAACTCTTAATCCATTAGCGCATATAGATGTAGTAGGCACTTTAATTCTTCCGATGTTAGCAATGTTAAGTGGGGTTCCATTTTTTGGTTGGGCCAAGCCGGTGCCAATAAATATTTTTGTAATGAATAGAAGTCAAATTATGCTTGTAGGATTATCAGGACCCTTATCAAATTTCTTTGTTGCTTTTATTTTTGGTTTAATTTATAACTTATTAAGGATTTATAATTTTGAAATGTATAGTGGTGATATAATTTTTATATATGGTGTTATAGTTAATATAGGTTTAGCCATATTCAACTTAATTCCAATTCCTCCTTTGGATGGGAGTAAAGTATTAGCTGGTATTTTACCATATGAGTGGGCTGATTATTACGAAAACTTCATTGGGAGATATGGTTTCTTTATAATACTGTTTTTGCTTTATTCTGGGGTTCTAGGAGTAATAATTTCTCCTTTAATGAATTTTTTTATTAAAATTCTTCTACCTAATAGTATAGTGTGGTAACTTCTTTATGAAAAAGATTATTTTATCTGGTATGCGTCCTACAGGTAAGTTGCATATAGGACATTATGCAGCAGTGTTGAAAAACTGGGTAGAACTTCAAAAAGAATATGACTGTTTTTTTATGGTCGCAGATTTACATGCTTTGACTACTGAGTATACTAACACAAAAGAGATTAAGAATAACACATATGCTATAGTAGCGGATTGGTTATCTTGTGGAATAGATCCTGAAAAGTCTGTAGTTTTTTGTCAATCAGATGTTCCGGAACATTCTGAACTTCATCTTATTTTATCTATGTTAACTCCGTTGGGTTGGTTGTATAGTTGTCCAACATATAAAGAACAATTGAAAGAACAATCTTTAAAAGATCTAAAAACATATGGATTTTTAGGATATCCTGTATTGCAAGCAGCAGATATTTTATTGTATAAATCTCAGTATGTCCCTGTAGGAAAAGATCAAATTCCACATGTTGAACTTACTCGTCAGATAGCAAGAAGATTTAACAGCTTATATGGAGATTATTTTCCTGAACCCAAAGAGTTACTAACAGAAACACCTTATATTCCTGGAATAGATGGAAGAAAGATGTCAAAGTCATATAATAATTGTATTTATTTGACAGATACTCAAGAAGAGATAGAAAAGAAAATTCTTAAGATGTTTACAGATCCAAAAAAAATTCATAAAAATGATCCAGGAGATCCTACAAACTGTGTAGTTTTAGCTTTTCATAAAGTATTTAATAAGGAAGAAGCAGAAGAAATAGAAAAATTGTGTAGAGAAGGTAAACTTGGTTGTGTAGAAGACAAAAGAAACTTGTCTAAAATTTTATATTCTATTTTAGAACCCATAAGGAAAGAACGGGGAAAATACACCACACAAAAAATAGAAGAAGTTCTTCTGAAAGGTAAAATTAAAGCACAAGAAGTAGCTAAAATTACAATAAGTGAAGTAAAGAATTTAATAGGATTATTTTAAAAAATTTTATGAATCAGATTTATGAAGTAAAACTTGATATATTTGAAGGTCCATTAGATTTACTACTTTATCTTGTTAAAAAAAATAACTTTGATATCTATAATATACCGATTTCAGAAATTACTCATCAATACTTAGAGTATTTAGATCTAATGAAGGAACTCAACTTGGAAATAGCAGGAGAGTTTTTAGTAATGGCTGCTACTTTAATGGAAATAAAATCAAAAAGTTTACTGCCCAAACCTCAAGAAGAGCTTGAAGATGAAGTTGAACAGATAAGAAAACAGTTAGTTGATAGATTAGTGGAGTATCAGAAGTATAAAAATGTAGCTATTAATTTTTTTCGTCCTAGAGAGGCAATAGAGAGAAATGTTTTTTATAGAAAATTACCCATATTTAGTGAAGATGATTACTATATTGAGGCAACAATTTTTGATTTACTCACAGCATTAAATGAAGTACTAAAAAGAGTTCCTGCAGAGTACAAAGAGATAGTTGTTGAAGAAATACGTATAGAAGAAAAGATGCATCAGATTATGGAATATTTAAAGAATAAAAAATATGTTTTATTTGACGAATTAATGCAACTCGAAAAGACCAGGAAAGGAATCATTGTTTTATTTTTGGCTCTTCTTGAACTTATTCGTTTGCGGCAGGTTTTTGCTAGACAGAAGGAGTTCTTTAAAGAGATTAGAATTTATCCAATGTTTAGTGTTATTTCTGAAGAAGAAAACTAAAAGTATAAATGACTACCTATTGGTTTTACCATTATATTGATAGATATATCGGTATTGGATTGATAATTACATTTTTTCTTTTTAAAAAATTTTCAGAAATTTTTAAAAAAAATAAAATTTTTACAATAAAAAAAATTCTTATCATAAAACTTTCAATGATAGGAGATACAATACTTTTATATCCTGCTGTTAAGTCAATAAAAGAAAAATTTTCTCAGGTGCAGGTTACAATGTTATGTTCAGATATAAACTTAGAAATAGTGAAAAAATGGAATTTTATTGATGAAGTGATAGTTTTTAAGGTTAATGAGTTTTTAAAAAATCCATTTAGTATTTTTAATTTGATTTTTAAAATAAAAAATAGAAGATTTGATATTGCAATAGATTTTGAACAATGGTTCAGAATAACTGCTATTTTAGCATTTTTATATGCAAAATTTAAAATTGGTTTTAAAACTCAAAATCAATTTCGTCATTATTTATTTGATAAAGCTATTTTACATCGTAGAAAAAAGCATGAAGTTGAATGTTTTTGTGAACTTGTAGAGGTGTTAGGTATAAAAGTAGAAAATAAACAATTATGTTTACCTATGGATAATCAGACAATACTCAAGATGGAAAAGTTAATTAATAATTATAATTTAGAAAAAAAACAGTTTATAATTATACATCCTGGTTGTGGGATACATGGGCAGTATCGTCAATGGGATATTGAAAAATATGTAGAAGTTGCTGAGTATGTTGTTTCAAGATATAACTTAAATGTAGTGTTGACAGGTAGTAAGGATGATTTAAAAATAGTAAAAAAAATTATGAAAATTTCTAAAGTTAACTTTATAAATTTTGTTGGTAAAACAACACTTGAGGAATTAATATCGTTAGTCTCTATGGCAAAATTTGTAATTTGTGGCAACACTGGTGTTTTACATATAGCAGCAGCAGTTAGAACTCCAACAATTGCAATTCATGGACCAACGGATCCTGCAAAGTGGGGACCTTGGGGAGAAGGTCATATTATTGTTAAAAGCAATTTAAAATGCGCTCCTTGTTCATATCTTGGATTTGAATATAAATGTAAAAAGCGAAAATGTTTAAAAAACATAACTAAAGAAGATGTAATAAACTCCATAGATTATATGATTTCTTCTTTAAAACTTCATAATAAATAATGAGCAAGTTATCTTTAATAATTCCTGAAATCTATAATTAGATATATTAGGTAATAAATTTCCTGTTGGATTTGGATACGCTACAGAATATCTTTTTGGAGACTTTAAAGGAGATTTATATTATAATATTTTTATGGGTAATGATTCTGATTTATCCATTTCTTGCAGCAGTTAGTTTAGTTTCCCATTTATAGTGTTTTTATGTGTGGATATTTTCTATTACTTTGTTTTCTATTGTGAAAGTTTTAAGTTTTTATATAGCATCAAGAGAAGTTTTTAGTAATAAAATTGCAATTTTTTCAACGAGTTTATTATTTTTTTTAGAAGGGATACTAAATAAAAATATATTATCTAAAGATACAAATTCTCCTTTTTGGTTTTTTGGTAGGAGGATGCTCTGTGTAGGGCCCTTCGTTTTAAGTATTTTTTTCCTATTAGTTTATGTTTGTTTTTTTTAGGTTTATTAAAAGTAAAGATAAAAGATAATAGTATTATTTATTGTTTTCTATTGCAGCTACTCTCATATGTTATATTATTTATATTTTGTATTGATAAGTTTTCTAATATTTAGTTTTGTATTAAAAAGATACCACAGTGTTTTATATAAAAATTTGGTTTTAATACTTTTTTGTAGGTTTTCCTTCTTTTATATTACATTTTATATGACAAAAAAATAAATCATCCACTTTTAAATTCAGCTTTTAAACAAGCCACAGAAAAAGATTTCGCTAAGGTATTTTCCTATAAAATTTATAGACGAAAAATAAATTTACAATCGTAGATCCTTTTTGAAAGCGTTTTTTCTTTATATTTGCTCTTTTAGATATAAAAAGTGTGATGTTTTTGGTTTATATAATAATCTACTCCGTAAGTAGCTGTTTTTGTATTGGTATTTAATCCAAAACTTTTATGTTTATTAAAGCTAAATCATTCTCTAATGCAAGTTTTTTTATGGTATATCTTATAGTAGTGATTATTTCTATATATATGGATGGTTGTTATATTTTTTATATAAAATTCTTTACTTTTTAAAGAAAAAGTGTTCTTTTTTATATTTTTTTATCGTTAATGTCATTTGTGTTATATTTTTTAGTTATACTTTTTTCTTCAATAGAGAATTATGTGAAATTCAGTTTAATTCTAAAATAATATAAAATAATTATTTAGAGTTTAAAAAATAGTAGATTCAAAGATTCCTTTTGGTTTAGTGGTTATTATGAAAAAGGTTTTCTGTGGTATTGGTTTGTATTTTTTTTCTCATTATTCTTTGATACATCCAAATATAGGAGACTTTTACTTCCTAATTCCAGTGTGAATTAT
>JANXCA010000139.1 GCA_025060535.1 Endomicrobiia bacterium | reverse complement strand
TAGGAGGAGGAAAATCAAATAGCCTTTCAATACTTGAGCTTTTTAGTATGCTTGAATATATTTTAGGTATACGGATAAAGTATAAGAGTCTTCCACCGAGACAGAGCGACCAAAAAGTTTTCATTGCTGATATAAGTAAAGCTAAAGCCTTAATAGGATGGGAGCCATTTGTGTCAAAGGGGGAAGGAATGGTAAGGATTCTTGATTGGTCAGAATACTTAGCAAGTTAAGTCTAATGATGGTTTTTACAATTTTGTGGAGGGCGATATTAATGAAAGGCGAATTGTGTAGTATATTAGTGCCTGTGTATAACAGAGAGGAAACCATAGAGGAAGCTATTAAAGCTGCACTTAATCAGACTTATGAAAACATTGAGGTGGTCGTAGTTGATAACTGCAGCGAAGATAAAACATGGGATAAGCTAAGGGAGCTTGCTAGTAAAGATAAAAGATTAAGGATTTTTAGAAATGATAAAAATATAGGACCGGTTAAAAATTGGAAAAAATGTGTAGAGTTAGCAAAAGGAAAATATGCTAAATTTTTATGGTCAGATGATCTAATTTCTTACAACTTTTTAGAAAAAACTATACCTTTTTTAGCCGAGAATAACAGAGTTGGTTTTGTATTTACTAAAACTGAGATATTTTATAACAAACCAGGAGATGGAAAAATCGTATACGACATAGGAGAAACTGGAGTTTATAGAAGTGAGGACTATATCAATGGCGTTTTATTTGGAAGAAATTTCCCCGTATCCCCTGGTTGTGCAGTGTTTAGACTAGAAGATTTAGCACATAATCTTATAATAGATATACCTAACAAGTGCGAAATAGACTTTGCTAATGTAGCAATAGGAAACGATTTGCTAATTTTTCTATTGACAGCATCCAGATATCCATATCTTGCTTTTGTTAACGAGACTTTAAGTTTCTTTAGAAGTTATAAGGATTCGATAAGTGTTCTTTCAGGCTCAGCTAAACTATCTTTACATTACACACTAGCAGCAGCGTATTTCGTTGAAAATTTTAGAAAGGACTTAATAAAAAAAATGAACACCAGAATTTGGTTAAACTTAATAAGGTACAGAAAGGAGGCTAAATTATACAATCTTGATAAAATACAAAACTATTACTTAGATAACAACGATTACAGTAAAGACTATGCTTTACTATTCGCAACAGTTTTGAAATTTGTTCTCAGAAAAGTATTTAAGAAATAGTAAAGTGGTAGTGAAAAAAATACACTGAGTAGCTTTATAAGTCTACACTCGGTCAGAAGTAAAAATGAATAATCTTACAAGGATACTTGTGGTAGATATCCTATCCCAAGAGTGGTTCGATAACAGTGGGAACTTGATAAAAGACAAAATCCACAAAATAACCATACCTGAAGTTAAAAATATTTAATTCAAAATTCGCTGGCAAGCCGGAAGATAAGTTTAAGACCCTGTTTTTATATCCGAAGTAGAAGATAGAAAAGTAGAATGTGGTTTAATGACTAAATGATACAAACTATCATGTAATTTTTCATCCAGAGATAGAAAAAATATTGAACAATATGAAAAACTCCGTAATAAATATGGATATGGAAGCAAACTTAACATAAATGAGATTACTGTTGAAATGGTAAAGGAAAAAATTGACAAAGTGTTAAAGAATTGTTCAAATTCGGTAGTAATTTAGACTTGATAGAGTATCTAATAAATGGCTACCTCGCTAAGCCTTTTGATGTGGAAGATCTTGCAAGAGGTATAGACTGGATATTGAGTGCACCAAATTATTATGAGCTAAATTTAAATGCACGAGCAAAGGTGCTAAAGGAATTCGACAGCCGTTTAGTTGCAAAGAGGTATATAGAGCTTTACCATAGTATTTTAAAAAATGAAATAGATTGATTAAGTTGAGATTTTTTTAATGACGACATCATGCACCCAGGTTTTGAAAGACATTTCCAAAGAGTAATCCAGCTTGAAGGTGGCTTTAGCCTGCATAGGAATCCCACAGAGGAGGCAGACACATATGCAGGCATATATCGCAAGGCATTTCCTAAGTGGCATGGCTGGGAGTATATAGATAGGGGAGAGATACCACCTACAGAGCTTGTAAGGAAACATTATTATGAGCAGTTCTACAGACATCTTGAGGGAATTAAGAATGAGAGGATTAGGTTTATAATTTTTGAGTTTGCAGTTAATGCAGGGCTTAAGAAGGCGATAAAGATAGCTCAGGTAGTAGTGGGCGTAGTTCCTGATGGGGTGCTTGGCCCTAAGACACTCGGGGCATTAAATAGTTACAGTGAGGAATTGTTCATAGCCCATTATAGCCTTGCGAGGATAAAGCATTATCTTGACATTGTAAATAGAGACCCAAAGA
>JANXCA010000138.1 GCA_025060535.1 Endomicrobiia bacterium | reverse complement strand
CGAGCTCTGGTTCGACAATACAGCTCTCTACCACCCCCCAAGCCTCTTGTGCGAAAGCCTCATCTAGCTTTACAAGATATCTGTTCAACATCTTTTTCACCACCATCCCACCACCTCCTTTCAAACATCCACCCCACTTTTTCTCACCTCTAGTATTATGTGTAACTCAAAGTATATAAAGTTTTCGTTTTTTACTTATATACTGTTCATTTACACATTAAATTATTCAAGTAATTTTAAAATTAATTCATGAAGAATTGATCAATTGATGAATCTTTTTATAAAACTTTTTTTATTTATTTCTTTTCGTTTGCTATATGCTAGCTTACATACTCTCAATTTTATACTCTTTTTTGATTAAAATCTTTTATTTATTTATTACTACATAATTCTTGTTATTATTTCGTATTTATTTATAATTTCTATATAATTATTTTATTGATGTGAATTTTTTATTATTTTATTATTTTAATTAATGAAAATTTTCATCTTTATTATTTTAATTTATAAGAAGTTTCTTATTTATTTTTGTATGATACTTACTATCATTTCGCATACTCGATTTTATACTCTTTTTTTATCAAAAAGTTGTAAGAAATTTAATTAAATGAGCTACTGTGTATATATTGATTTTATATTAATTGTAGAATCGCATATATATTGATACTATAAGTATAAGTCTCAGTATGTGAGAACATGAGAACGTGAGAACATGAGAACAAATTTATATATTTTTCGCTTGACAGATTCACAAATTTATATAAATTTCAATTTTGTAAACATCTGAAATCGAAATAAAAAATTTTATTTAAAAATTACAAGCGTGAACCGACACGATCACTTCTATTTTTTCTTGTTTCAACGTATATTTTTCCTCTTCTGCTCACTCGTACGCCTGGAGGTTTTGCTCTCCTTTTTGCATCTCTCTTTTTATTCCACCTCGGGACTGGGGTTTGTCTTTTGAAAACAACAATTGTTTTCCCCCAGTTCCTCTTCAACCTTGCTGCTTTTCTAGTGTAAGAAGCATACTTTCTTCTAGAAGAACCCTTTCCTCTCCTTTTTTTCACTGGCATTGATATGTTTTAGTATTCTTATTTAAAAATACTAAGATGTGATTGTAACTTATAATTTTATTGTAGCCTTCTCAGAGTTATTGCAAGATTTATTGCTTGTACGAGTGATGTGTTTCCAGCCTTTTTCGCCCTCTCTTTAGCTTTTTTTAGATAAGCTAACTTTATGCTTCCATCTCTGTTGAACGCCTTCTCCCCGTAGATTCTTTTGACGTATTTCCTTACTCTTCCAGGTCGTTTTATCGCTTTTTGTATCCAACTCATTCTAGCCATGTTAAGTGTTTAAACCGGCATCAAAAAAAGCTTTCCGCCCGCTATTATATATTAATAATGTGGAAAAGTATTTGAATTTCTCAGTAGTAAATATTTACATGACAAACATAAGTAAAGGTAGAATCTTACTGCACATCAAAAACGGAGCACATTATTTTACTGAGATTGTCGAAAAATCTGGAGCGTCATCGACAACCGTAGACAGATATCTAAGAGAACTTGAAAGAGATGGTTTAATCGTAGCCGAATTAGATAAAAAAACACGAAGACCGCGCTACGAGTTGACCTTTACTTAAGTTGATACCTAAAGTATTTAAACCTTACGCTTCATTAAACTTTAATGAGAGATTTAGGTGAGATATCTAAAGGGAAGATATTGTTGGCGATAAAATCAGGAGCTCGTTTTTTTAGTGAAATTGAAGAGTTATCTGGCGTCTCTTCTGGGATTATTGGTAAACACTTAAGAGAACTCGAGAAAGAGGGTTTAATTGTCGTCGAATTAGACCAAAAAAGAAGAAGACCGCGCTACAAACTAAACGAAGCTAAAAGAGATGAAATCGAAGAAGTAATTAAGAACTATCTCGAATACGAGAAGAAAGAAGTCAAAGAGAAGCTAAAACTTCTTTTAAAATACACGACACTGACAGAGGAGGAGAGAAAAGTTATAGAAGTGTTTTTGAAAAATTGAAAAATTAGAAAAATCCCGACTTGTCTCCATTTTACTATAAGTAGTGACGTGGAAAAGTATTTGAATTTCTCAGTAGTAAATATTTACATGACAGACATAAGTAAAGGTAGAATTCTACATGCAATTAAAAACGGAGCTAGGTTTTTTAATGAGATTGAATTTGCAACAAAAGCGTCTCCAACGCTAATTAATCGAAACTTGGCGGAATTGGAGAAAGAGGGGTTAATTGTTGTCGAATTAGACCGATCAACTGGTAGAAGAAGACCACGTTATAAACTAAATGAAGCAAAAAAAGAAGAGATTGAGAAATTAATTAACAGCTATATTGAATACGAGAAGAGAGAAGTAAAAGAGAAAATTGAATTTATTTTAAAGCTTATGACATTAGAAGAAAAGAG
>JANXCA010000137.1 GCA_025060535.1 Endomicrobiia bacterium | reverse complement strand
TACAACATCATAAATCTTAGCTAGGTTAAACTTTTTATGCACTTTAGTAGAAGCAGCAAATGGTAGCCAAAAACATTTTTTTCCTTCAAACAAATCTAAAAAATTCTTATGTGCAACAAATATATAGTCAAAATCATCTTTTATCCACAAAATAAACTTTCTTTGGTCATACCGGTAAATATCAGTTGCCCAAAGAATAGTTTTAACTTTTAAATTTTTAGCTTTTAATTTCTTATATCCTATCAAATGATATTGCCCAGCAGTAGTAACCTCTATAACTAAATCTGGAGTATACCCTAACTTTTTTATAACTTTATTCACACTTACAGGAATACCCTTGGGTATATAAAACGGCAACTTAAACCTCAAATCACCCCAGTATGGAGTAGAAGAAAAATCAAACATATACACATCTACAAACTTCTTTAATGCTTCCTCCACATACTCTGCCATCGACCAAGGATGTTTCAGATAAACTAATAGTATTTTACTCATACTACATATTTTAATTCCTTATTTATTTCTCATTTTACTTTTTCAGCTACAGTGATAAATAAACTTCCGTACATAAACCTAACTGCACTTTTTGAAATACCTGACAGCAACCTCATCGCCATCCTTCTAATGAGTGACTCCGAGTAGGGTAGTTTTGGAACTAATTTTGAAAACAAAATTTTAAACCCTATCGGTATCAACAAATTAGAAATACTCTGCTCGTCAAAACTACGAAGATGTTGACCTTGTTCAAAAACTGCACCACATTCTGGACATAGTATATATTGTAGTTGTTCTTTGTAAGGTACAGTAATTACTAATCTACCGGTTTGTTTTAATACTCTTTTTATCTCTTTTAGACCATTTAGTAAATCTTCTTCAAGAAGATGTTCTAATACTTCAGTACAAAATATATAATCAAAAAAATTATCGTCAAAAGGAAGTTTCGTTATCTCACCAACAAAAAATTTTATATGAGGCAACTTAATCTTTAAATTTTCTATATTTACATCTGAAACATCAACACCATATACTTCATAACCTTCCCTAAACAAATTCGCAACTAACTTCCCTACTCCACAACCTATATCCAATACTTTACCTTTAGGAGTAATAAATTTTTTAGTATAATTTAATAAATTTCTATAAAATTCTTCTGGCAAAAATTTTGTTTGGACAAATTCTGGCAGTGTTTGATAAGTTGCCCAAAAATTTTTAATTTTTTCTTTTGTCCACCTAACCTTATGTATTTTCATATTTTCTCTGTAATATATCAACAAACTTCATAAATTCTTTAGTTGTAACAAATTTCGTAAATAAACACAAACATAAAAATATCAAAAAAGAAACTTTAACTCTTAAAAAAATTTCAATCAGACAACTAATAAAAATAAAACAAAATAAAATAAAAAATTTATCAATTAAGCGCACTTTAAATTTAAGATAACTTATAACACAAATTAACATCACAAATATATTTAGAAACATTAAATAACTAACAATTAAAGCGAAAAATTTTAATTTTGGCAGCAACAAAAAATTTGTGAAATTGTAAAAAAGTATCATTATGAAACTATTCACAATAAGAACTACCACCGGTTTATTTTCCGAAATATAAAAAGGGGAACTTAAAATTACAAAAGCTAACATTGGTAAAGATAAAGAAAAAAACTTGAAAGCATTAATACTTTCTATATATCTATCTCCAAACAAAAATAACAAAATTTCACTTGCAAAAGAAAAACACAAAAGTCCAACAATGCCAAAAATAAAACCTAACATCTTTGACGAGTTAACTAAAATTTTCTCTTTTAGCAGTTTAGTGTTTGGAGATGAAAAATAATAAAGAAATGGTGCTGGAAGTTGTGCTATAAACATTGTCTCTATAATTTTAGGTATTCTAACTCCAGCAAAGTAATAACCTACCTGTTGAGGGTCTTTTAAGATTCCACGAAGTAAAAGTATATCTATATTATTAGACAACATATTTGTTATCTGACCAATAAAAAGTGTGGCACAAAGTGTTATTACTTGTTTATCAGGGACAGAAAACCTTAAAATTAAATAATTGCGCACAAAAAAAAATAAAATAAAAACAAAAAATATTGATAAAAAAAAATTAACTTTTATTATTGTCGTATATGATATAAATCCATAAATCAACAATCCCAAACCTAATAAGTTTCCGATGTTACTTCTTAATCCATCAATAATAACAAATTCATTAAACTTCCCAAGCCCACGCCAAAAACCTTCAAAAATATTAAAAAATGAAACTAAGATAGTAAAACAACTAAAAATAAAAATTATATCTTTTACTTCTTTAGGTAGCAGGTGTGGTAAAAATTTATAAATCAAATTTATCACTACAAAAAAAACAATACCTGCTATAAAAACACTTATTAAACTTTGAGATAAAAGTTGTGATTTTTCTTTGAGTGTAAATTTTTCAGGTATAAATCTTGCTAAAGTGT
>JANXCA010000136.1 GCA_025060535.1 Endomicrobiia bacterium | reverse complement strand
TCCGGCATCGTTCTGTTGGCTTCATCTATTTTTTCAAAAACTCTATCGCCGTCCAAAAAAATCTCCTTACTCTTTTCATACATCTCAAAAAACATAGGATTTATAGGTAAAGTGTAGGAAATGTTCTCTTTGATCTTGAAAAATTCTCCATTAAAGCTTATGTTGGTTTGTAATTGTAATGTAGGTGGTGTTCTATTTAGACTTATGTTTTTTATTTTCATGATAAATTTGTATTTTTCATCCAAAACCTTCAAATATTCATTAATATAGTCTTGAGTTTTATTTCGCGTATAGTTTATAACTTTATCAAAATATGGTAAGAAAATTCTATTTGAATAATTTCTCCAAATTGGATACTCCTCCTGGGATAGATCTCTCCCTACAGCGTTCTTATAATCAGTTTCATTCCAGCCACCCCTTTTACCATACTCGTAGAAAGACTGTAACAAACTATAGTTCATCATGTAAGGAATACCAATTTTAACACCTTCTATTTGTTCTATAGTTCTAAGGATTTGCACTTCTTTAGCTGATATAGAAGCTGAAGCTGAACTTTGAGATATTAAATTTCCCCATAAACCACCCATGAATAGAAAAACTGATACTATTACTATAATTAATCCTATAATTTGTCCCTTCATTTTACTCTGACCTTATATAACTAAAGTATAGATCTTCGACTTTATTTTTGTTTTTGTTGTATGGTGTAAAAATCGGGATTTTAGCATTGTAGTCAGCATTCTTGCATTCAGTCGGATTTTCTATCAAAATTTTTTCCTCTTTCATAATTCTGAAACATTTTGGTTTAAAGAGTGTTTTGTCTATTTCGTTTATTATAAATTTTTTCATGTCTTCCTCTATTTCGTAATAATCACTAATAGAAATTGTTCTGTACACACCACTTAAAAAAAGTGTGGATAGTATTTCTCTATATGGTTCGTTGGTGTTATAAATTATGTTTATGTAAACTTTTACCAAATTTTTCTGATTAGTTAAGATTAAAAATGTGCCAATCGTAGCTCCAGAAGCTGCAATAAAAATTAAAAGTATGGGTAGAAATGCTACGGCTTTCATTATAACCACGCTATAAAACCGACTATAACCCTACCCTTATGTATCGTACCATCATCATATATTATATTTACCGGTAGGCCCTGCCTTTTTGTTATCGTTTCTGATATGTATAAATTTTTTATATCTCCAGATCTATCCATACAAACCTGAACTTCTGCAATAGAAAATAGATTGCTTAAAAATCCGAATAAACAACCGGCACCCGCGCCGATTAACGCTCCAATTGGTCCTCCCAAACTTCCTATTACTCCACCTGTTGCAGCAAAACCTGCACATGTAGCTGTTGGTCTTAACCAATTACCGTCAAAACTTCTCGTAAGACAATCAAAAAATTTATATACAGGATGGTCTTGTGTGTAATCGTTAAGTGTGTTTACTGGTAGTATAACACCGCTCCAAACTACACATTCTCTTTCATTACATCTGTCAAAATCTATTATATGTATTATATTCACGGTTTGTGAGTAGCCTAAATCTATTTGCTCCCTGGACAATTTACCACTCTTGTGTAATGGATTTAATATCACGTTCTTAAATTCTTCTGGATTTCTCAAACCGTCGTTTGATTTATGGAACAATTTATCCAACTTACTTGCATTCAAAATACCCCTATACCTAACGCCCTCTTTTTCGTAAACAATTTTTTCATGAGAAATCAAAGCATTGGCAAAATTTAAAGCATTCCTTTCTCTGTTCTCCTCTTCCACTATCGTTTGAACGATCATTCTAGCATAGACAGTAAGATACACTAGATATGCCACTATACCGACAACCAAAAGACCTTCAACTACCGTAAAGAATGTTATATCCCCTTTCATTCTGACCACTTAGTAGCCGAAAAAGTGTAGACACTTCTCATAGATTTTTCATCGAATTCTTTTTTTATCTTAAAGATATTCACATTTTTATACTCAAAATCTGTCAAATTAACCGGGTATAGCCTTTCAGCTTTCAAATTTTTTAAAAACGACATCTCGTACCTAGGTATTACTGTCAATCTTCTGTTAACGGAAGAGACATCGTAAGTTATGTCTTTAGTAGGAGAATATTCTATCTCTATATAACTTGTCGCAGAACCTGATGTT
This sequence comes from Endomicrobiia bacterium, assembly GCA_025060535.1. Classification (GTDB taxonomy): domain Bacteria; phylum Elusimicrobiota; class Endomicrobiia; order DTEH01; family DTEH01; genus JANXDG01. Next base: position 359 of record JANXCA010000136.1, on the reverse strand, counting down.
GAAATCAACGCAGAAAGTTGACTAGCAACGACATCTGACGAGGCTTGTGACAAAAACTCTATTATCAGCTCGAATAACCTTGGGAAAATTGTCGAAAGTATAAGTAGTGTTAATATAGAAATTATAAAAATTGCTAAAAACCATTTGATAAAAATCTGACCCTTCATTTTGATACACCACAACTAAATCCTAAGTTTCTACATTCTTCTTTTGAAAATTCTTCCTTTCCTAATCTTTCTTTACAATTTTTCAAGTTTACATCTGGGGTCTCGTCACAAACTTTCATGGCACAATACCTTGCCAGTCTTTCATTACAAAAAGCTTCTGTATTTACCTCACTCCAACCAGCGATAAAATTG
>JANXCA010000135.1 GCA_025060535.1 Endomicrobiia bacterium | reverse complement strand
ATCTAATATATATTTTATAGCATTTGCTATTTCTTTAGGATTTAAAGGATCAACACAAATTCCACAATTATTATCTTCTACTATTTTTTTCCACAAGGGAAAATTAGAGGCAATAACAGGAAGAGAGCCTAACATGTATTCAAACATTTTAACAGGTAAACTATCTATATAGTTAATACTTGGATGTAATGTTACTATACCTATACTTGACCTTGATATAATTTCATAAACTTTATCTCTATCAACGAATCCATAATAATTTACTTTTTCCCATCCATCTAAACTTTTAACTTCTTCTTCCAACTTATTATCCTCAAAGTTTCCTGCAAGATTCAACCTTACATCGTCTAACAATTCAAGAGCCCTAATTAATTCTTTAATTCCTCTTATTTTGGAAATCCCACCTATATAACATATTTCATTTTTATCTCTTTTATTGTTGTTATCTTTTATCAAAAGGGATTCTTTCAATAGAGGAAAATTATTAACATCAATCGTTTTAGAATTTATTTTAAGAAATTTATTTCGAATAGAAGGAGTTGCTGTTATTATTGTGTTAAAGAATCTACAAGAGATGTTTTCAAAAATCTTTAAAAGTATAGATAGAAAAATCCTTATTTGCTTATTTAGATAAGGTTTAGAGATAAACTGAAGAGGAAAATCCTCATGAGAATCAAAAATTACTGTTTTACCATAGATTTTAAGTAATAATCCAATTAATAAAAGTTCTGGATCATGCAAATGATAAATTTTAGCATCTATTTTCAAAGCACATTTAAAAGCTATAAAAGGTAGCTTAATTATTCTTTCTAACCTATTCATAATTTTAGGAAGAGGAATAATATGAATCCCATCTACTATTTCTTCTTTATCATTTTGAGCTATGAGATAAACTTCATAGCCTGCTTTTGCTAGTGTTTTACATTCCTTATGAAAAATACGCACATCAAAAGGAGAATGAACTGTAGTTATGTGACAAATTTTGATTTTTTCCATGTCTTAGTATCCTTCTGTAAGAATAAACTAAACCGAGAAAAACAAATAGCAAACGATTATCATTAATATCTCCTGAAAAAGAAGAGTTAAATAACATAAAAAATAAACCTGATATATAGCTTAATGACAGGAAGAAATCTTCTTCAGTTTTAGAAATTTTTAAATTATTGAAAGCAGTTGATAAACTATGTATCAATATAATTAAAAAAGAAAATAGACCTAAAAAGCCCAATTCAGAAATAATTTCTAAAAATATATTATGAGGATAAATTCTTAATTCATCATGTCCTTTATATAATGCACTAAACCCTCCAATTCCCCAGCCAAATATAAAATTAAAAGCATTATCTATTGATTTAATTGCTGTTTCATAAAGTCTAAGTCTTTCCTCAATAGATTCTCCTGATAATCTTTCTAGTAATGATAAACGAAAAAAAATAGTCTCAAAATAACTTTTAAAAATTAATATAACAATTAAAGAAGAAAAACAAATATTTAGAATTAAATAAAAAAATTTTGCTTTTCTTTTTTCTATCACTAAATCCTTATCTTTAAATTTAAATTGAGTTAATAAATACATAGAAATAAGGAATATACTCAAACCTAATGCTAATAATGGTCCTCTTCCTCCAGATATGAACATATTAAATATAAATATAACTAAAATAAGAAAAAAAAGCATCTTACTTAGAAATTTTCTATTCAAGAGTAAAAAACTCATAGAATAAAGTAAAGCGATTCCACTAATTCTTCCAACAGCTAAATAATTCGAACCCAATGCTGTACCAAATCCTATCTGTCCTGGTGAAAGTCCACCTGTAATAATATCTAAGGTCATAATGATAGCTAAAATAATAAATATACTCATGAATCTCTTATATGTTTCTCTATTTTTAAAGAGTATTAAAGAAATAAAAAAACCAGGAGAGGTAATAAATAAAAATCTAAGTATTTTATCAGTACCATAACCTGGAGCTGGAGTATATAGTAATCCTATAATTCCTAAAGAAATAAAGAGAATATATACTCCCAATATTCTAATTGAAATAGGAATGACGTTTATTTTTCTTTTTAGAACAAGAAATATAATTCCTAAAAGGGTTAGAATCTCAAAAAATATTGTTAAGTCTAAAAAATTAGATAGAAAACCTAATCTAGGGTCAGCTTTATAAATTCCAGCAGTTAAATATAGTGCAAAATAAATTTCTGGATATTTAAAAAAGTATTTAAGAATTAATACTAGAAAATATAATATCATATTAAAGGAAAGCTTCATCTTATAATCTTTATTCATTCTCTTTATAAGCCATGTATTTAAGTTTTTAAATCAAAATCTATTCCTATTTTTTTATCTCTTAATAGGAATTAACTTCTCATCTTCTATTTTATATTCATCACCACAAGACTTGCAAGCCATATAAATATCTTGAATTTCTAATTTTGTTCCACACTTACACACCCATCCCACTTGCCTTGCAGGAATCCCCACTACAAGTGCATAAGGAGGTACATCTTTTGTAACCACAGCTCCAGCTCCCACAAATGCATATTCTCCAATAG
>JANXCA010000134.1 GCA_025060535.1 Endomicrobiia bacterium | reverse complement strand
TTTGTGAAAAAAAAGCCCCTGTTTATGGAAGAGAACTTCTAAATTTAGGTTTAAAAAGTTTTATTAGTAAAGTAGCTAAGGAATTAAAAATTAGTCAAGAAATAGCAGAAAAATTAATAGTTAATCCTACTAAAAATGAGAAAAAAGAACAAGTTCTTGAAATGTATAAAGATTATATAAGAGAACTTTTAAAAGAAATAGAGTATAGTTTAGATTTGATATTTAATAAATTTAATTTTAGGCCAACTACCATATATTTAGTTGGTGGAGGAGCAGCTATCTTAAATATAGAAAATATTTTAGGCAATTTTTTGAATATATCTGTTAAAAAATTGACAATTGAAAATAAAATAAAAATTTCAAAAGATATAGATCCTAATTATTTACCTATTATTAATACTCAGGGAGCCTTAGCTATAGCTACAGCTATTAAGGACTTTATATGATAATAAAATTCAATTTGCTAAAACTTCAGAAAAAAGAAGAACCTGTTGTAATAGAAAAAAGAATTACTTTTATTAAAGTTTATTTAGTTTTATTAGCTTTAACCTTAGCAGGAATTGTAGGGGCTTTTTTTTATTATCAAATAGAAATAAAAAACTTAGAAAAAGAAAAAGTGGAAAAAGAACAAAAACTAAAGGAATATCAACTTTTAGCTCAAAAGGTTAAACAATTAGAGGAAGAAAACGAAGAAATTAAAAAGAGAATTACTACTATTCTAAGCTTAAAAAAATTACAAGGTCAAAAGCTCAGAGTTATAGATTCACTCTTTGCTTCCATTGGGAATAATAAGATATTGTTTAATAACTTAAATTTAGAAAGTTCTAAAGCGAGTTTTAAAGCTTTAAGTGTAGATTTGGAATATATAGCTAATTATCTTAATACTTTAGAAAATAATAAAGAATTGTTTAAATATGTAGAATTAAAAAGAACAGTTCAACAAAAAAAGGGAGTTCTTAATTATATAGAATTTGAGACTGAAGTGGGATTTTAAAAATTGAAAATAAAAATAAGTAAAGAAAAAGTAGAACAAATAATTCAAAGATTTAAAAAAGTATCTGAAAAGTTAAGAGATTGGGAAGAAACTGCCACTAAGAGAGAAAAAACTTTATTATTCATAATTTCTATTATTTTACCTTTATTTTTGTTTTATAAATTTTATTTTGTAGATGTTCAAGAAAAGATAAAAATCCTTAAAGAAGAAGTAAATAGATTAAATATGGAAATAGCTAAATATGAGAAAATAGCCCAAGAAAAGGAAATTTTAGAAAGAAAACTTGAAAAGAGAAGGGAATTTTTAGAAGAAATTCAAGCTATTTTACCTAAGGAAAAGGAAATTCCTGACCTTCTTAAGGAAATAGCTCAAAAGGGTAAAAAAAGTGGTTTAGAAATTCTAGTTTTTCAACCTGGAAGTGAAATTCAAAAGGATTATTATAATATAATTCCTTTAGATGTAGAAGTTAAGGGAAGTTTTGAAAATATTCTTACCTTCTTTAATGAAGTTGAGAATATGCCTCGTTTGGTAATTTTAAATAGTGCTCATATTGAAAGCAGAGAAGGGGATCCCAATTTAGTAGTAAAATCCCAAATTCATACTTTTAAATACACCGGTGTAGAAATTAGTAAAAAGAAGTAGGAGAAAGTTAAATGAAAAGATATTTAAGTTTTATTTTTATTTTGGGGTTAATATTTACGGGTTGTTTAAAAAAGGAAGAAAAGACCGAAATGCAACCTATCCCTAAAAAGGAGATAGTTCAAGATTTGGAATTAGAACAATGGAGGGAAGAAATAAATAAACCTTCCTATCGAATTTTAGTTAGTAATTTTAAAAATCCCTTTATAAGTGTTGCTACTTTTAAGGCTTTATCTCAAAAAGAAGAAAGTATCCCTTTAGAATTAGTGGGAATAATAGTAAAACAAGGGGAAAAATGGGCTTTAATCCAAGATGCTACTCGTAAAGGATACATATTAAAAATAGGAGGAAAAATAGGTCCAAGAAAGATCATAGATATCAGTAAAGACTATGTGGTGATTGAAGAAGAAATAGAGGATATTTTTGGCGAGAAAATTAAAAACATTAAAAAAATTACCTTAAAAAAGGAGAAAATATAAATGAAAAAAAGTTTATGCTTTATTTTGGTACTTTATTTGTTGTTAGGAGTAAATTTAGTTTATAGTAAATCTAAGAATATTTTAAAGGAAGTAATTTTTTTAAAAGAACCAGTAGAAAGATTAATTTTTGAGTTTGAAACCGTTCCTAAGTATGAAATTAATACGGAAAATAATCTTCTGAAAATTAAGCTTTTTAATACCTATCCTGGAGAGGTTAGTTGGATAAGAAAATTACCTAAGGAACAGTTTAAAGAAATAAATATTGCCTTAGAAAAAGACTACTTTTCCATTGTTATGAAATTAGAGGACAAGTTTAATTTTAAAGCTCAAACTTATGAAAACAAGTTGATGGTTGATCTAATTTGGGATCAAAAAGAAATACCCCAAGCAGTAATAATTAGAGGAGAAAATGTTTTAAAAAAACCACTAAATGAATTAGATAAAAAAATTCTCCCTAAATATGAACTTCCTCCTTAT
>JANXCA010000133.1 GCA_025060535.1 Endomicrobiia bacterium | reverse complement strand
TTAAATAACACGGGGTCTGTTTTATCTCATCGATATTAAAATTTAATCCTTTAATTAATTCCAAAATTTTACTCTCCTCTTCTTCACTCAAAATATTATCTTCTAATACTCTATCAATTAAATTTTTAATTTCATCTAATATAACTTTTTTTAAGATTTCTCTACTTATATAACTACTTTCAGCAATATTTCTAAACTCACTTACTACAGAATTAATATTTTCCAAATTTGATAACAGCAAACTTATTTTTTGTTTAAATTCATTAAATTTTATCTCGCAACTTTTATGTTTTTTTCTAAGAAAACCTGCTTGTTTGCCACAATATATACATTTTCCCATCTTTTCTTTATAAAATTAAAATTTGCTTACTTTCTCTAATATCTCCATAACAAATTTTTTGTGGTGCTCAAGTAATTTCGGTGTTTTTGCTTCAAAGCGCAAAACTAAAACTGGTTGTGTGTTAGATGCACGAACTAAACCAAAACCGCCATCTGGAAATTGAACTCTCACTCCGTCAATATCTATAAATTTCATTTTTTGTTTTTTTAACTCTTGTTTTAGTTTTTCTACAATCTCAAACTTCTTCTCATCAGACGATTCAATTCTTATTTCTGGAGTGTTGTATGTCTTTGGAATAAAACTTATAATTTTGTCAAGCGGTTTTTTTTCTAATCCTATAATCTCTAACAATCTAAGTGAAGCATATATCGCATCATCAAATCCAAAATATCTATCATTAAAAAACATATGTCCTGACATCTCACCCGCAAGTAAAGCATTTTCTTGTTTCATTTTCTCTTTAATTAATGAATGGCCAGTTCTGTATATAATAGGCTGTCCTCCAAGTTTTTTTATCCCATCATATAAAACCTGCGAACATTTTACCTCACCTATAAATTTAGGTTTTCCTCCAAACTCTTTTATTACATACTTAGAAAATAAAAGTAAAAGTTTATCTCCATATACAATTTCACCTTTGCTATCTAGTGCACCTAACCTATCAGAATCACCATCATACCCAATCCCACACAAAAGTTTATTTTTCTTTACTGTTTTTGAGAGTTCCTTTACATATTCAGGAACGGTTGGGTCTGGGTGGTGATTTGGGAAGTTCCCATCCGGCTCAAAAAATAATGGAATATATTTTATCTCTAAATTATCTAAGATTCTTTTTATCACCGGACCAGCTGTACCATTTCCACAATCAACTGCAATTAGTGGCTTTTTAAATTCAGAAAATAATTTTTTAAGCTTGTAAAAATGTCCGGTTAAAAAATTTACATAATCAGAAATTACATCATATTTTACAACCTGTCCTTTTTTTCCACTTAAACTAAACTTACCATCAACTGCAATTTTATAAATTTCTTTTATCTTTTCACCATATAGTGCATAAGGACCAACACATAATTTCATACCATTAAACTCCGGAGGATTATGTGAAGCTGTAATCATTACACCACCATCAACCTGCCTTGTTTTTTCATTCAGTGGAATAAGCTTGATAAATAATGAAAAATACAACACTGGAGTTGGGACCATTCCAACATCTATAACATTTATTCCAGAATCTAAAAAACCAGAAACTACCCCTTCTTTTATTTCTGGTGAACTTTTTCGTACATCCATACCAACACATACCCATATATCATCTTTTTTTTCTATCTGATTAATAAGATACTTTGAAAAAGCTAATGCAATCTTATACGCAACTTCTTTGTTAATATCTTCGGGATAAACTCCTCTAATATCATATTCTCTGAATATTTTCTCTTTCATTTTTAATCTCCTTTCTTAGTCCGACACAAGGTCGGAAGATTTATTTTTAAATATTTAGCATAAATAAACTATGCTGTCTATTTTTACATTTATTCCCACTCAATTGTAGCTGGTGGTTTTGAAGAAATATCATATACAACACGATTTATTCCACGAACTTCATTTATTATTCTGTTAGAAATTTTACCTAACAATTCATAAGGAAGTTTTACCCAATCAGCAGTCATTGCATCTTGTGATTCTACACATCTAATAGCTAACACATTTTCATATGTTCTTTTATCTCCCATAATACCTACTGTTTTTATGGGAAGTAAAACACCAAAACACTGCCACACTTTTTCATACCAACCTGCTTTCCTTATTTCTTCTTCTATGATCCTATCTGCTTTTTTTAAGAGATCTAACCTTGGTTTTGTTACTTCTCCAATTATTCTTACTGCAAGTCCGGGGCCAGGGAAAGGATGTCTAAAAAGAATTTCTTCAGGAAGTCCAAGTTCTTTACCTAATTTTCTTACTTCGTCTTTAAACAAAAATTTTAATGGTTCTACTAATTTAAATTTTAATCTCTTAGGCAAACCACCAACATTATGATGTGTCTTTATCGTTTTAGATGGTCCTTTCACAGAAACACTTTCTATTACATCAGGATAAAGTGTTCCTTGAACAAGAAACTCTATTTTTTCACCAATTTTTTTCTCAATTTTTTTTGCCTGTTGTTCAAAAACTTGAATAAATGTTTTGCCAATAATTTTTCTTTTCCTTTCAGGATCTATTACTCCTTTTAATTTTGAAAGGAAAATTTTTTCTGCATTTACTATATAAAGGTTTTTACCAAAAATTG
>JANXCA010000132.1 GCA_025060535.1 Endomicrobiia bacterium | reverse complement strand
AAAGTAAAGAATTTAATAGCTATATTATGATAAACGCAATGTGGAATAAAATAATTTCTTTCATTAGGAAACCAAGCTTTTTAACTTTTAGATGGTGGATAATACACTTTATTGGAATTTTTTTGATTTATTTTCTGGGAGTTTTACTTGGGAGGTGAGAATGTTAAAATATTTTATGAAATATAAATTAGGATGGTTTATATTACATATAATAACAATCTTGCTTACATTTTTACTAGGTTATAAAATTAAATTTTAGATTTATGTTAAGTGATAGAACTTATATAATTCTTTTGGCTATTTTATTTCTATTAAGTATAAATGGTCTTATCTTACACTATAGAGCTCATCCATTTTTAGTTCCTGATGAAACAAATCCGGAAATTCGCTATTTTAAATTTTCCTTTTTTCTTGCTTTTATCCTCTCTCTTATAGATGTTATTTTAGTAACTTTATTTTATTTATTTAAGAATACTATAATTTATGGATATCTTTTGAATGGATTTTTAGTAATATACGGAATTGCTATGATGACTCACTTTTCTTGGTTTAAAATTACCTCACTAAATCTTTCGCTTGATTTTTATAATTTATATATTTTTTCTACATTTCCTAATTCTTTGACTTCTTTAGTTGATTTTTTGATAGGATATTTATTATATAAAAAATTTAGAGATTTTAAAATATAATAAAAAAGAGGTGCAATATGAAAAAAGAGATTAAAATGCCCTTTGATTATCAATCTCTTGGAGATCTTTTTAATTCTATAGCTATGGATATCAAGGCTGGTTTCATATCAATTGGCGATTTGACCATACCTGTTCCAAGTGATGGTGAAATGGAAATTGAATATAAGGAAATTATGGAAGGAGATAAAATTAAATGTATAGTTGAATGGGAATTGAAATGGTATAAATAAACTTTACAGGAGGTATTTTATATGGTTAAAGGAGTAGATCCAGAAATTTTATGTAAAAAAATAAAAGAGATTTTTCCAGATATAGGAGAATGTGCTATTGATGTAAAGGTCTATTGGGATGATCAAATTAAACGCTATACTGTATTATTAGAAAAGGGAGAAAGAACTGCAAAGATTTATCTAGAAGATGAAGAAATTCAGGATTGTCTAGAAGGTAGAAGATGTGTATCATTAGCCCTACAGATAGGGCAATTTAAATAGTTTAAATGAAAAGCCTTCTTGAGTGTAAATGGGCTCTTCAGATAATAGAAAAACTTTGGGAAGGACCTAAAAGGCCTTCCCAACTTTTAAAATTAATTCCAGATATACCTGAAAGAGTTTTATATCAAAGACTTAAGTCCTTAGAAAGAGAAGGAATAGTATTCAAAGAGACATCCTCTTCCTATCCTTTAAAAACCTTTTATTATTTAATAAAAAAAGATGAATTGGAGGCTTTAATTGAGATTTTAAAAATGTATAAAACAAATCCTATTTTTTATAAACTTCTTTCCTACAAGTGGATAATTCCCATACTAGAAACCTTAAAGTCTCCAACTACTCCCAAAGAGTCATTGGCTTTTTTTAAAAATATACCTGAGAAGATTTTTTATAATTATATCAAAATGTTGTTAAAATTAGGTCTTATAGAAAGGCTTATTATAGCAAGTAGACCTGTTAAGATACTTTACAGAATAACCCCGAAGGGAGAGGCCCTTTTGGCCTCCCTCATTTTCGCTAAAAATGTTATTCTTTCCATACAGAAAAGACATAATCCAGATTCTTAGCTTGAATATGACAACTATGACAATCTTTTTTCATGTCTTTTATTAAAGAATTTCCTTTTGCGTCAAAGGCATAGTATCCCCAACCATCTGTGTCTCTGTATTTTTTAGTGTTTTTTATCATGAAAGCCTCTATTCTCTTTTTACCCTCTATAAAAGAGCCTTTAGCTTCTTCATGATTATAAAAAACTATAGCTATTTTTGTACCATCAGGGAATACTCTATTATCTGTCAATTTAATTGTCTTAAGTCCCTTTCTGTTGATATAAACATGATGTATACCGTAAAAGGGATCATAAAGTGGATGATTCTGATCAAAAATTACCATGCTCTTTACATGATACCAGTTTCTGTAATTCTTGAAATCTTCACTTTTAAGATCTGAAATATAGAAGAAAAAGACACAAGCAAAAACTAATGTTGAAAGTTTCATAGTGCACCTCCTTTTATTTTTAGAATTGAAATTTAATTAAGCTTCGCTACCCAGTCAATTACTGAAAAAAAAGGAAGTTACTTACAAAAAAGTCAGCAGAATAAGAAAAACTTTTATATAAAAACTAATAGAAAATTTAAGAATTTCGAAAATGAAAAATAAAAAGTCTTCTATTAAAAGGAAATTTCTTAAATAATCACAAAAAATACTCCTTGATCCCCAATCTATTTACATTATAAATAAAATTTAGATATTTTATTAAAAAATTAAATGGGAGGTGTGCTTATGAGTAAGGAATCTTTAAAGTGTAATTTAAAGGGGCTAAGCATTGGAGCTCTTTTGAGTTTAGCTCTTTCACTTGGGGTTCCTGGAGTTGCAGTAGGACAGAAGGGACAATCTGGTTGAGGGCCTTCGGGTTGAGGGAGTGGAGCTCCCCAAAGAAGCGGTGGACCCGCTTCAAAAACCGATAATGCAACTAAGGATAAA
>JANXCA010000131.1 GCA_025060535.1 Endomicrobiia bacterium | reverse complement strand
CTTCCTACTTGAATATACCTCAAAGGCATACAATTACCTATAGATTGCTCTATAGGCTTCTTACTACTTAGTATCTTATCTCCAACTTTAAGACCTAAAGGCAAAATTATGTATCTTTTTTCACCATCTTCATATTCAACCAAAGCAATCCTTGCAGATCTATTAGGATCATATTCTATTGCTATAACTTTTGCTTCAATATCATACTTATCTCTTTTAAAATCTATTATCCTATAATACCTCTTATGACCACCGCCTCTATGGCGTACTGTAAGTTCACCTGTATTACACCTACCAGCTTTTTTCTTAAGAGGAACTATTAAACTTTTCTCGGGTTCCTTCTTAGTAATATCAGAAAAATCTTCAACTGTAATAAATCTTCTTGAAGGTGTATAAGGTTTAAAAGTTTTTATCGGCATATAATTACTCCTTAAAATCTATCTTATTGTAATTCATCTATCAACTTTATAGTTTGACCTTGTTTTATTTTTACTATCGCTTTCTTCCAATCAGATTTATATCCTTCATATCTACCATATCTTCTTAACTTTCCTCTCATCGTTATTGTTCTAACATCAACCACATCTACATTAAAAATCTTCTCTACAGCTTCTTTAATGAGCGGTTTTGAAGCTGATTTGTCTACTTCAAACACATAAACCCCTTGCTGTCTCATTTTTGTAGTCTTTTCAGTTATTATAGGTCTTTTTAAGACTTTAAAAATATCTACAGACATAACCATGCCTCTTTCGTAATTATTATTTTTTCATTATTTAACAATACATATCCATTTATATCATTAATTCTAAAAGTTTCTACATTTTCTAAATTTCTTGTAGCTAACTTCAAATTATTATCTAATTCTTTATCTATAATTAAAATTTTCTTCGAGTCAAGACCTAAATTATTTAATATATTCTTTACAACTTTTGTTTTATAAGTATCTAACTTAAAATCTTCTACAACTATCAAATTATCTGATTTTATTTTCTCTGCTAATGCTAAATACTTAGCTAATCTCTTCTTCTTTTTTGGCAGTTTAATATAATAATCTCTCGGTTTAGGCCCAAATACAACACCACCTTTACGCCACAAAGGAGATCTAATACTACCCTGTCTAGCCCTTCCAGTATGCTTTTGCACCCATGGTTTTCTTCCACCACCCCTAACTTCGGCTCTTGTTTTTGTACTATGAGTACCTTGTCTTTGATTAGCTAAATATGCCACTACATATTCATGTAACACATACTTCGCATTTTTAAAGTTAAAACATTCTTTGATTTTTTCCGGTATTTCTACTTCAGATACTACTTTATTTGTATGAACATCTATAACATTAATTTTATCCATTTCTTTCTCCATCATAAAATAAGTAATTTAATTTATTTCTTAGCTCTCATCTTGGTTGAAACGCTTTCTACACGTGGTTGTACTTCTTTAGAAATTTTACCAGTTTTCTTTATTAACACTATTGAATTCTTGTTCCCAGGAACAGCTCCTTTGATAAATAATAAATTTTTTTCTTTGTCTATCTTTACAATTTTCAAATTTTTTATTGTAACTAACTCATTACCTAAATGTCCTGCCATTTTTCTACCCTTTGGCACTCTCTGAGGTCTCTGAGAACCAATAGATCCAGGAGCTCTCAACCTATCTGACTGTCCATGTGTTCTTGGTCCACCTGCAAATCCCCAACGCTTTACAACACCTGCAAAACCTTTCCCTTTTGTATACCCTTGCACATCTACCAATTCGTTAACTTCAAAAATTGAAACATCTATTTTATCAGAAGGTTTAATATTACTTACATCATCAACTCTTACTTCTCTTACAACTTCAGGAGGTATTAAAATACCATGTTTTAGAAAATGGTGTAATAGTGGTTTTGTAACATTTTTTATTTTTTTCTCACCAAAACATAACTGCACAGCATTATAACCATCATTTTCTAAAGTTTTAACTTGCACCACCCTACAAGAACTAACATCAATTACAGTCACAGGGACTACTTCATTTTTTTCATTAAAAATTCTAGTCATTCCAATTTTTCTTCCTAAAACGGCATTTATCATAATTTTACTCCGTAAATTTAATACTTAGATTTAAGCCATTTTTATCTCTACTTCTATCCCAGAAGGTAACTGCAATTTCATCAACTCTTCAACTGTAGCAGGTGTAGGATCCATAATATCTATCAATCTTTTATGGATCCTAACTTCAAATTGTTCTCTTGACTTTTTATCCACATGTGGAGATCTTAATACTGTATACCTTCTTACCTTCACTGGTAAAAGAACCGGACCAGAAATTTTCACGCCAGTACGTTTTACTGTTTCTATTATTTCTTTTACAGAATTATCTAATATCTTGTGATCGCAACTCTTTAATTTTATTCTTATCTTCTGATATTGTTGACTAAAATCTGGCATAAAGTTAATACCTCTTAATCTTAAAATTTAATTAAATTATTCTATTATTTCTGTTACTACACCTGCACCTACAGTTTTTCCACCTTCTCTTATAGCAAACCTAAGTTGTTTCTCTAAAGCTATTGGTGTTATTAACTCAACCTCCATCTCAACATTGTCTCCAGGCATAACCATCTCTACACCCTGTGGCAACTTAACAGTACCTGTAACATCACATGTCCTAAAATAAAACTGAGGCCTATAACCATTAAAAAACGGTGTGTGCCTAC
>JANXCA010000130.1 GCA_025060535.1 Endomicrobiia bacterium | reverse complement strand
ACAGAAAATACGTAGACATCAAGATGAAAGACATAGATTTTGAAACGTTAAATAAAAAAATAAAAGAAATGGAAATAGCTTGTGCAGTAAATTTTTAAACGGAGTGAACTTTTAAACATGAAAAAAGCAATGATTAACTATGTGAAAAATGAAAAATGCGACCTGTTTCAAACACCGCCTGAAGCAGTTTTTCCTATTTTAAAATACATTCCCGACAATGTAAAAACCATATGGGAATGCTGTGACCCTGGTTGGAGTATTATTTCAAGTATTTTAAGGGATAACGGCTATCATGTGATTTCTACTGATAAAGAGACTGGATTTGACTTCTTGAAAAAGAAAGCAGATTTTCACTTTGACATGATAATTACCAATCCACCTTATACACTGAAAACTGAATTTATCAAAAAATGCTACGAATATCAAAAGAATTTTGCTTTGCTTATGCCTCTTACTGCACTTGAAGGAAAAGAAAGACAATTATATTACAGAAAATATGGAATAAATGTAGTTTTGTTTGATGAAAGAATTAACTTTATGAACGAAAAAAAAGGAGCATGGTTTGCAAGTTGTTGGTTTATTTGGTATCAAGATGGAAATAACAATAAAATTTTTTACGATTCTCTTTACAAAACAGAAAACACTCTGTTTGCAGAAAATAAAAACAGTTATTTTACATTTAAAACAAACATTACTGCTGAAAAGAAAAAACAACAAAATTTGTTTGATTATATTGGTTGCATAAAAGAGTTTGTTTAATTTTTGGTCTATTCAAATTAGAAATTAGAAGCTATTTTTATGTAGTGGCAAAATTTTGCCACTGTTTTGTGTCACTATAAACTATAGGAGACAAGGAGGTAAAAATGGGCTTTTTAGAAAAACTGTTTAATTTAGTTAAAGATAATGACAAAGAAGGGATTGAAAGTGACAATTTGGAACAAGAGATTCAAGGATTATCGGCAGGTAAAGAAAGAAAATCATACTCTACATGCGTTGTTGATTTTGCGAATTTTTTAGGATGCGACTTTACAAATGTTTTTGAAAAAGCTAGTTATATTTGTAACAACGAAAACGCAGATATTGTTATAGTGGTAAATTCTAAAAGGAAAGATTTTTTTGAAAAACTTGATGTTTTATCACATGTTTTTAAAAGATTTGGGGTTTCTGTTTATTTTGCCGTTGGTGAAACTGACATAGAAATATTAAGGTTTGTATCTAAAAAGATTAACCAAGGCAATAACGTATTGTTTATGTCCAGTGATTACGGGCTTATAGAGACAATTGCAAACAGTTTTACTCCTAATCAGGTTTCTTTTTTTGTTGATGCAAAAAATTCTCCTTCATTAATAGAAAATATTAAACGCAAAGGATATGAAATTTATTTTGGCAATATACTTACCAAGAAAGAAGGTGTTATTAAAAGAGTATTAAAAATGAGAGCGCAAGAAGTAAGAATGGCAAGAGGTTATACATTAAAAAAACCTTTAGAAGACTATTTGATTGGATTGTTACCTATGAGCTTATCTTCTTTAATGCAAACAGCAATAAAAAGTGGGCATTTTAAAGATGGACTGTCTGTTAAAATGGCATTAGCATCTCTGTGTTTAAAAAACGAGATAGATTTTGCTGTAAAATACGGCAATACTAATCCAAACAATGTAATAGTAAGATTTTCATTAAAAAAGCATAACAATATTAACGATAACAGTATTGACAACCTTGAAGAAGAACAAAATAATTCAAACAGTCTTGGATTACAAAAAGAAATCAAGGCTATGTCTGTCGTTTACAGTGGGAATGCTTTTAATTAATAAAAAAAAGGAGGTAAACATTGTTAAAATTAATAACGCTTATATATAACGAGCTTTTTAAAAAAGAAGGTTATAATCCAATTTTAAGCAATTTTTTAAATATGCATTTTTTAAATGCATCAATAAAAAAAATATATTTTTTTAGGAGTGTAACATGAAAGAAATATTGAAATTCAATAAAAAGGGCATTGATTATTGTGTTTTTCTAACAGACAAAGGTGAATTTTATCTAAAAACTCAATATGGTGGTGGAATAATCGATATAAACTTAAAAATAACAAAATATAGAGAAGAAGTGCAATACATAAAAAAATTTGGTAGAACATTAAAAGTTAGCAGAAAAATACCATTAGAGACGGCGTATTGTTTATCTATTGGAGAGGGTGACTTTCCACAGTTAAAAGAAGCTTTAGGACTTAATCCCCAAAATAAATTAAATGTAATTATTCCAGATGCGATACAAAAGCAAATTCCAAAAATTTTAGAAATGCAGACTAATGCTCGGAAAGAATTTATAAAATCTCAAAAAGAAAAACTATTAGATCAAGGTATAGAAATTGCCTTTGTTCAAGAAGTATGTAGATATGATGGCGATGTTTTTGTAACCGATTCATATACATTAAACCCTGAAGATGAAGAAGAATTAAGAAAATTTGATTTTACCGATAAAGAAATTAATCAGATATACAGATATTGTCGGGACAAAGGTCTGTTTTCGGAAGACAAAGTTTTTGTGGGAGTTGGCAATTATGGTAACAATGTTTATGCAACAATTAAAAAAGTTTTATTAAATAAAGAAATATATGAAAACGCAAAATATTATATTACAGAGGGTGAACTTCCAAAAATTAAAGGAGAAATTAAATCAATTAAAGATAAACTTGCAAACGAAATAGAAATTTTAA
>JANXCA010000012.1 GCA_025060535.1 Endomicrobiia bacterium | reverse complement strand
AGACCACTTGAACCAGTTGACCCAATATACATAGCAGGACGTTTTCTAACTGCTTCAAGACCACTTAAAACTTTAATCTTTGAAGCATCATAAGTTTCTTCTTTCTCTTTTTTCTTAATTTCTTCTTTCATAATACAATTTACTCCGATTGAGTTAATTTCTTAGTTAATAATTCCCTTAAATTTTCTACTGAGATGTTATAGCAAAAATTCTTATTATTTACAAATGTGATAGTTCCTCTTTCTTCAGAAACAACCAAAGCAATTGCATCTGTTGTCTGTGCTATACCTAATGCAGCACGATGTCTCGTACCTAAATTCTCAATCATTTTTTCTTCTGACAACGGCAAAATACACCTTGCAGCGAATATCTTACCCTTAGAAATAATAACAGCTCCATCATGTAGAGGATTTTCAGGATAAAAAATACTAATAAGTATATCCTTACTAATATCTGCATTTAGTATTACTCCCGTCCGAATAAAATCTCTAAGTCCTATATTCTGCTCAATAACAATTAAAGCGCCATATTTATTCTCCTTAAGTTCCTTTATAGCAGACACAATATCTTCAATTATTGCAAAAGAGAAAAAACTTTTCTTAGGTAGATAAATCCCTGATAACATATTCCTTAACTCCGGTTGAAAAACAACAGCTAATATTATAACTCCTGCTAACCAAAATTGTTTTAAAAACCAAGAAGTTATAGGTAAGTTCAACTTAATAGAAACTAAACTAAATAAACCTACAAATAAAACTCCATAAAATATATTTATCGCTTTGGTCCCACGAATAAATACTAAAAACTTATATAAAGCATAAATTACAATACTAATGTCTAATATATAAATAATATACTTTTGCCAAGATTCTTGTAGCATATTAGTGAAATTATAAGAAAATTTAGATTTTTTTTCAATAATTTGAAATTATTATTGAATTTTATTTATACATTTAATACTAAAATCAAATGGCGTCTAATCGTAAAGATTTAGAAACTGAAATTGTTAAAAAATTACAAGATGAAAATACACCTTTAAATGAAAAAGAGGAAATCTTAAGAGAAATTGTTGAAAACTACAAAAATTCTCTATTAAATCTTGTTTATAACTATATAAAACCAAAAGGAATTCTACAAGATGCCGAAGAAATTGTTGCGCAGACATTTATAAAGTTTTACAAAACTATAAAATCTTTTAAACAAAAATCATCTATAAAAACATATTTGTTTCGCATAGCTATTAATCTATCAGTTAATTTTTTAAAATCTAAAAAAGAATCTTTTATACCAATTGAAGAATTAGAAAAAGAACCAATTAAATATCAATCAGAAGAAGAAAAGATTATATATGATGAAGAAAAAAAATATTTACAAAATGCTTTAAAAGAAGCTTTAGATAATCTTTCTAAAAAACAAAAATTAGCATTTTATCTTGTAAATTATCAACAAATGTCTTATAAGGAAGTCGCTGAAGTGATGAAAATTTCGGTTTCTGCTGTGGAATCCTTGATATTTCGTGCTAAACAAAATATTAAAAAATATATATTAAGAAACAAAGAATTAAAAGATAAATTTGAAAAACTATGAAAGAAACAATTCAAAACAACAATTCCAATTTTAAAGCAGGATATGTTGCTATAATAGGAAAGCCAAATGTAGGTAAATCTACATTATTAAACACAATACTCGGAGAGAAGGTAGCAATTGTATCATCTGTTGCTGGTACAACTAGGTTTTCTATTACTGGAATAAAAAATCTACCAAATGCTCAAATTATTTTTTTTGATACACCTGGAATATACGAACCTAAAAATGAACTTGAAAAAAGAATGTATAGCTATGCATACAACTCAATTTTAGATGCAGATGTAATTTTATTTCTTATAAATGCAAAAGAAGGTTTTATAGAATATGACTATAAAATTTTAAATAAATTCAGAGAAATTTTAAACGAAAATAAAATAGAATTTGAGAAGGTAAACCTCCTTTGTATATTAAATAAAATCGACCTTATAAAAAATACTTTAGAAATTGAAGAAAAAATAAAAAACATAAAAAACGAATTTCCTTTCTTTAAAGAAATCATCCCAATAAGTGCACTAAATAATACCAACATAGATTTACTTTTAGAAAAAATTATTAAATATTTACCATATAATCAAAAACTTTTTGAAGATGAAGAAGCTTTCAAATTACCTTTGAAATTACAAATCAGTGAGATTATAAGAGAAAAAATATTTCAAAATGTATATCAAGAAGTTCCTAAATCTACTGCTGTAGTTATAGAAGAAATAAGACCTGGTGATGTAGACAAAAATAAAATAATAATTGAAGCATATATAATAGTAGAAAAAGAAAACCATAAAGCAATAATAATAGGAGAAAACGGCAAAAAACTAAAACTAATCGGAACACAAGCAAGAATTGAAATAGAAAAACTACTAAACAAACCAGTATTTCTTTCACTCCATGTAAAACTAAAAGAAAAATGGACTAAAAAAACTGATTTCCTTTCTCAGTTAGGATTTTAACTTATTACCCGCAAGTTTTTAAAAAATCTATTGTCTAATAATATAAGAAACCAAATAATAACGGATTTTTACCATGAGATGTAAAAAATATAAAATTTTTATATCTAAATACTTTGATAATGAATTAAACGAACAACAAAAAGATTTACTTATAAAGCATCTTCATCTATGTCAAGATTGTAAAGAGGAATTTGATTTTTTCTACAAAATATATAATAATCTTCTTGTAAAACAAACATCTTTAGAAACATCAACATATTTTGAAATAAAGTTATTTGAAAAATTAAAACAAATCCATAACCAACAAACTGCAAGGGTATCAGGATATTTTAGATATTTAGTACCTGCTTTAGGAGTAATAATAATTATTTTATTTTTATTCACGAAATTACCTATGAGTAAAAAAACAAGTATTACTTTCTATGAACTTTATCCACAAGAAACTATAGATTTAGCAATGCTTGATTACTATACAGATATCACAAAAAACTTTTAAATATAATTATCTTAATGCATAGTTGGAGTAAAAGGAGGTAAATTTTATGAAAAACTTAATAAAAGGATTTTTAGTGTTATTTATCTTTACAAGTGCCTTTGCATTTGAAGATAAAGAACAAAAACCTAAAAATCCATATCCAGCAGGACCTTTTTTTCATAAAAGAGAAGAATTTATTGAACAAAAAATAAGAATACTAAAAGAAGAAGGAGTTATAACTGAAGATGAAGAAAAAGACATATTAAATAATATAAAAGAAGTAAAGGAATACAAAAAACAAGTATGGGCAGATGATAAACTTACAAAAGAAGAAAGAGAAAACTTAATAAATAAGGAAAAAAATTTAAGACAAAAAATAAGGAGTTTACTACAAAAAGCAGAAAAACACTTTGATGAAGAACATCTTACTTTACAAGAGAAAGAAAAACGTTTTGAAAGCAGAATTGAAAATTTACTAAAAAACAAAAAAATTTCAGAGAAAGACGCTAAAATACTAAAAGAAGCACATTCTCAACTTATAACCAAAGAGCAAGAAATCTGGGCAGATGGTGTTATGACAAAAGAGGAACAAAAAAGTTTAATTGAAGAAAAAGAAAAATTTAAGAAAATCTCTTTCTCAATTTTAAAAACACACAAAGAAATGAAACCAAAATTTAAACACAAAGTTATTCCTTACGGATGCCCTGGGTGTGAAAAAGAACACTTTTAGTATTAAATTAAATGATTCCCTTAAAAATTTATCTGCACATATACTTAAAGTAACAAAAATTGCAATATCTTGTATCTGTTTCATCAGGTATAAAGGGTATTTCTGGATTTATAATTTCTTCTAAAATGTATTTTAAAGCATTTAATACTATTGGATAAATTGTAGTTTGGTCTTTATCGTCAAATAAAAACTTACATTCAAGATTTTTTATGTCATAAAACATTGCATTTATCTTTCTATCTGGGAAACTTTCTTTTACTGCTTCTATATATAAAGGTAGCTGAAATGATTTAATCTTTTTCTTAATATTTTCACGAGAGAAGTTTTTAAAATCTTCTAATTTCTTATTCATCATCTGCAACTCACCGGTTTTGTAATCTATTATCAAAAGAGAACCATCTTTTAACTCATCAATTCTATCTATTTTAAGTAAAAATTTAAAATTTTTATTATCAAATTTAAAATTCTTATAAAATAATTTTTCTAAAAGAACTATTTTTGTAACATTGTGTTGCTGAATCCTGTTTTTTTCATAAATCAAAAATTCTTTTAAAATAAAACTCATTACTTTCTCAACTAAAAAAGAATCTGTTTTATAACTTCTTTTTAATGTTTTATCAAAATTCTCTTTTAAAAAATTTAAAGAATTTTCAATAAAAATATCATCAATTACAGGATATTTTTCTTCATATTTTTTAAATATACTCTCCAAAAATCTATGGATAAACTCACCTATTTTTTTACCTTCTGGCTCTTCTAAAATTTCATCTTCTTTTAAATTCAAAACATATTTAAAATAAAACTTAATGGGGCAGTTTAAGTAAACATCTATTGATGTAGAAGAATATGTTATATTTTGTAAGTGCTCTATTATCTGGGGTGTTTTTTGTATTTTTTGCTTTTCAAATGAAATCTCTGTCTCATAAAGAGTAAAATAGACATCTTTTATATACAAAGTATTTAAATTTTTTTGTTGTTCCCATAAAAGCTCTTCCACAAATCTACTTTTTTCTTTATCTTTTGACTCTATATATATCAAATGGACTTCTTTAGCTGACTTTATCAACCTAAAAAAATGATACCGCTGAATCTCTTCTTCTATAGATAGCCTATCTATACCAATCCTTAATAGAACTTCAGAAGGAATTAAAGATGGTTGACTTCTTAGATATGGTAGGACACCTTCATTTACATCTAAAATTATAACTCTTTCAAAATTCAGATTTCTTGTCTCATAAAAACCTAATATCTGTAAACCTTTAATAGGAGAGCCAAAAAAAGATAATTTTTTGTTTTCTACCTCGTTAAGAAAAATTTTAAAAATATCTTCTTGGGAAAATTTTTCTTCAACAAATGATGTATTTTTAAATATTTCTAATACCTCATATATTTTTTTGAATATTTCTAAATTAAAAGAATACTCTGTAGCTGTAGTGTATTTTAATATATTATCTAAAAGAATTTCTAATTTTTCACAGAAACTTTTAAAACAATCTACTTCCTCCCATTGATAAAATAAAAAACAATGTAATTTTTTTATAAAATTTTTTATTTCCTCAAATGGAACTTTAATAATGATGTTCTTAGTATTTATTATCTCATATAATTTCTCATATAAAGTTTTACTATTCTCAATGTCTTTTATATTCAAGAAACTACTATTTGAAACATTTTCATCTTCAAATTTCCCTAAAATTATTGATTGAATAATATCTATGAGTAAAGGCGTTAGCTCTGAGTTGTCAAATAAATTTAAACTTTTTATTAATTTATTGTTTATTACTTCAATATAACTTTTAGTATAGTATTTACTGCCTTTTTTTGTAAGCTGTGCATTAAATATGGACTCTAATAAACTATAAATACTGCTTCTTTTTATCGGATAGCCACATACAAAATTAAACTCTTCTACATTAGGAGGTATATAATTAATAAATGAAGTGGCAGTATTGTCATCAGGAAGAACTATTACTGCCTTTTCTAACTCTGATTTAGAAAGATTTTTTATTATATTATATGCACACAACATCTCTTGTTGAGAGTCAATATTAGAATAAAAATAAATATTTGAAAATTTATGTTCTTCTTCTACTTTAATTTTTATCCCAAACTTTTTAGAAAGATTTTCTAATTGTGGCCATTTATCTTGACTACCTTGAAAAAATATAACAACTTTTTTTGTATTTAGTAAATTTTTAATAAAATTATATTCAGTAAAATGTAAATAAAAAGGAGAAACGAAGATTATTTTTTTAAATTCATCTAAATCGTAATTTTTTGTTGAAGAGACAAACTGATATAACATCGCACGAGTAAATATTTTGTTGTTTTTTAATGTATTATAGAAATTTTCTTTAATTTTAACTATATTTTGGAGTAATTTATTTATAGTATCTGGTACGCTAAAACCAATTTCAGCTTCTTTTTGGAAGTTTAAGAGTTTCTCATCACTTATATCTTCCAAAAGCATTTCTTCAAGAAAATTTAAAATTTCATATCCCCAAGGAATAAAATTAAAAAATGTGTCAAATTTACTTTGTAGATAAGGAATTTTTTTTATAATCTTATAAAGTAGATAAATAGCATCTAACTCATATATAAAATTTATCTCTTCTTTTTTGGAGGCAGTATAAACTATAAATTCATCTATTGAGAAAGTATGAGGAGGTAAAAAACTTTTTTTTATTTTTTCTGAAATTAACTTCTTAAGTATCAAACCAGGCCGTTTACCACCAAAAATAATACATACTTGATTTAATTCAGAAATATCAAAGTTTGTAAGTATATACTCTGCTATCTTTTCTAATAAATTATCAGAAAAACTAAAAACATAGTACTCTAACTCTCTATCTATATTCATAACTCCATCAATTCTAAGGTGTCCAAAAAGATAACATATTTTTTAACAGATTTATTATAAATTTTTTCTATTAAATTAGCGTATTCATTTAGTTGAATTTTATAGTTTTCTATTTCTTTTCTAAAAGAAAGTTTAAAGTCAACTATTATTACTAATTTTTCTTTTATTATTAATCTGTCTATTCGCTTTATTTCACCATTATCTGAAACTACTTCTTGTTCGCATAATACTATATCTTGAGGGTCTAAGAAAAATATCTCTTTTATTCCATCACAATATACTAATTTATAAATTATTTCCTTATATGTATTTTCATCCTCAAAAGAAATTTTATAAAATTTCTTTGTTTTTTTAATAGCTATCTCTATTTCTTCTTTTACTTCCTTATTAGTTAAATTTCCAATATATGACAGTATTCTGTGAATTATATTGCCCTGAAGAATTTTTTTTCTATTAATAATTTCTTCTTTTTCTATCTTTTCTTCAACTAACAATTCTCTCCAATTTTTAAAAATAGGTGGTTCTAACAAAAATTTTTGTAATAATTCTTCTTTATTATTATTTTCTAAAATCCTAAACTCACCTCTTTTTATCATTCCATTATTCCAAGGAAATAACTTTGTACTCAAGTTACGATTATTTTCTTGTACAAAAAAATAAAGTTGTTCTTTTGCCCGAGTTAATGCTACATATAATACATTAAGCTCATCTATTAACAAATTTGTATATTCCTCATTATATAAATTTTCAATCTCAGTTGAAAATTTATTTATTTTTTTACTTGTTTTTATCAAACTAAGCCCTTTATTTGTCTCTTCTATTAAAAATCTTGAAGAAATTCCCTTATGTTTACCTACTTCTATTTCTATTTTTAAAAACGGAATGATTACTATCTTAAACTCCAAACCTTTTGCTTTATGGATAGTTAATACTCTCACAGATTTTTCTGTCTTTGCATTAATGTGAAGTTCCTCTTCTGGAAGACTCTCTATGAATTCAAGAAAGTAATTTAATGAACTGTTTTTTTCTTCTGCTTTTTTAGCTAAACCTAAAAGATGTTCAAAAAAAGCATAATTTTTAACAAATTCAGGGTTGGATTTTAAATCAAAAATCTCATATATTTTTAATAAAATTCCATAAGTTGGCAAAAATCCTGATATTTCTAATAAATAAGAAAAATATTGATTCCAAATTTCTATATATTTTTCTTTAAATTCCTGATAAAAAAATACTTCTCTTTTTTTAGATGTTTCTATAACAAACTCTTGAAGTTTTTCAAAAGATAATTTAGAAACAAAAGAAAAAAGCTTACCGAATAAAAAAGAAGCAAAAGAAAAATTATCTAAAGGGTAATTTAGAAAATTTAAAAGAGAAATAATCTCTTTTATTATAGGATTTTCTTTTATATTTAATGTTTTTTCCGATTCTACAGAAATTCCCTCTTCTAATAACCATTCAGAAACAATACTTGCTTCTTCTGATTTTCTTACTAAGATTGCTATGTCTAATGGGTTTACTCCCTTACCTATAAGGTCTTTGATAAGTTTTAATAATTTATTTTTTATTATATCTTCATAATCTTCAGTGTCTTTTATTAATTCACCATATACAAAACCCCCTTCGTTTTCTTTTATATATTCTTGTTGAGTATTAGAATATATTTTTAGTATTCTATCTCTTAGTGTATCCAACTTAATAATTTCATCACAAAATTTTTCTAAATTTTCTCTGGAAAAAATAAAATTATTAAATTCAACTATTTCTTTTTTACTTCTTCTGTTTTTAATCAATGAAGTTCTATCTATATTGTAATTTCTAAACTGTTCTTCAACTCTGTCAAATAAAGTCGCATCGCCTCCTCTAAATCTATATATAGATTGTTTTTTATCTCCTACATAAAATAAACTTCCTCCTGAACTTAAAACTTCTTGAATTATAGGTAAAAGATTATTCCACTGTAAAACATTTGTATCTTGGAATTCATCTATTAAGAAGTGCTTTATAGTTGTAGCTAATCTTATAAATAACTCAGGCACAAAATCTGACTGATCAAAAACTACACTATTAATTTTTTTATTGAGATCTTCTAAAAAAACTATATCTTGCTTTTGTGTAATTTTTTCTAAAATATATTTGGTGTGTTCATATACATTAATATAGTCGTTGTATACCTGTGTAGAATAACAAACGCATATCTTATTAAGTATTCTTCTTATTTGCTGCCATAATAAAGGTATCTCTGATGATATCTCAAATCCTTTATTAACCGGTATCTCATCTCGCCCGAAAAAATCTGACAAATTTTCCAAATTAATTATAAAAAAGCCACTTTGTTCTTTATACTCTGTTAAAAACTTTTCAATAGCTTTTATAAAATTCTTATTTATTCCTTCTTTAGGAAGTTTTTCATATAACTCTTTTACAATTTTTATAAACTTCTCTGATAAAAGATTTAAATCACTTTTAGAAGAACTTTTTTTAAAGTCAAAGTAATTATTTCTTGATGATTCATAAAGAATTTTAACTATTTTGAATATGTCCTTTTTAGGGTCAAAACTCCGTTTTTTTTCCATAAAAAGATATGTGTTAAGAAATTTTTCAAATAATTCCTTAATTTTGTTATCATCAGAAATCCTGTCTATAAGATATGCTAAGCCATACTCAAGATATTGCTGAAAGTTTTGCTCTACTTTAAAATTTGGTGAAATACCTAAATGAAAAGCATAAGCAGTTATCAACTTGTGAATAAAACTATCTATAGTAAAAATTTGAAAAAAATGATAATTATGAAGAATTTCTTCAATTATTAAATTCGCATACTTTTGTAATTCATTTGGTTGAAATGTATTTATTTCAGAGAGTATATCTTTTTTTTCTTCTTTATCAAATTTATCCAAAACAATTTTTTTTAACATCTCTAAAATTCTCTGTTTCATTTCAAAAGAGGCTTTGTTGGTAAAAGTAATCGCTATTATTTCTTTTAGTGCGGGCTTTTTATAAGTTGTAAAAGAATCAAAAAGTAATTTTAAATACCTCTTAGCTAAACTATATGTTTTACCAGTTCCTGCTGAGGCATCAAGTATAAATATTTGTTTTTGTGTCATATTTAGACGGCAAGAAAAATTTAGAAGAAATTCTTAGCTAAGAAACTTATATTTTACACCTTCTCCTACAGAAGGAAGTTTTGCAACAGGTTTAGTAAGAAAAAATTTACCACTCTTTATCCAATTTTTTAAAATTGTTGCTATCTTTTTAGCTTTAGCATAACTTGAAAGAGAACCTGTAGGTACTTTCTTACCAGCAATTTCTATCTCTCCTAAACGAAGTTGTTTATATGAAACAAAACATAATGGAGGTTTCCCAGTAACTTCTGGATAATCTTTACTATAATCTACAACAGGTGCAAATATTTCTTCATCTGAAACAGCAGTCCATCTGGCTATTTCTTCATTTAATATAGGTATAGGAACTCCCACCCCAACCGCTAAAGAAACACCATATCCCACAATTGAAACTCCTACCAAAAACTCCGAAGACATCTGTTTTAAATCTCCAATCACAGCTAAAGTCCCCGCTGGGAATTTAGGAATACCTAATTCAGTTCTTGGAACTTCAGGATTATGTTGCGTTCCCCACCAAGCTACATATCCAATACCTCCACCTAAAAAAATTTTTGTACCTATACCTATTGTTTTATAATAAGGATCCTTTAACAAAGGAGATAACTGACCCGCAGAGCAAAAATTAGCATTACCTAAATTTGGTTTTAACATCCCTAAATATGTGTAGATAGGCCTGTCGGATAAATTAACAGCAACATTATAATTTTGATAACAGTTTCTTATATTAAATAATACTGCTTCATTTATCTTTTTGAGACTTATAAAGGTCTTTATATATCTCCTTGGATAACAATCCGTTCCATAACCTTCTGCAACAAGTTCAACTTCTTTTCCTTCTACAAGTTCCTGAATTACATGACCTCCACCATATCTAAATTCTCCAGGATACTCTTTATTTCTTAAATCTCCTTCAGGTAAAGCTGTAGCTCCCAACATTATATCTACCGCAGCAAAACCAGCATAACACTCTACACTATTTAAATAACATTTACCTCCACCAATTTTTATTCTTGGTTTAGTATGGCCTAAATTTAAATAAATACCAGAAGAACACATAGGACCAAATGTACCTGTAGTCACAACATCAACTTGCTTTGCAGCTTCTTTTACACCTTTTTCTCTTACCAACTCTATCATCTCCTCAGCAGTTAAAACTACAACTTTACCTTGTTTTATTTTCTCATTAATTTCTTCTATAGTTTTCATCTTAAATCTAAAACTGAACTTTTAAATCCTTCTTTTGATATTTCAGAAAGTTTATTGTTAGGATCTAATACTATTTTTCCATCAACTAAAAAATTATATAAATATCTCCCTTCAGGAATTTCTAAAGTAAGCTCCCACTTGGATGAAGATACTTTCTTCATTGGAGTAGGTATCCAATCATTAAAATCTCCAATTAAAGCAACTTTTTTAGCTTTTGAAGAAAAATAAACAAACTTAGGTCTTCTTATTTTGGGCAATGACACAAAAGATGATTCGTTACTTAAAACAGAAAAAGTGCTCTCTTTTAGATCAGACTGCGAATTAGCTTGGTGTGTAACCAATGATTCCTCTTTATCTATTGAGGAAATAGAAAGAGATTGCGAAGTCCTGGATAACTCTGAATATCTAAAATAAATCACTCCTAATGAAGTCATAACTATTAAAACATTTAAGACTATTAATACTTTTAACCAACTTAATTTCATTGTTGAAGAATTGTAGATAAAAGTTTTAATAAGTTATCCAGTTTTATATTAATCTCCTCTAATGAAGAGGATGAGTTTTCTGTTTTATTTTTTAAGTTTGATATTTCCTGTTGAAGTTTTTCTAATGTGTTTATTAATCTTGAAATTATATCTGGAGATATAGAATAACCTTCAACTTCATCAGAAACCTTTGTATTTTTAAAAGAATTAACAACTGAGTTAAGATCTTTAACATAACTGGTTAAATTATTCAGCTGTGAAGACAACTCATTTAAATGAGCAATTATTATCTCGTAATTTTGTTGAGAAATAGCTGGCTTTGAAAATTTATCAGTAAAATTACTCTCTTCAGAACTACTCTTTGGCTGTTTTTTTTCTTTTACTTGTTCTGCTTGAAATGTTTCATCTATTATCTGTTTTTCTTTTAATCTTTTGTAGTAATATCCCAAAACAATAATCAAAAAAGTTGAAACAGATGCAATAATTATTGATATAGTAATTAATGGATCAGAAAATAAATTTTTAAAGTTTAACATATGTTTGTTAATACTTTTTTTATTTTTAAAATTCAATATTTGAAATCGGGATAAAAATTTTCTATAGAAAAAACTATGGATATAGAAAAAAAATTAAATAAATTTTTAAAAACAAACCTTCAAAAGATTATATACTTTTTATCTGCTATAGTAAAAATAAAAAGTTATTCTAATTGTGAAAAAGAATTAGTTAAATTTATAACAAACTATATAAATCACCAGAAACTTACTAAAAATTCAAAAATAAAAATAATAAAAAATAACTTAATTTTACTTTACGCTTTCTCTAACCATCAAGACATAAAACTCCTATATGATGCTCATTTAGATACCGTCCCAGCAGAACACACAGAGAAGTGGTTAGTACCTCCATTTAGTGGTAAATTTTTAAGTGGAAAGATATATGGAAGGGGAAGTTGTGATGATAAAGGATCTATAACCTCGTTAATTTTTTGCTTTTTATTCTTAAATAAATTTCAAATAAAAACCCCTCCTTTAGCTTTTTCTTTTTCTTCAAATGAAGAGGATTCCTCTGCTAAGGGAATAGAAGAAATTTTAAAATACACAAAACCAAGATATTGTATAATATGTGAGCCATCAGATTTAAAAATAGTATATGGTCATAAAGGAAAATGGAGTGTTAAACTTACATTTTTAGGCAAAACATCACATTCTTCATTACCTCATTTAGGAAAGAATGCAATATATTTAGGATATCCTTTAATTAAAAAATTAATTGAAACAAAAAATAAAAATTTCAAACCATCTATATTGGGAGAGCCAGTTTATACTATAACTTATATAGAATCAAAAACTAATTCTTTAAATAGCATCCCTTATGAATGCTCTATATATATAGATTATAGAAGCGTATTAGGTGAAACTGAAAATTCTATCAAAAATTATATTGTGAAAAATCTCAAAAATTTTAAATTTCAACCTCTACACAGATTTTTTAAAGCATGGGTATTAGATGAAAATCATAACCTTTTGAAACTTGCAAAGGAAATATATCAACTTTCTTTCAAGAAAGAAGCAAAACCTATCTTATGGCAGTTTTGTACAAATGGGTCAATCACAATGGCAAACTATAATATCCCTACAATAGGATTTGGACCTGGAAATCCATTTTTAGCTCATCAAGACAACGAACATATAAATATAAAAGATGTTTTAGAGGCAATAAAATTCTATGTAAATTTCAGTTTATATATATAAGAAGAGTCAATATCGACAAAAAAAGATATATTTGTTTGAAAGATAAATTTATTAGAAAAGATAATTGGCGGTGGAGGGACTTGAACCCCCGACACGCGGATTATGATTCCGCTGCTCTGGACCAACTGAGCTACACCGCCACTAATTTAAAATTTATTTTAACAAAAAAATTTTAAAACTTCAAGTCAAATATAAATTTTATTTAACACACCAACTTATCAAACTCATCCACTTCTATCGCTACAGATGTAGTAAAAGAAATACCTGTTAATTTTGTTATCTCTACAGATGTTTTAATTGCTTCTTTATCACTTGGGAACTCAACTATAAACATTAAATCATAACTACCTAACAAAGCATACATTGCATCAACTTTTCCCTTGTTGTTTTTTATTATCTCTAAAACTTTCTTAGTCCTTGATGATGAGATATTTTTTTATAGCTTCTAAAGAATACCTACCTAACATAACAAATTTTTTCATATTTTCACCTCCTTTTTTTTAGTTATTTCAAATTCTCCCATACCCGCATTGGGTGAGTATTTATTTCTTTTTTATGACTTTTACATATATGTTAGACTCATCATATATCGTCAAAGAATAAACCATAACTTTAACCATTAGTACATACATCTAAAAATTATTTATTGTAAACTATTTCAATCTCTTATCCAAGGAACAAAAAATTTTACCGGATTTAATAAAATATAAATTTAGTATAAATTTCTTTGTAAGATAATCTTACACAAATTAGTTATTACAATAAAAACATCTAAAATTACCCTTCTTAGTAACTGAAATTCTTAAAACATTTATTTTTTCTTTTATTTAAAAAGTTATTTTTTTAAAATTTTGTTTTTACATTTTGTACAAAAATCTTTGCCTTTTTTATCAGTATCTCCTACCCAATTTGAAAAATACATTACACATTTAGGATTTAAACAATGTGAAAGTCCAAAACAATGACCTATCTCATGAATTATTGTCTTGATAGTTCTTTCTGTAAGCAGATTTTGTTCTTTCTGAGTATCAACAACCGTGCAAGGTTTAAACCTATAGATAGAAACAACACTTACATTTTTGCCTGCTAAACCAAAAATATAATTAAAACCTTCTGTGTATAAATCTTTGTCTACTACTAAAACTAAAACACAATTTGAATTAGGAAGAAAATTTTCCAGTGCGGATAAAATTCTATCTGCTAAATATTGATTTCTTTTTGGATTATGTGCAAAATCAATGTCTTTTAAAGAATTTAGTTCTTTAATTTCTAAAGAGTAAACTTTGTTTACTTCAGAAAAAACTTTTTGTTTATCTATGTCCTTACAACCTAAAAATGAGAGATAAATCTCTGCTTGCATATATGTATTTAACAATAAACAAACAAATCCACAAATAAAAAGATTTCTCATCTTTATATAACTTGTTAAATATTTTATTTATCACTTTATATTAATTACTTCCACACAAACCATATAAATAAGTATGTTGGCAAAACAGCAGCAATAGTAAAAGGCAATCCTATCTTTACAAAATCAATAAATGAAGGATTATACCCTTCTTTTTTAACTATTCCCCAACCTACAATATTAGCAGAAGCACCTGTAGGAGTAATATTTCCTCCTAAAGTAGTACCTATTAATAACCCAAACAAAAGAAGTTCCAAAGATATTCCTAACTCTGAAGATATAATTTTTGCCACAGGTATCATAGTTAAAAAAAATGGAACATTGTCTACAAAACCTGAAATTAATACTGCTGAAAATACAAATACTGTATATATTATAAATTTATTTGTACCAATTGTTTTCAAAAGAAAATCACAAAATTTTTCAATCGTCCCTGATATCTCTATACTTTCTACTAAAATAAATATACCTATTAAAAATAAAATTGTCTCCCAGTCAAGTTTTTTTAAACCTTCAGAAATAGTCGTTTTTAAAACAAATTTTTTTACTAACAAAGCAAAGATTCCACATATTAAACAAATTATACCCGCGAAAGTTAAAAATACACCTTCTTTATTGTGAGAAGTTAAAATTGAAACAACTATTAAAGAAAAAATTTTAAAACATAATATATAAAACGGTATCCAAGACTTTACCTTAGAGGTAGATAAAGTTTTAAAATCATTTTGTTTTTCTTTCCTAAATATAAAATACAAAACAATAAATGAACTTATTGCACCGAGTTCTACAGCAAAAAATATAGATGGTTTACCTTTGTAGAAGAAAAAATCTAAAAAATTCATTCCAGTCGCTGCTGCTAATAGTAAACTAGGAGGGTCACCTATCAAAGTTGCTGTACCTTGGAGATTACTTGAGATAGCTAAAGAAAATATTATCTTTGTTGGATTTATATTTAATTTCTTAGATATCTCTAACGCTATTGGAGAAACAATTATTAAAGTAGCAACATTTTCTAAAAACATTGATATTAATCCTGTAGTTATACAAAGAACTAATATTGTCCATTTTATATTTTTTGTTTTTGTAATAATTTTCTCTGCTATATATTCAGCAATTCCACTTTCTACTATCAAGTTTGATATCAAAAGTGTACCTATGATTATACTTAAGACATTTATATCAATACCATAAAGAGGAGATTTTTGAAACCCAACTAAACATAAAAATGTAAGAAGTAAAGCAGAACCTACTGAGACATATAACCTTTTTGAAGGAACTATTACGAAAGATATATAAGTTAAAATAAAAATTAAAATTATTAAATTATCCATAATTTAGTATTTTATATTTAAACCAATCAAAAAAGTTAACATTTTAAAATCTAAAAAATCTTTTATGCCGAAAAAGTTTTTAGTTGTATATCTTAAAGTAAAAGACAAATCAAGATTTTGTAACAAGTTTCTTTTGTATGAGAAAATAAAAAAATTAGAATTGTTTGTTAGATTAGTAATAGATAATAAAGTCAGATTATTAAAAAAGTCAAAAATAAACTCTATCTGCGTTGCTAAATAATTTTCTGAAATAAACGGATAATTAGATAAATACATAACTTCTTGTAAAAAATTTTCTATATTGTAAGAATTATAAATATACTCTATTCTACATAAAATCTTCTCTAAAAAGGAATAATCAACACCTACTAAATAGCTATAGAAATTTTTAGATATATCTTGCGCAAAATTATACAAAACTTCACTCCATATCCCTAAAACCAAATCTCCTTTAAGAGAAAAACCAAAAGATAACCAGTTTAGTTTTTTATGATAAATGCTTACTACACTTGTGTCTAAATTCCAAACTAAAGAATTAAGTTTTAAAACATAATCTGTAGATTTAAAATCCGAAATAATTATTTTTTCAAAATATCCTGTGTCAGAAAATTGGATTTTAACTCGTAAAGAGTCAGAACCTATTCTTGAAAAACTTATATCTTTTAAATCAATTTTTGAAAATTGATTTAAAGGACTAAATATATAACCTTCACCGAATTTTAAAAGTTGTCTTCCTAAATAAATATCTAACAAACTATATTTAAACATAATGTATAACTTCCGAACATTTACTTCTAAAAAAACATTATCATTTAGCTTTGTTGAATTTTCTAATCTTGAGAAGAGCTCACTATAAAATCCATAAAGGATACTAAAATCTGTGCTTCCATCAATCTTTATAAAATTTTTAAATTCATTTATAAAGTTTAATCTTAATGTACTTATACCTAAATAAGAAGTGTCTTTTAAAAAAGAAACATCATCAAAATACACAACTCCAAAAGAATTAAAAAAATGTCCCGAAATATCTAAAATATTCTGTGTAAAAATGTTAGAGAAAAAATTTGTTAAAAGATAAACCAATATAAAAAATCTCATCTTTCTAAATGACGCCAGCTAAAAAAATCTTGAGGTATTTCTACATCAAAAATTATCTCTTCAATAATTATTTCAGTTTTTGTATCTTTTTTGAGTTTATCTGAAATAACACTTTTTGTAGGGTAGGCTTTATTTTTATAAAACTTAATATCACTCGACTCAAACACTTTAAGTAATTTATCATTTTTTGAATAAACCTCTTCTTTTAGAGGCACAAAGTATTCCTTATCAATCCACATTTTTCGTTTAAAATAACTAACTTGCTTAACTTTAGCCGTTAAAACTACAACATAACAATCTCTTTCATTGAATTTTTCTTCTTTAAGAAGTTCTGGTTTATACTTTTCATAAATCTTTTCCTGCTCTAGAATATCTTCATAAGAAACATCACTTCCCATCATACCTTGCTTAAGCAGATGGCCGGAAATCAAAAATGTATTGTTTTCTTCTTTATCATAAATCCACATCTTTTTGTCAAGTTTAAGATATCTTATGTGTTTGTCTTCCTTATTTAAAAACTCTACATAAGAGTTTTTATCACTAATCCATGCTTTAAACTTTTTTATCCTTATAGGTTGATTAGGAGAAAATATCTCCATCCGAACAGTCATTATCAATGAGTTAAAACTCAAATTTTGTTCAACTCTCTTCAAAATTTCATCAACAGATATAGAAAACAAATCAGTAAAGATAAAAACAAAAATGAATGTTAAAAATTTTTTCATTTTTACCCAAACCCGCATTGGGAGAAAGGGCTAAAAAGTTTTTAATGCATCAACTGGTTTCATCTTAGCAGCATATCTTGAAGGCAAAATTGACATTATAGAAGACACCACTACCCCCAAAATTACTGCTAACAAAATACTTGTTAAATTTATACTCCATCTTATAACATTATCCATCGGATAATTCATACTACCCATAGAAGAAAAATCTATGCCATATATAGATAATGGTATGTTAATTATTGTACCCAAAATTGCACCAAATATACTTCCAATAGTTCCTAAAATTGTTCCTTCTAATGTAAATAAAAATAAAATGTGGAATTTTTTAAACCCCATAGATTTAAGAATACCTATTTCTCTTCTTCTTTCTAAAACTATCATAAGTATGATATTTGTTATTATAAAACTTCCTAAAAATGTCACTGCTATATACAAAAAATCATAAATTCCTACTGCTTGATTAATCATCTTTACAAACCCAGATGTTTCCTTCCAATCCGAAGCAATAAGATATTCATATTCTTTCTTTTTAGAAAGTAATTGATTTATATGCTCAGTTAATTCCTCTGCTTTGTGGTATTTTTTCAACATTAATAATATTTCACATATAGCATCATCTGTGTTTAATAAATCCTTTGCATCCTCTATATTCATCATAAAAACATTTTCGTCTAACATATTCAAACCTGTTTTAAAAATACCCCTTACATAAAAACTCGGAATTTTTATACTAAAATCAACACGCTGCAACATTAAAGAAAATGTATCTCCTACTTTTAAATTCATTATTTTTGCTAATTTTTCTCCAATTATTACTTCTCTATATACTCTGTTTCCTTTTTTAGCTGATTTTTTAGTCAAGTATTCACCTTCTATTATTGATTTGTTTAACATTAAAAGTTCTTTTTCCTTTTCAATATCTCCAGCAATACACAAAGCAGTTTTGTTGAAATTTTGATATCTTAAAATTACAAAAAATTTAATCCTTTCTGTAACTAATTTTATTTGTTTAGATAAGTTTTTATCAGATAAAATATAATTTATTACTTCCTGAGGATTATAAATTAAATGCTGTAGTGAAGGAGATTGAATATTTCTTAAATACTCCTTAGAGGTAATCCTTATATGTCCTGTTTCATTTTTTGTAGAGTTTTTAATTATATTCTCTACCATACCATCCACAAGTCCTTGTAAAATTACAACAAACATCACAGCTAAGCTTACAGAAATAACTGCTAAAAGTGTCCTTCTTTTGTTACGTTTTATATTTCTAAAAACTATATCAAAAAATTTTTTTATCATATTCTTAAATTTTATACAAACTTCAAACAATCTCTAACTTGTAACTTTGAAGCGTATCTTGCTGGAAAATATGAAGAAAAAACTGCAACTAATATACAAAAACAAAAACAAAATAAATAAGCATATATATTCCATTCACCATAAAATCTTCCCCATACAGGCACCCCCAACTGCGATGCTTTAAGTCCTGTTGTCTCTTCAGCATAAAGTGCTTCTAAATTCCACCCTGAATACACCAACCAAAAATTTAAACCCACAGCTAAAACACAACCTAAAAAACCACCTATCACTCCCATAACAACCCCTTCAAGTAAAAACAACTTTCTTATTTGTTTCGGTTTAAAACCAAAAGCCATTAACACTCCTATCTCTTTTATCCTTTCATATACTGCCATAAGAATAGTATTTGCAATACCTACAGCTGAAATTAATAAAAGAAAAAATACAATTATAAACGATGAAAGTTTTTTTTGATCCATTAAAACTATAAAATCATTATATAATTCTCTAAATGAATAAATTTCATATTCACTATAAAGTTCTTTTTTTAGTCTTTCAACAATATATAAGACCTTTTTAGTATATGTTGCTATCTTTTCGCCTTTTTTCCAAGGAACTTTTATATGTGCAGATGTTACACTCCCATCAAGTGTAAGTAATTCTTCCGCACACTTAAGAGTTAGAAAAACACTGGATTCATTAATTGTAGGAACCGGAGTCTCTAAAAGTCCACATACTACAAATTCCAACGCATTGTAAGTATTATATTTAGTATATGCGGATAAAATAACAGTGTCTCCTACTTTCACACCAAATTCATCAGCAAGTTTTTTGCCGAGTAAAATCTCATATTGATTGTCATCTATTAAGAATCTACCTTCTTTTATTTTATTATGCAGATTAAAAACTTTTGTATCTGTGGTTGGATCTATCGCTGTAGCTACTATGTATTTAGATTTTTCAAAATATATAAGCTCAGCAAGAAAATTTGTTCTAAAAGTAACCTCTATATCTTTAAAAGATTTAACAAGATTTACAATTTTTTGAGGATTTTTTATAGGTTTATCTAATGGATATGCTTTTTTGTTTTGAGCATATTCTTTTGAATAAATCACAATCGCACCATCTTGATATTTAAGAAGTTCTTCTATAAGCATCTTATCTATTCCAATAAAAAGAGAATCAAAAAATATAAAAAATACAACTCCTACAGACATCACTAAAACAGTGAGTATTGTTCTTCTTCTGTGTCTAAATACATTTCTTATTGCTATTTTTAAAAGCATATTAAATTCTCATATCTGAATAGATACTTCCGTCTTTAAGAATTATAATCCTTTTTGCAAATTTTTCTATCTTGGGATCGTGTGTTGAAAAAATAAAAGTTGTTTTTTCTTTTTCATTCATTTCACGCATAATCTGTATAATTTCAATCGCAGTTTGAGAATCAAGATTTGCTGTTGGTTCATCAGCTAAAACTACTAAAGGTTTTTTTACCAAAGCTCTTGCTATTGCAACTCTCTGCTCCTGACCTCCTGATAACTCATATGGGTATCTGTCTTGCATACCACTAAGTCCAACCTTCTCAATAAGTTCTAAAACTCTTTTTTCTTTTTCCTTTAAAGAAAGATGTTTTTCTATAACGAGTGGTAATTCTATATTTTCTTTTACGGTAAGAACAGGAATTAAATTAAAAGACTGGAAAATAAAACTTATATTTTGTTTCCTATATTCTGAAAGTTCATCCTCTGAGAGATTTTTAAGTGTTTTACCATTATAGATAATCTCTCCCTCTGTAGGAATATCTAAACAACCTATAATGTTAAGTAGTGTGGTCTTTCCACTTCCAGATGGTCCCATAATTACCACAAACTCACCTTTTTCAATTTCAAGATTTATGTTTTTTAATGCTTCTACTTTAATTTTACCTTTTTGATAAACTTTGGAAACATTTTTTAAAATAATTTTTCCATCCATTTTTATATTTTCAGTTTCTTTCTTAGTAAAACTTTATTATACTTTATAGCAAATCTATGAGCTTCATCTCTAATATACCTTAATAAATTATCTTCTTCAGAAGTAGAAAGAAATATTGCTAAATCAGTATTTAAAGTATAAACTCTGTCTTCATTTTTGGCAATTGAGATTATATCTATTTTTTCCTGAAGATTGTTTTCTTTTAAAACTTCAAATGCAACATTAAGTTGACCTTTACCACCATCTATTATTAACAAGTTTGGTAGTTCTTTTTTCTCATTTAGTAATCTTTTATATCTTCTTTCTACGACTTCTTTTATCATTGTGTAATCATCAACTTGAAATTCATTCAAAGTTTTTATTTTATATCTTCTGTAAGATTGTTTATCAGGATAACCATTTACAAACCTAACAACAGATCCACAAGAACCAACTCCTTGAAAAGTGGAAATGTCAATAGCTTCTATTATTACAGGTATTGACTTTAAATTAAGTTTTTCTTTTAATTTTTTTAACACCTCAATTTTTTGTATTGTTATATCTAATATATCTTTTTCTTCTATCTGTTTTATTATACATTTTGAAAAAATATTTGATAAATAATTAATAGTGTCTCTAAGAATAATTGCTTGTTCAAAATTTAAATTATCTGAGTAATACTTCATCTTAGACTTTAGTTCGTCTATTAACTTTTTATTCCTACCTTTGAGGAATAAAATCACATTTTTTATGAGATTTTTATAAGTTGCTTCTATTTCTTTTTTCTTTTCTGGATAAGTTGCTAAAATACAAGGAGCTACACACTGCTTTGTTTGATAATAAATACAAGAAGTAAATTTGTTTTTTAGTTGAGGATTAAAAAATAATTTAGAATCATATTTACATCTGCGAATTTTGAATAATTTTGTAATAAACCTAACTACAGATTTTATTTGTTTTGCTGAAGGATAAGGGCCAAAATAAATTATAGATTTAGATTTTTGGGTTTTTTGTTTATTTAGATATTCTTTATAACGGATAAAATTGAGCTTTGGGAAAATATCGGATTTGTCTATATAAATCATCAAATATGATTTATCATCACGCCATATTATATTATACTGTGGTTGAAGTTTTTTTATAAGTTTCTGTTCTAATATCAATGCTTCTTTTTCTGAACCACATACTATATAATCAATGTTTTTTATACTATAAAACATTACACCTATTAATCTGAAATCTTCATTCTTTACAAAATAAGACCTTATACGAGAGTAAAGATTTTTGGCTTTGCCTACATATACTATTTTACCTGAAGCATCTCGCATCAAATACACACCAGGAAGCTTTGGAATATTTTTAATTTGATAATTTAATTCTTCAGTCATAAAAAGCAAATAATTTTTTTAGAAAAGAAGAAATTATCTGTGCTTCTTCAATTTTAAATAACTTAGTTATTAAAAAATAAATTTTCACCCCTAAAATAACTCCTATCAGTGTTATAAAAAAAGAATTTTTTATATAAATTTTAATCAAAAAAAGAAAAATAACAAAAATTATATTTGAAAGCAACACTTTAATTAACATATCTCTAATTGCTGATAACCTGAAATCTAAAACTTTTCTTATCTTTATATAAAGAAGTATAGAGGCTAAAAAAGAGGACAAAGAAGTAGCCAAAGCTAAACCACCAACTTCTAAAAATTGCATAAGAATAACATTTAATACAGCATTCAAACACACCATATAACCTGCTATCTTTACTGGATATTTTGGTTGTTTTAGAGCGTAAAAAACACTTGTAAAAATTTTAGTAGTAGAAAAAAATAAAAGTCCTAAAGAATAAAATGCTAAACAAGAATAAGTCATTGAAGTTGCAGAAGAAGTAAACTTGCCATATTCAAAAAGAGTTTTTATTATATCTTTACCTAAAACAACAAGACCTAAAGATGCTGGAAGAATAAAAAATAAAATATTTCTTATAGAATGAATTATTGTCTGGATTAGTTCTTTATAGTCAGACTCTAGTGCTTCTTGAGACATCTGAGGTAAAGCTACAGTTGTTAAAGAAACAGCAAATAAAGCTAATGGTAGTTGCATAACTCTGTTAGAATAATAAAGTGCAGAAATTGAGCCTTCTTTTAAAAAAGAAGCACAAAAAGTATCAACCAAAGCATTTATTTGATCTATTGAAAAACCGACTACTATTGGTAAAAACAACATATACACTTTTTTAATTTCAGGAAGTGTTAGATAATAGAAAAATTTATTAAAATTTAGCTTTATTTTATAATGAGTTCTAACCATTAAAAAATTTATACCAAACTGCAAAACTCCACCTACCAAAACACTTACAGCTAACCCAAAAATACGAGTTTGTTCAGGTAAAGAATATGCTATAAATAGTATAAAAAAAATCTCTGCAACACTTAACGAAGCTGAGGACATAGCAGGGACAAAAAATACTCTTAAACAATTTAGGACACTCAAACCTAACGCAGCCAAACATATAAATATCATATACGGAAACATTATCTGCAAAAGCGATGCTGTAAGAAATAGCTTTTCTTTTGAAAAACCCAATGTAATAAGCTTTGTCAAAGGTAAGGAAAATACAATTCCTAAAAAACTAATCAACCCTAACAAAACAACCATAACAGTAGTAATCGCTGAAAGAAATTCTTCTGCAGTTTGTTTTGATTCCTTATTTGAGTATTCACTAAATACAGGTACAAAAGCTGCATTAAGAGAACTTTCACCAAACAATCTTCTAAACAAATTTGGAATCCTAAAAGCTGCATAAAAAGCATCTGAATAGAAGCCTGCTCCAAATACTCTTGCTACCAACATATCTCTAAAATATCCTAAAATCCTTGAGATCATTATACCAAAAGATACTAAGGACATATTTTTTAGAATTGTTTTATTTTTTTTCATTTATTGATTTTATAAATAAAATATATTAAATAAAAAAACTAAAAAAAAACAAAAATTAAAAGGAGAAAATATATGGCTAAACTTAAAACTGGTCGTCATACATCAGCTCTAAAAGAATTACGAAAATCTCTAAAAAGAAGAGCAAGAAATTTAGCATTAAAAAATAAAATTAAAGAAACAAAAAAATTATTTCTAAAAGCTATTTCTGAAAAAAAAATAGAAGAAGCAAAAAAATTACTTCAACAGTTTTATAAATTAGTAGATAAAGCCGCCAAAACACATTACTTCCATAAAAATAAGTCATCTCGTTTAAAGTCAAATTTAGCTAAAAAACTAAATCAACTATTAAAGTAAATCATTATATATTTGGGTTATTTTTAAAATACAATTTTCTACTACATATTTACTATTAGAAGATGTTTTGATTTTATAATCCGCATATTGTATTTCTTTAAGAATCTTATATGCTTTTTGTGTAGATATTTTCTTAAATAAGAAATGTTTTCTAAAATATCTATATAAACTATTAATCACTCCTAAAGCTGTATAATTGTTTACAACTAATTGATTTATAACTCCTATCTTTTGATATATACTATTATTAATTATTGCTTCAATTAAGTCTTTTATCTCAGGCATATCATATTCATTACAACATTCATTTATTTCTTCTTTTGAAATCTTATTTTTTTTGTCATTTATAAAATAGGATAATTTTTCTAATTCATTAGAAAGTAACCACAAATCGTTTGTATTCTCCCAAAGCATTTCCTTTACTTCATATGGAAGATTAAAATTTATCTTTTTAGGGATAAAATTTTCTATAACTTCTTCTTTTGTAGGTTGTGGATATTCTACAGATATAAAATTTTCTATTAAATAATTTATTATCTCGTCTCTCTCTTTTAAAAGAAGATCTTTTTCATAAAGTATAAATAAATAATTAGAAAATTTATATTTTTGTAAAAATTCAAATATGTCTTTTCTAAATGTCTTAGTTGCTTTATCAAAGTATCTTAAAACCACTTTTATCTTTGGATTAAAAAGATCTAAAGTAGTTAACTTTTTAAATACTTCTTTAATATCTGCCTCCCAGCAATATATGAATTCATTTGAAATGTTTATTTTATTTATTGTTTCTAACATGCTATAATTATTACTCCCATAAAAGAAAAAAACATTTTCTTCTTTTAAAATCTTTTGTAAATTATTGTCAAACTCTTTATATATATATTTTCTTTTCATAAATTAATAAACTTATGGTACTTTTTTAGATGATCTACCACTAACTGAACCAAATCCTTCTATGGTTCGAAGACAGATTTTCTTTGCTAGATTTAAAATAACGGTTTTTTTCGCTTCTTCTTCTGTAAGTCCTCCAGGTAAAGTTGAGGCAGCAAAAAATAAAACTTCTTCGAGATTTTTCTCTTCCCACAATGTAACATTATTTACTCTATCTACAAAATATAAATCCACTATCACCCTCAATTTATACTGCTGAACTTCAAAGTTTTCACCATATGCTATAGGTTGCAAAATATAATAAGAAATACTCCCACCAATATAACCATCAGAATTATTTATATCATTTGTAACGGTAAACCTTCCATCCTTTAGTAATTCATTATTTACTTCGAGACGAAGAGTATCTTCTAAACCAAATATGTTTGTTTTATTTTCAAATGGTTCTACTGCTATTGTTTTTATATGTGGAGGCAAAACTTGAATTGAGGGTTTATATGTTTGACAACAATTAAAAATTAAAAAAATTAAAATAAAAGATAAATTTTTAATCTTCATAACCCAATATCCTCCTAAAACTAATTACATTTCTTTTCCTTTATTAGTTTTTCTTTCAAAATTTTTAATTTTTTAGATATA
This sequence comes from Endomicrobiia bacterium, assembly GCA_025060535.1. Classification (GTDB taxonomy): domain Bacteria; phylum Elusimicrobiota; class Endomicrobiia; order DTEH01; family DTEH01; genus JANXDG01. The sequence continues at coordinate 8,430 of JANXCA010000012.1, read as the reverse complement.
CCAACAACATATATATGAGGATTTATTAATCTTTTATATTCAAAAGGCAAAAATTTTAAATTATTTTTTGTTTTCTCTCTTATATGCAATAAATCAGGAAATTTATATATTAGTTTACCATTTTCAACAATTTTTTTTAATAATAATTTTCTCTCAAAATCAAAACTTTCTGGCTTTTTAAGCTCATAGTGAAAATCTGGATGGTACAAAAGGTTATTCTTTTTAAATTTCTCATTTTCTAAATGAATTATATCAAATAAAAATCTATCTTTTGTATAAAAACGTGTCACATTTTTAATGTGTGGAAGAGAAATTTTTTCTGGCATGTCAGAAAATTTAATTACAGGAACATAGTTTTTATTTTGTCTTTTAGCTACTATCTTGTATACACCTCCTAATGAAGCATCTGGATGACCAGTAATAAGCTTCGTTCCTACACCAAACATATCTATAGGAGAACCTCTATTTAAAAGTTGACTTATTATATATTCATCTAATTCATTTGAAACAACAATTTTGGCTTCTTTAAGTCCTTCTTTGTCTAATATTTCTCTTACCTGTTTACTTAATGTCTCTAAATCCCCACTATCTAATCTTACACCAAAATTTTTAAAGCCCTTCTTTTTTAATTTTTTTAAAACTCTAATAGCATTTTTTATTCCACTTTTTATGGTATCATATGTATCTATAAGAAGAATTGTATTTTCCGGATAAAGCTTCATAAACTTTTCAAATGACTCCAACTCGGATGAAAAACTCATAACCCAAGAATGAGCCATAGTACCTCTTACTGGAATCCCATAAATCTTCCCAGCTAAAACATTAGACGTACCTGACGCACCAGCAATATATGCAGCTCTTGAGGCAGACAAAGCTCCATCTATACCTTGTGCCCTACGAAAACCAAACTCCAACACAGCTTTTCCGTTAGCTACCTCTATGATTCTTGCAGTTTTAGTAGCTATTAGAGATTGAAAATTTATAGTATTTAAAACTATACTTTCTACAAGTTGAGCTTGAATTATTGGAGCATGAATTCTCAAAACTGGCTCTTTTGGAAAAACTATCTCACCTTCTTCAACTGAATAAATGTCACCAATAAATTTGAAATTCTTAATATACTCTAAAAACTCTTTTTTAAATAATCCTAAGGATTTCAGATACTCTATATCTGAATCTTCAACTTTTAAATTTAAAATTATATCTACTAAAGTCTCTAATCCTGCAAAAATTATATAACTACCATTAAAAGGTGCTTTTCTAAATGATAACTCGAAAACAGCATATTCATTATTTTTATATAAAAAATATCCCTGAGCCATCGTTAACTCATATAAGTCAGTTAAAAGTAAACTATATTTTTTCATGTGTGATAATTTTTATACCAAGGGATTTCATATGAGATAGTGTCTTTTCTATGTTTCCTTTGGGAACATCTACTCCTTTTGTAGCATCTAAAACTACATATGTCTTAAAACCAAACTTTTTAGCATCACAGGCAGAAAAATATACACAATAATCTAACGCTAATCCACATATATATACTTCTTTTATACCAAGCCCTTTTAAATAATAATGAAGTCCTGTTTGGGTCTTTTTGTCATTTTCTAAAAATGCTGAATAAGAGTCGACATTAGGGTTTGTACCTTTTCTTATTATTAAATCTACATCATTTAAATTAAGATCTTTATGAAACTCTGCACCATAACTACCTTCAACGCAATGATCTGGCCAAAGAAATTGGGTATGCCCTTTAAATTTTATAGTCTCACCTACATTTTTATTATGGGTAGAAGCAAAAGATATATGATTTTTAGGATGCCAATCTTGTGTAGCAACTACTTTAAAAAATTTTTTAGTAATGTTATTTATGATAGGAATTATTTTATCTCCATCTGGTACAGGTAATGCTCCTTGAGGACAAAAATCGTTTTGTACATCTATTATTATTAAAGCTTTTCTTTTCATATTTTTACCTTACCTTTTTAAAATTTATTGACTTAAAACAAAATCTTCTCCTAAAATTATAGCAAAGTCTATATATTCTTCTAAATATTCTTTGTTGTATATGTTTATATCAAATATATTAAGAAGATTACATATTTCATTTAAAGATTTTATATCGTTAGAGTAATCTATTATTTTGCTTTTAGGTAATTTACAATACCAATTACCCCAATCTAAAACATCATACCCCTTTTCTCTAAGAAATAAAGATACCTGCTTTGCTAATTTTGGTTTATTAGAAGCATTATAAACTTTTACTATAACTCTTTCTTTTTTTTCATCCTTTTTTCTTACTTTATTATCTAAAAAATAACCAAAAAGTTGTTCTAAAGCGTCTTTATTAACTTCAAGATATCTTCCTTTGGGCAAAGTTTCTAAAGTGGAAAATCTTAAATTTGTAAATTTTAAATTTTTAAATTCTAAAAATAAATTAAATATCTCTAATAAATTCATATTTGTTAAAAAACATTTTTGTAACATATATACTAACTTAGGAAATTTATATATTACATCAATGCTAAATATCCTATTTACTACACCTTTTATAAACTGTTGTTGTCTTAAAATTCTACCCATATCTCCAGTAGCATCTCTAAAACGAACATATTTTAGTGCTTCTTCTCCATCCATATAATAAACGCCTGGTTCAAAATGAATGTGCAAATTACCAGCATAATCATCATAATGCATAGGCTTGTCAACTATGATTTTTATTTTGCCTATCGTATTTATAAACTTTATAAAACTTCTATAGTCAATAATAAAAAAATAGGAAATAGAAATTTTTTTATCTCCAAAAGAAAATAAATTGTTTTCTAAAACTTTTATAAATTCTTTTGCAGCTTGATATCTATCTTTGGTAACCATATAAAAAAAAGCATACAACTCTGTGATCTTTTTATATTTTACACCTTCTACATTAATATATGTATCTCTTGGAATAGAAATAATGTCTAACACTTTTTCAGACGGTAAATAACTCAAAAAAATAATTGTATCAGCATGAATAGAGTTGTCAACAAAGTCTGTACCTAATATAATAAAATTAGTTCTTTTTTGAAAAGCATTATTAGAAATAAATACACTTCTATAAGATAAATAAGCTATATATAAAATTACTCCACACCACAAAATTAATACTACATGTTTAATTTTCATAAATAAAGTTTTTTCTTTATTATATAATTTTCTACAGAAGAGGGAACAAGATATTTTATTGATAATTTACTTTTTATTTTTTCTCTTATCATAGTAGAAGAAACTTCAATTATTGGCGATTTAAAAAAAATTGATTTTTTTAAAATAACTTCTGGAAGTTCACCTTCAGCTTTTTTTTCTATATTTCTGTCTCCAACTAAAAAATAGACCTTCTCCACTATATATCTCCAATTTTCCCAAGTTGGTAAACTTAATAAGGAATCATATCCTATTAAAAAGTATAAATCTGAATCTTTATATTTCTTAGAAAAATAATCCACAGTAATATAAGTGTAAGAAATTCCTTCATTTTCAATCTCAAATAAACTAATCTCAAAATATTTAACACCTTTTGTAGATAACTTAATCATATTTACTCTATGTCTCCAATCAGAAAGCTGGAAATCTATTTTATGCGGTGGTTTATAACAAGGAATAAATATGACTTTTTTGGCTTTAATAAATTCAAATGCTGTTTCTGCTAAAACTAAATGCCCTATATGAATTGGATCAAAGGTTCCTCCAAAAAGTATTATTTTATCATCACTCATAAGTTTACTCCCTTATTACACCATACCCACTTACTATATATTTGGTAGTAACCAGCTCATTTACTCCCATAGTACCTCGAGCATGAAGTTTTGAAGTAGAAATTCCAATTTCACTTCCAAAACCAAAAACTCCTCCATCATGTAATCTTGTAGAGGAGTTTATAAATATTGCCGAAGAATCAACCTCTTTTTTAAATTTTTCCTGTGCTGTAATATCCTTTGATATTATTGCATCTGAATGATGTGACCCATAAGAATTTATGTGTGATATAGCCTCATCTATGCTGTTTACAATTTTTATAGCAATTATATAATCTAAAAATTCTTTTCCAAAGTCACTCTTTTTTGCTTTTTTTATTTTAATATTATGTCTTTTAAGTAAATTATAAGTTTGAAGACATCCTCTTATCTCAACATTGTTTTCAATATAAATCTTTGCCATTTTTGGTAAAAACTCCTCTGCTATATCTTTGTGAACTAAAAGTGTCTCCATAGCATTACAAACAGAAGGTCTTTGAACTTTAGCATTAAAACAAACTTTTAAAGCAATTTCAACATCTGCAGCTTTATCCACATAAGTATGACACACACCACTACCATGAGATAAAACAGGAATCAAAGATTTTTCTTTTATAGTATTAACCATCTTCTCCCCACCACGAGGAATAACTAAATCTATGTATTTGTCTAATTTCAAAATTTTATAAAGAAGCTCATAAGATGTATCTTCAACAAAAACAACAATATCTTTAGGAAAATCTAACTTAAATTTACTCCATACCTCTTCGACTGCCATATTTATAGACCTTACTAACTCCTTGTTAGTATTAACTGTCTCTGAACCACCCCTTAAAATTACGCAGTTATTAGCTTTCAAACATAAAATAGAAGCATCTATAGTAACATTTGGGCGCGATTCATATATTACTAAAATCACTCCTAAAGGAACGGTTACTTTTTTAATCACTATCTCACCACTTGGAAGAACTCTTTTCCACTCCTTTATAACTACATCAACTGGAGATTCTAAAGAAATAACAGTTTCTATCCCTGTAATCATCTCTTGAAATCTTTTTTCAGTAAGAGTCAATCTGTCAATTATAGCTTCTGAAAGTTTTAAACTTTCAGCCAATTTTATATCTCTTAGGTTAGCATTCATTATATTTGTCTTATTAAATAAAAGTTTTTGTTTTATCTCTTTTAAAAGTTCATTAATTAGTTCTTTAGATATACCTGAAAACTTATAAGAAGTTTCTTTCACATTCTTAATTTTTTTAAACCAATAACTAAATTTTTTTGTCATTTTATCCTCCAGAGTTTAACTTTAATTTTTCAATGCAACTATTGTAATAGAAATAATTGATAAGAATAAACTTATTACATAAAAAAACAAAACAACTTCTCTTTCTGTCCAACCATTAGATAGTAAAATATGATGAATATGATGTTTATCAGCCATTCCTATACTGACTTTTTTCTTTATTCTTCTTATTATAGCAATTGCCACATCTAAAAATGGTACACCTGCTACAATTACAGGAATTACAAAAGACAAAAAAGCTCCTGTCTTAAGCATTCCAACAGTAGTAATACATCCAATAAGAAGCCCCAAAAATAAAGCTCCTGTATCTCCCATAAATAACTTTGCAGGATAAAAATTATAAAGCAAAAAACCTGCAACCGTACCACATAGAGCTAAACTTAAAATTGAAGATAGAGCTAATTGATTAGAAATAAAAGAAGATACAACTTGTTGTTGGAGAATTGAAATAATAAAAAATGTAAAACTTGAAATCAAAACAATCCCACCTGCTAAACCGTCAATTCCATCTATAAGATTTATCATATTCATAAAACTACACAACCAAATAACTGTTATAACTTGACTTACAATCCTTGGAAAAGCAATAAATTTATCACTAAAAGGCAAACTTACACCTAATATTCTTACTCCATAATCCATAGCACAATATGCTATTATTACCTGTAAAAGAAACTTTACTCCAGCAGAAATTCCAACTTTATCATCAACACTCCCTACTATCACAACCAGTAAAGATGCAAAAAATATACCAAGCAGTTGCTTTGACAAACTAATTGTTTCTTTATAGTCACCCCAGTTTATCGTATAATTATAATTTAACACATTTTTTAATTCTGGAAATATTTTTAGTAAGACTATCAAAGATAAAAAAAATGACAAAAACATTCCAAAACCAGCCCACCTAGTAAGTTTTCTATATTTTAATTTTCTTTTAGATGGGTGATCATAAATATTAAACTTCTTTGCAAGAAAATTTGAAAAAGGTATTAAAAATATAGAAAAAATAAATGATAAGGAAATACATATAATATATATTTTAAGCATATATACATTAATCACTTAATTCTTTATATAAAGGAAATTTTTCTAAAAGCGCCTTAACTCTGTTTTTTACAAGAGAAACTACATTTTTGCTTCCACGAGATCTGATTACTTTATCTATTAATTCAGCAATTATAACCATTTCTTTTTGTCTCATTCCCCTTGTAGTCACAGCAGGTGTACCTATCCTTATACCTGATGTTTCTGCCGGAGGTTTTGGATCATAAGGAATAGAATTTTTATTAACTGTAATCCCAGCTGCTTCCAAAATATTCTGTGCTTCTGCTCCAGTTATTTTAAAATTAGTTAAATCTATTAAAAACATGTGACAATCTGTATGTCCAGAAACAATCTTAAATCCCCTCTTTGCAAGTTCTTCTGCTAATATCCTAGCATTAGCTAACACATTAGCTTGATATAATTTAAACTCCTCAGTCATAGCTTCTTTTAAAGCAACTGCTTTAGCAGCAATTGTATGCATCATAGGCCCTCCTTGGATACCAGGAAATACCATTCTGTCTATCAAATGAGCATATTTTTTCTTACATAAAATTATAGCTCCCCTTGGCCCACGCATCGTTTTGTGTGTAGTAAAAGTAACAAAATCAGCATAAGGAACAGGTGAAGGATAAAGACCAGCCGCAATAAGACCAGCATAATGAGCCACATCTGCAAGCAAATAAGCATCAACCATGTCACATATCTCTCTAAATTTTTCCCAGTCTATAACTCTTGAATAAGAAGAAGAACCAGCTACTATAAGCTTAGGTTTATATTTCTTAGCAAGTTTTTCTATTTCCTTGTAATCAATAAGTTGATCTTTTTTTCTTACGTTTATTGGCACAACTTTGTAATATCTACCTGAGAAACTTGCAGGATGACCATGAGAAAGATGCCCACCATGAGATAAATGCATACCCATTATAGTATCTCCTGGATTTAACACAGCAAAATATACAGCCATATTCGCTTGTGTTCCACTATGCGGTTGAACATTTGCATGCTCTGCATGAAATAAAAGCTTTGCTCTTTCAATAGCTATTGTTTCCACAACATCCATATACTGACAACCACCATAGTATCTCTTAGAAGGATACCCTTCCGCATATTTATTTCCCATAATAGACCCCTGCGCCTCTAACACAGCTAAAGAAGGAAAATTCTCAGAAGCAATCAGTTCTAAGTTATTCTTTTGTCTTTCAAGTTCTTGTTTTATTGCTTCATAAATCTCTATATCTACCTTTTTAAGAGAAGACAAATACATTTTTTTACTCCTTTCTTCATATTAAAATATCTTTAGTTAATTTTATTACTTTTTTTTCTGTCTCACTTATTAAATATATCCACTTATCACTAATTCCAAATGAACTAAATCTATATTGTTTGGTGTCAAAATATGTAGATAAAATTATAATTTTTTCTTTTTTATAATTATCTTTTCTTAACTTATATATATCATTAGTATCACTAAGTAAATAAACATCTCCTTTATACACAACCACATCTATAGGAAAAAATCCTTTTATTTCATTTGAAGAAACAAAGACAAATTTATTATCCTTTATTATAAACTCATACAAGTTTGCTTTATTATCTAATAAATATAAATGATTATTTTCATCTATATAAACAGATAAAATAGTTGTGTTCTTTAGTAACTCTGTAGAAGTAACTACAGAAAATTCGGGATATTTATATAAATATATCTTATCTGAAAACATAGAAAAAGCTACTAAATAGTTATTATTTATAGAAATAGAATTCAGCTGCTCTTGAGGAATATACATTTTCAAAAGTTTATCATTAACTTCTTCGTATTCAAATAAATTCTTTAACCTCCAGTCATTAAGAATATATCTACCATTAACAACACAGATATCAGAGGCAGTAATATAACCAACATCTAACTCATAAAAAATTTTTTTATATGAACTAATAAAATCATATAATTTAGGTATCCCTATAAATAATATTAAAACAATAAGTATTTTAAATAAACTCTTTGAAAAACTTAAAATTTTCTCCTTTAATACTTCACTTTTTGTAATTTTATATTCTTCATCCCACAGCTCTTGTCTTGATAAAGAAAACCATAAAAGATTTTTTATAATTAAGTTTATCTCACTTTCAGACTGGCTAATATTTATTATACTTATCTCTAACTCTAAAAACTTTTCAGTTTTTTGGGGTTTTTCAAAATATCCAATCACACCAATTGGGACAAATTTAAACCTCTCATGAATTTTTTTAATCAGCTTAAAAGGAACAAACTCATCAATAAGTATTATCTGAGGTTTATATTCGACGATA
>JANXCA010000129.1 GCA_025060535.1 Endomicrobiia bacterium | reverse complement strand
CTTCATAAGTTTAAGCACAAGTGGGTCAAGTTCTACATAGTCACTAGACTTTACTGTTTTATGTTTTAAGATTTCGTTTATTACACCACCAGCTCCTCCACTTATAACTAAAACACTCTGTGGATTTTTAGATGAAAGTAAAGCAATATGGACAAATTCTTCAACAAACATTATATCTGGTACAGGTGTGATAATTTCTGGCTCACCATTTATAAAAAAAGTATATTGGCCCTCATATTCAGTAACGCAGATATTATTATACTTTGAATTCTGATATTCAACTACATTTTGTTTTCTCCATAAAGTTTTTATAGATAACCAATGAAGTTTATCAGCAAACAAAAAAAGAAAAATTATAAACAACACAAAAAAGCTAAAACAACTAAATAATAAAGTATTCTTTGTTAATAGAATCTCTTTGTGCTTAGCAAAGAAGATAAAACAAATTAAAATGTTTAAACTTGTAAGAAGAAACACCGCCTTAAATGTATGAAGATAAGGAATTATTAAATAAGATACCACAAAACTCCCAAGTAGTGTCCCAACTGTTTCAAAAATATAAACTTTTGATACAGAATCAACATCATTTTTTGATATCAAAGAGTAAAGTTTACAACTGTATGTAAATAACGCACCATGTGTTATACTTATAGGTAAAAGTATAAGAAATGATGAAACAAAAACATAACCTATCCCCAAACCTTCACCAACTGAAACTCCAACTAAAACTTTTAATATACGACTAATATAAACTGTTAAAGGAAAAAAAACACAAAAAGTTAAAGTCAGAACAATAAAAGTTTGAACATATTTTTTATCCTTATCTGCAGTTTTACCAAAATAAAACGAACCTAACGCTTCAAGCAAAAGCCAGTTTGCAAGAATTACTCCTATTGAAAACTCATTTCCTGAAAAAACAACAAGCAACTCTCTCAAAAGTAATATCTGTGCTGCAAACCCAACTAATCCTGTAATTGTTATAAGAATGTGTAAATATTTTTGCATTTTTATCTTATTAAAACTTTTTAATTACAAACTAATTTTTAACATCATAATTATAAAATAAATCACTATACACCACTACTTATCTTTCTATTATTTTATTAACATAATTACTAACGTATTACTTAAGATGAGCGATCCAAACCACCAAATGTATATTTTTTAAAAAAACTATCATTAGAAATACTTTCAGAATAAAGAAAGTTTATTTAAAAGAACTTGCTTTGCTATATTAAAATGTTATATAAAAATTTATATTAAAAAACACTAAATTAAGATTTCCTTAAATAAAAATGACAAAACCAACTATTGTTATAAGTGCTTGTCTTAACAACCACGCGTTTAGATATAACGGGACTTCTGCAAATGATGAAATTGTAAACAAAATCAAATTTTTATTTAAGTTAATAGATGTTTGTCCGGAAGTATCTATAGGTCTTGGAATCCCAAGAAAGCCAATAAAATTAAACAAGTTTGATGATAAATTTAAAGTAATCCAAGAAGAAACAAATATAGATCTAACAGAAAAATTTGAAAAATTTTCTTATGAGTTTATTAACAACAATAAAAACAAAATCTATGGTGCTATTTTAAAAGCTAAATCTCCAAGTTGTGGAGTCGCTAATTGTAAATATTATGTGGACGGTAAAATTCAAGGAAGAACATATGGAATTTTCGCAAGGATTTTAAAAGCTACCCTTCCTTACATCCCATTGACAGATGAAGTACATCTAAGGAACAAACAACTTCTTTGGGAATTTCTAACAAAAGTATTTATGTTTTTTAGGTTTGAAAATTCAAAATATGATATTAACTCTTTAATAGAATTCCATAGCAGACATAAATACATACTTATGGGTATCTCCCAAAAACACTTAAAAATTTTGGGACAAATTCTTGCTAAGCATAATGGTAAAAATTTTTTAGAGTTAAGAAAAGTTTATGAGGAAAAGTTTAAAGAAGTTTTAAAATTAAACTTCAAAAAATCCAATTTAGTAAATACTATAACCCATATTTTTGGACACATATCTAAAAGTTTAAATTCAAAAGAGAAGAATAATTTTATAAAAATGATAGAAAAATATAGAAATGGAAATTTAGATTTTAATTTACTAATTGAAATTTTAAGAGTATATGCATTAAGATTTAACAATGAGTATTTGCTTTCTCAATTTTTCCTTAATCCTTATCCTGAAATTGAATAATAAAATACAAATTAGAACATAAAATCAAATTTACTCAATCCACCACCAACTCTGAATATCAAGATTAGTAAGGCCAAGCTGCTTAGCTTTGTTTACAACTCTTTTGTATTCCTCTTTTGTAATTCTTCTTGAAATTTCTGGATAGTTATATGCTTTGTATTGAGGAGTATACTGTGCCATAATATTAACATAGGTATCTTTAGGAAGATTCTGGGCAATCCATTCTATTACTTGTTCTGAACCACTTACATTTGAAGGCATAACAAGTATTCTTATCATTAATCCTCTATACATTATACCATCTTTTGCTGGTTTTGCTACACCTACTTGTCTGTGCATTTCAAGTATTGCTTGTTTTGTTAGTTCAGGATAACTTTCAGCACCTAAAGAGTATTTTTTTGCCATTTCTTTATCCCAATATTTAAAATCAGGAAGATAAATATCCACTACACCATCTAAAATTTTAAGAACTTCAATCCTCTCCCAACCAGATGTGTTCCATACAACAGGTAACCTCAA
>JANXCA010000128.1 GCA_025060535.1 Endomicrobiia bacterium | reverse complement strand
GCCAAATTATCATCATCTTTATATCCCACATGGTTCAGGTAAAACAAGCCCGTCATTATCTATGTAAGTTAATCCAATAAGATCTTTATATCCCACATGGTTCAGATAAAACACTTCTTACTAATGCTTGTTTTGGTGGTTAAAAAAACTTTATATCCCACATGGTTCAGATAAAACCAAAGGTAGCGGATGGTAACATAACAACTGCAAAACCTTTATATCCCACATGGTTCAGATAAAACGCAAGGAATTAAACAAACCAATTTAGTTAGAGCCATAGGCGTGACTAAAGGTGCATACAGTCTTTTTGAACTTGGCCAGGCATCTTTAAGCTATGAAAATATTTTAGCTATCTGTGAACTCTTAGGCATAAACGATATGTGGATTAAGGGCGAATCTGATATTTTTTTATACAGTAATGATATTTTGTATTTAAAGGCAAAAAATAAAGAAATGCTACATAGATTTATGATGTTTGCTTCTAAAGCAAACTACTTGCATATCATTAAGTCTGAAGTTGAATATTTACAAGCTAATATATCAAAGATCTTACGTGATGAATATGTAGTAACATTTCTGAGATTTGAAAATGAAACTTACTGCGTGCTCCTCACCCCTAATTTGCGTACACGACAGGATTTTCATGATTATTTTGAGAAAGCTTATGAAAACTTAGAAAAATTACACATCCAATACTCTTTTTGCTTTTTAGAAAATTTTGAAACTAAAAAAGAAATCTTAGCAAAGATTGAAAAAAGAATGATAACCAAGGCAGATATAGAAAGATTATATAACCTAGCAGATATTGCAAACATGAACCTTTCTCTTTCTGTTGAAGAAAAAAATTTAATCTTGAAATTAAGAGAGAAAAAAATTGAAGCAGTTATTTAATAAAAGATGCCGGGGGGACTGAAAAACCCCGGCTTCTTTTTGATTTTTTTTGATTTAAAAGTTTTTCTTAAAACCTACAAAAAAACGTTTCTTCTTAATTACCAAGAATATTACTCCAAAAGAGATCATTGCAATTAGAATTCCTCCAAAAAAAAGCCCCGTTGATAATTTTGGTTGGGCAACCAATTTTTTACTTAAAAGGGGGTCATTTTTTGATAAAGCAGTTTCAAAATCTTTGATCATCTTTGGCGTTACCATCTCTTCTCTTATTCCTAGGTACTCATCTCTTATTTGACTTTCGGTAGCGTTTTCTGAGACAAGTTGTTTGTCTACTGTATATTTTAACGATGCGAGGTTTTTATTTATTTCTGATATCTCCAAAGTTGTTTTTTCAGTCAAAAGTTTATACGTAGAAAAATGCTTCTGTATCTCTTCATCCATCTCCTTTCTTACCCCTGCAAATTCTTCCCACTCCAGTAGCTTTGCAAATAAGGTTGCTTGGGCCCAACTATTGTCTTTCATTAAATTAATTAACTCAAGATCGGTTTTTGTAAAATTACCTTTTATAAATTTTGTGACATCTATCATATGATAAAAGAATTTAGCTTTATTTAAAAAATCATTTTTTGGACTAAAATCAACGTCGGTTGGCTTTATGGTCTTGTAAAACACGAATGCTTGGACTAAATCATTTACTCTATTAGTCTCATATGCTTTCCAAAACAAATCAACGGCACCACTTATACAATATGGATAATTATTAGGAATCGGGCCGGACAAAGCTTTGGCTAAATATTGATGAAATAAAGGAGTAATATTTAAGTTAACAGATCTTTCTCTGCTTTCAGATTGAGACATAGATCTCTCTTTAGTTAAACTTTTTTCTTTTTCAGTCGTAAAACCAAAATTAGTATTTATATATTCCGTAGCTGTCTTAATGAGAGCAGATGAGCTCTTTCTAAGAGATGTAGATTCTTTTATGGTCTGCGTTATGCTTTCAGATAGTTTTCTGGAATCTTGAATTGTCAGAGGAATAGAAGAAGAAAAAATTTTCATTTTAAATGGGGCGGTTATATCTCTTGCTACAAGCCAACTCCAACAGACTTGTCCTTTACAACCAACAGGTGCATAAACAGATCCTTCATGAATAACAAAGACATCGTCGAGTGTCCAGATCACGGTTTTTTTCCAATTCGGAAAAAAGCCATCAATGTATATGTAAAAACATTTAGGTGAGACCACGTAGTTTTGAAGAAAAAACCTAAAATTATTTTTTGTTAAATCAACCGTTAGGGTTTCTTCTTTTTTCGCTTGCGTTATTGAAAAGTTAAGATTTATAAACAGAATTAAAAGCAACATGATTCTTTTCATAACCTTTATGTAGTGTATCATAGAAGTCAAACCTACTTAATTCTTATTTCTACCCCCCAACTTTGGTTGGGGGGTAGATAGATTTTTAGGTATCGTAATCATCTATATAACCATATCTCTGCAACTCAACTTTTAACCTTCCATCTATAAGTTCAATACAGATTGCATCGAATTGTTCTATCTGTGCTTTTTCTACTGTAACTTCCATTTTGTAGTAATCCTTAGGTGTGGTAATTGCAATAGCCATTTTGTAATCTTTGTTTTCTTCAAATTCTGTTGTTTCATTGTAATATTGTTCAAATGCTTTTTGTTCCATAAACCTACCTCCTTTGTTTTGTTCTAATGCCTTTTGTCCCATAAGCCTACCTCCTTAATTAATTTTTATGTTTTTTGAGAAAAGAGATGATAAATTAAGATCTTTCATTTCTCACCTCCTTTTTGATTTTTTGATTTGTTTCGTTTAATGCTTTTTCAAACTCAGATTCAAACCTCTCAAGCCTTTGTTCTTTCTCTTT
>JANXCA010000127.1 GCA_025060535.1 Endomicrobiia bacterium | reverse complement strand
TGATACTATTAAGTTACCTAAATATGAAATAACAACAGGTTTATCGGCATGATTAAACTTTGTTTTTAAATCTCTCGTTATTTCAAAGTTCCATTTTATAAAATTTGGCAATACATAAATTTTTTTATCAGGTAACCATTTCTGAAAAATATATCTCAACTTCTCACCAAGTACAATTGCTCCATCAACTTTTTTAATACTTATGTCAATAATTTTTTTGTAAAACTTGGGAGATTTGTCGTAAAAATCCCTAAAGTAAGAACCATGTAAATGTACAACAACTTTGCTTCCAAATAATTTTGAAATTAGTATAAAAATTGCGTCTCTAAAATAAGCCAAAGCATTTTGGGAGATTGGAATGTAAACAACATCAATTTTATTTTTAAGTAATGTTATGACCAACTTAAATATAGATTTCAGGGCGGAATAAATATTTAAAAAATCCAGCTTACCAAGATTGTTAATATCGTCCCTATGGTCAGAAGTATCAATAACATAGATTTCAAATTCACCATCTCTTAACAATGCTTCTCTTAGCTTTTTTACATAAATTGAAGCACCGTGATATGGAGGTGGAAAGGAAGCGATAATTAGTAAATTCAACTTCATTATTATTTTGTATTACTTTGTGAATATATAGCCATACCAATACCTATAAAAATCCAGAAGAAAATTCCATGATATGGCCCTTCAAGCGTTACATTAAAACCAGCGAATGTAGCTACAGCTATAAAGCAAGCCAAATTTAGTATTGCGTATCCTTTTCTCTCATTATTTAATCTTCTTAACATTTTATATGTAAACAAAATATAATAAGCAAAAATTAACACAAAAACCGTAAATCCTACAAAACCCACCCTTGCCAAAATAGCTATATACGAATTATGTGGATCTAATCTTACTGAACTGCGAAACTCAATTTCAGAAGGCCTTTCTGCCCATACCTCCCAGGGCGCTAGTTTACTTAACGAATAGTCAAAACCTATTCCCCAAGGTTTTGATACAACTTCTTGAATAACATTATTCCAGTATAGATATCGCCAATAAGCGTTTGGATCGCTTAGTTTATTATATATCAACTCCTCAATGTTGCCAAATATTCTAATTACACTTTCCGCTAAAACCTGACTCTGCTTAAGTAAAATCAATGAAACTATAAACATAGAAATAAAGAGAGGTAGTAATACCGCAATTTTAATTTTTCTAGTTAACAATAGGTACACAATTAAGCCGATTATTAGCGCAAGATAAGCAGAACGATGTCCTGATAAGAAGGTAAAGAGTGAGTTAGCTAAAAGGAGAAATATGTATATCAATTTATTATTTTCTTTAGATACAATATAATGAAATGAGATTAGCGAAGCGAAAGCTGATATAAGAGATGCTGGACCTCCAATTATTCCACCATCTTTGGGAATAAATGTTTCTAAATTAAAGATATACATAAAAATTACAACAGTACCTGCAAGCGAGTTCATCAGTAAAATAGTAAAGAAAAACTTGTCTATTTTCTCAAGTGTAAATGTCTTAAATATAAAATAAACAATAAGCGAAAAAAGTGAATAATATACCAAACTAAAGTTTCTTAAACACTCAAAAAGTGTAACTTCATCTAAAGACAGTAAATCGCCCAGTAAATAAATTAATCCAATCATGAAATAAGCAACTAAAAATTTTGCTAAAATATTAGAGTGATAACCTTTAATAATAATGTGGTTCTGAGATATAGAAAGTTTTGTAAAAATAAATAACAACAGGAGTATCATTATAAATTCAGTAATAAATATCGGTCCTATTTTAATGTATGTGAAGTTTCTTTTTTGCAAAGCAATTCCACCAATTAGAAAAATGAACAATAAAAATGAAACATCTTTAGTCTTTAAATACAAGTTAAATACATACACTCCAAGAATGCCAAAAAAAATCAAAAGCAAAAAAAGCGCAGAGCTATAATATGGAAAAGATGATAAAATGTAAGCGAAACTTAACAGTAATACTAATATTAATATAATTGTCCCATTAATTTTCACTTTAAAGCTACACCTTGATAATTTTAAACCGTTAAAATTTTTACCTCTATTTTGCGTGCATCCGAATTATTATTTCTCTACAACATAATTCAAAATTAACTTAAATAATTACCTTGTCTTTATCAATAAACCATCTAAAATTGCTTTAAAAATTATTCTTTTTTTATTACGATTAACCTTAAAAGCAAGAAGCAACATATCAATTAAACGTTTCATTGTTCTGATCAATAAAAAATCATAATTGCGAGCAATGATCAGGTTATTTCTAACATAGTAATATAGAGTTTTTTCAGATACATTTTCTGGCTTATGAGAAATAGCCCTTGGATGAAAAAACTTAGCATTTTTATAAATACGAAGTTTATAACCATTTTTGATAGCTCGCCAAGAATATTCAACATCATCACACTGAATAAAAAACTCGGATTTTGGGAAACCTATTTTTTCAACAACTTCTCTAGAAACTAAAAAACCATTAAAGGGTATAGTTTTATAAGGGATTTTAAATAATTCATATATCTTAGTATACCACCTACCACCTTTCTCTGAAAAATGAGAATAATCCCAAGTTTCCCTATTTTTATCATCAATTACGATAGGTCCAGAAATAACATCAATTGAATCTGGAATTTGGTTTTCTAGACAATTATTAAAAGGTATTCCGTCATCATCAGTTAACCACAGCCAATCATAACCTTTCTCATAAGCTCTTTTCACTCCCTCGTAGAAACCACCTGAACTACCAGTGTTTTTAGGCAAGCGAACATAATGAAATATGATATTATTCCCATTTACAAAATTCTT
>JANXCA010000126.1 GCA_025060535.1 Endomicrobiia bacterium | reverse complement strand
CCTTACTAAGATATTGATGACAACCTATATAAAATCCGTTTCTACCAATATAATCTGCAACCGGTAATTTATCTCTATATAAATTTTTTAAGTGACTAAACGATGGTTGCTGTGTTGGAATACATCCAAATAAAGGTCTTGTTTCTATTCCATATTTTTCCAATTCTTCACACAATTTTTCCCTCGTAATGATTTTCTCATCTTTTACAACTATAGGATATGCTAAATAACTTACATTTTCATCAAACAAAGGTAACTGTAAGATATTAGAAAATTTATTTAATTTTTCGTTTAAATATTTTACATTAGATTTCCTTTTCTGACAAATTTCATCCACTTTCTTAATCTGTGTAACTGCTAATGCGGTTTGGAATTCCATAGTTTTAAAATTATACCCAATTAAATCGTGTAAGAATCGTGGATCATTATTACCACTCATATCTTTCTTAGGACATTTGCCTGTCTTACGAACACAAACAAAACAAGTACAAAAACGGCCATTTGCTTTTAGTTTTTTCGCTAAATAAAATATTTTTTCATCATTAGTATTTAACGCACCTAACTCTCCTGCCTGTATGTTATGAGCAATATAAAAAGAAAAAATTGAAAATAAAGACATAGAACCTGCTTTTCTACCATCATAAATACTTCCGTGTGCTTGTGCGGAATCTTCAACAACTACCAAATCATATTTTTCAGCTATTTTGTTTATTCTATTCATATCTGCACAATATCCCATCAAATGCACAGGATTAATAGCTATATATTCATCTACGTTATTTATACTTTTCAAATGATTTTCTATATTATCAGGAGTAATTACAAATTTTTGTGGATCTATATCGACATATACTGGTTCAAAACCACTCAAAACTAAAGAATTACTAGTAGCTATGTAAGTTACAGGCGACGTGATTACTTTTCTTCTTTTAGAACCTATATTTTTATATATTTTTAGAGCATTCCATCCTAAAATTAAAGCAGATGTTCCAGAGTTAACTGCAACACAATATTTTGTACCTATGTAACCGGACCATAATTTTTCAAATTCTCGTGTTTTTTTACTCTCCGAGATTATTCCAGCATCCATTACTTCAATAATAGCTTTTCTTTCTTCCTTACCTATTAAAAAATCTCCTACAAAAATTCTTCTTTTTCTCATCATCTGCATCTAATCCTTGAGCCACCACCTGTTAGGAAATTTTTCTTTTAAAATTTTGTCTCCCTCACCAATTGGTGTTAATCCAAGTTTTCTCATATCTGCATCTACCATTATTTTTACTAAATCTTTGAAAGTTATTTTTGCCTGCCAGCCTAAAACTTTTTTTGCCTTTGTTGCATCTGCTATTAACACTTCAACTTCTGTTGGTCTAAAATATCTTGGGTCTATCTTAACATATTTTTTCCAATCCAAACCAACATAATTAAATGCTTCCTCTACAAATTCTCTTACAGAATGTGTCTCACCTGTGCCTATTACAAAATCATCTGGTTTTTCTTGTTGTAAAATTTTCCACATCGCTTCAACATATTCTGGTGCAAAACCCCAGTCACGTTTAGCTTCTAAGTTGCCTAAGTATAAAAAGTCCTGCTTTTTTGCAAGTATTGATGCAATTGCACGAGTGATTTTTCTTGTAACAAATGTTTCACCCCTTCTTGGACTTTCATGATTAAAAAGTATCCCATTACAAGCAAAAATTTTATATCCTTCTCTATAATTGTTTACCAACCAATAAGAATAAACTTTTGCACAAGCATATGGACTTCTTGGTTGAAATACTGTATTTTCATTTTGAGGTGGTTTTGCTGCACCAAACATTTCACTACTTGACGCTTGATAAAATTTTATATTTAATCCACTACGTCTTACAGCTTCTAAAATACGAGTTGTTCCCAAAGCTGTAACATTCCCAGTGTACTCTGGAATATCAAAACTTACTCTTACATGAGATTGTGCACCTAAGTGATAGATTTCGTCTGGTTTAATATTATAAACAATATTAGAAATCTGTTCCGAATCAGACAAATCTCCATAATGTAAAAATAATCTAGCATTTGGGTCATGAAAATCAACAAATATATGATTAATCCTTTCTGTATTAAAAGTACTTGCTCTACGAATAATTCCATGAACTTCGTAACCTTTCGAAAGTAAAAACTCTGCAAGATATGAACCGTCCTGTCCTGTTATACCTGTAATTAACGCTTTTTTCATAACACCATCTCCATAAATTTTTTAACTTAAATAATTGGCTAAATTAACTATATTTTTTACGTTTATAGATTTTCCTGTTTTATCAACAATTACATATAATGTATTTTCATTTTTAAATTTTTGTGGTAAATTATAAATTCTACTATAAGTTATATTTTTAATCTTTAAACTATGAAAAATAAATTCTAATAAATTGTAAATTTCATCTGTTGAGTAAATATAAAAATGTGTCTTCCCATTTTTTATAGATTCTAAAATTAATTCTTTTAATTTAGAATAAATATTAAAAAAATATTCCGTAGTTTTTAAAATATAATTATATGTTTTTTTTGTTTTTTCTGCAAATCCTTTTGGTGTAAGAATGTATTCAATTTTTTTTCTATTAAGTTGCTTAATTTTTACAAAACCAGTTTTGACAAGTTTTTTAATTATTAAATTTGTAAGTCCTAAAGATAAACCTACATTCTGTGCAATAGTTCTTTGGTTAATTTGTGGATTCTTAGAAATTTCTTCTATTATACTTATTTCTTTTTTAGTAAGTTGTTGTGTGTTCATACATAATTGGTTGACTTTGTTCAAATTTTGAACAATTTATAAAATATAACTTTATTTGTCAACAGTG
>JANXCA010000125.1 GCA_025060535.1 Endomicrobiia bacterium | reverse complement strand
AGAGTATTAAAATTAAAGAATGGGAAAAATAATTTTAATTTCTGGTGGGATAAAAAGTGGTAAGTCAAGTTTTGCTTTATCATTTTTTAATAAGAATGACAGAGTTTATTTTATAGCAACTGCTGAAGCAAAAGATCAGGAAATGAGAAAAAAAATTATATTACATAAAAAAATTAGACCTAAAAACTTTATCACAATAGAAGAACCTGTCGAGATTATAAATAAAATTTCTAAATTAGAAAAAACCTCCAGTGTAGTTGTAGATTGTGTTAACATCTGGATAGCAAATATGTTGGGTATTTATACTAATAAAAAAATTTTGTTAAATGTAGAAAGTTTATGTAAATGTCTTGAAAATTTTAAGATATCTATAGTAGTTTCCAACGAAGTTGGTATGAGTTTAGTTTCACCAAATAAGTTAGGTAGGAGGTTTCAAGAATTACTTGGAACTGCTAATCAAATTTTGGCTAAATTAGCAGACGAAGTATATTGTATGTTTTGTGGTTTACCTATAAAGATAAAATGAATAATAAATATGCCGCTTGTAGCTTTAGTGGAGGAAAAGACTCTGTGTTAGCTTTGTGGTATGCAATTAAATTAGGATATAATGTGAGATATTTAGTAAATTTTGCATCACAAAAATTTAAAAGGAGTTCATTTCATGGAATCCCTACTAAACTTATATCTTTACAGGCAAAATGTATTGGAATTCCACTGTTGCAGTATTATGTTAGTTCAGTGAAAAATTCTTATGAAAAAAATTTTATTAAAATGCTTAAACAGTTAAATTCTCTTAACATTAAGTACTTAATATGTGGAGATATTTATCTTTCTGACCATCCAAATTGGATTAGAATGCGTTGTAAAAGATTTGATTTGACATTAGTAGAACCTTTATGGAAAAAAAATACACTGGATTTGCTTAAAGAATTTATTTCTTTGGGATTTAAAGCAAAAATTGTAAGTGTAAATGCTGAGGTACTTCCTAAAAAATTTGTAGGGAAAGAGTTAGATTTTGAGTTTATAGAAGAGATTAGTCAGTATAAGGTTTGTATTTGTGGGGAAAATGGAGAATATCATACATTTGTTTATGATGGTCCAATTTTTAAGAAAAAAATAAAAATTATTGATACAAAAATTGTATATAAAAAAACTTTTTGGTCAGCCTGGTTTTTAGATATTAAGAAATACCATTTGGAATTTAAAAAATGAATAGTAAAATAAAAGATATAATAAATAATATTGAATCTGTTGATTATTCAGTAATAGAAAAAACTCAATATATATTGGACAATCTTACTAAACCTAAAGATTCTTTAGGTGACTTAGAAGAGATATGTAAGAAAGTAGCAGCAATTACACACAATCCATTTCCTAAAGTTTCTAAAAAATTTATTTTTGTATTAGCTGGAGATCATGGAATAGCAGAGGAAAATGTTTCTGCTTATCCTCAAGAAGTAACTTCTCAGATGGTTTTAAATTTTATTAATGCTAAAGCAGCGATTAATGTATTTGCTAAACATATAGGAGGTATACTTTTTATAGTAGATGTTGGAGTAAAAGGAGATTTTTCAAATATTTCTTCAGATGTTTTTATAAATAAAAAAATAAATTATGGCACAAATAACTTTTTAAAAAATCCTGCTATGAGTAAAGAGGAAGCAGAAAAAGCAATATTATGTGGTATAGAAATAATTGAAGAAGTTTTATCTAATTATTATAAAGAAGAAAATGAAACATTCTTAATAGCTATTGGCGATATGGGAATCGCTAATACAACAGTTGCTTCAGCTATTACTGCTTTAATTACAGGTGTGGAGGTAGAGAAAGTAGTTGGCAGAGGGACTGGAGTTGATGAGGTTAGATTTAAAAATAAAATAAATGCTGTTAAAAAAGTATTGCAAAAATATGATTTTGACTTAAATGATGTAATAGATATTATTTCCAAAATAGGTGGTTATGAAATTGCTGCAATGGTAGGTATAATCCTTGCTTGTGCTAGATATAAACTTCCTGTTATCTTAGATGGTTTTATTGTTACATCTGCTGCATTGTTGGCGAGTTGTTTAAGTTGTAAAGTGAGGGAATATCTATTTGCTGGGCATATTTCTAAAGAACCTGGACATAAAGTCCAGCTTGAATTTTTGGGTTTAAAACCAATTTTAGACTTAAATATGGGTTTAGGAGAAGCTACAGGAGCTTGTTTAGCTATGAGTATTATTGAGTTAAGTTGTAAAATAATTCACGAGATGGCTACATTTGAGACTGCAGGAGTATCTAAAAGTTTATGAATATAATTAATCTATTTTTTGATACTATAAATTTTTTGACTATAATTCCAATAGGTAGCAATATCAAGAGAAATGATTATAACTATTTCTTATACATCTTTTTTCCTTTAGTTGGGTTAGTAATTGGTGTTATCTATGCAAGTTTTTTAAAACTGTTAAGTGCATTTTTTCCGTTAGAAGTGTCTATTCTATTTGCACTTACTATTTATATTGTTTTGGCTGATTTCTTTCATTTAGATGGATTTTCTGATACAATAGATGCTTTATTTGCATCATTTATAGGTAAAAATCCAAAAGATGTCTTAAAAGATCCTCATATAGGGAGTATGGGAGTTTTATTTTTAATTTTGCTTTTATTTATTAAATTTTTAGTTTTAAAGAATATTGTAGATTTTTATAAAGCAATAGTGTTATCTATAGTAATAAGTAGATGGAGTATGAGTGTAGCTGGATTTTATGGCAAAAGTTTAGAAATTTCTTTTGTTGGTAAAAAATTTATATATAATGATTTTAAAATTCTGTTGGGAAGTTTAATATCTGCCTTTATTATTCATTA
>JANXCA010000124.1 GCA_025060535.1 Endomicrobiia bacterium | reverse complement strand
TGATTTCTTATTATATTCTTTAGTTTCTTTTAATAAACTATAATGAAAACTTGAAGCAAAAATAGCAACCTTATATCTTCTTTTAATTAGTTCCTTCCCAAAATCAAAATGTCTTGTTCCACCTGGTAGGTTAGGAGTTATGGCATAAGTTTTTTTATATAAATTTATAAATTTATCTATTCCATTCTGAAGACAGAGTTTACTATAAAACAATTTTATAGAATTCTGTTTAAGATTATCATACATGTTATTATCATAAAGTAGATGATTTAATTTCTCAATATAATCATCTATATTATCCTCACATAAAAAGCCTGTTTCTCCACCAATAACATACTCTTTTTGTACTTGGCCTTTACCTGCTACTAACGGTATGTATTTCACGGCCTCGACCATTCCCGCATGTGTATTACATGGAAAAGGACCAACATAAGATTGACTATATAAATTATCAATATCAACTCTAAAACCAGTGAATATAAAATAATTTTCAAGCCCTAGATTAGCTATATTGTTTTTTAGATAATTTAACAAAGGACCGTCTCCTACTATTAGGAATCTTATTCTTTTATTATATTTAATCAAACCTTTAGCAATATAAGGTATTTTTTTCCCAGCCTTTATCTCTTACTATTCTCCCCACTGTTATTATCATTTTAGTATCTTTATCAATTCCAATTTATTTACACTAACTCCTGCCTTTATCAAATCCCTTGCAGTTAGATCCCAAATAGTATGGAAATATCTTGTCCACTTTTCAAAAGGAAGAGTTTTTATAAACCTTGCATTTTTTTTCATATCTTAATATAAGATTATGTTGCGTTCTAATCAAAGGAATGTTCAAAACCTTTGATAGTTCTCCACCTATCATCCAGGATATTATGTCATGGGAATGAATTAGATCAATTTTATAATATTTTAACTATTTATATAAATTATATATTAAGTCGAGTCTAAATAAATCCCATAAAACAGGAAAAATGAGAAGCGTATCTAACTCTAACTATTCAATTATCAAGTAAAGATGATAACTGACCATCTATCCTATAAGCAAAAATGACATCAATACCATTTTTTTATAAGTTCATTAGATAAATTTATAGTAACTCTTTGTACACCACCTATATTTAAGCCATAACATAATTGCATAATCCTCATTCTTATTTAAACCTCCTAACCAAGTTCACAAGATAATCAGCTATTTTAGTATCTAAATTCAAGAAATGTTTCAACATAGCCTCATTCATAGAAGAATTAATACCTATCCTATGAAGACAAAATTTATTTGTTGATTTATTTATATATCCTCTTTCAGTTGTTAAGCAAGGTTTGAAATTAAGATCTCTAATTATTTTTAAAGTTAAATCGTTATAATCTGATTTTTCCCCAAAAGGAATTGTAAAGCTATCTATTTGTTTACCAATAAGAGATTCTAAAATACATTTTGACGTATAAATCTCATAAAATTGCTCTTTATATCCTAGATCTGCCAGCTTTCTATGTGTATGTGAATGCGCATCAATCTTTATATTTTTTAAATTTGCTAGTTCAAGGATTTGGGTTTTACTAACATATGATTTTTTTCCAAATATAAGAAGTTCGGTATATTAATATTATTTCGTAAAAATAGTTCTATAGGATAACTATAACCATCATCAAACGTTATTACAAGTTGACCTTGTTTAGTTTCGTCAAGTTCATCTAAACTAACGATTCTTCTTATTTTTCTAAGATATTCGATTTGTCTTAAAAATTTTGAGTATTTTCTATATTGTGATACATAATTATAATATTGTAGTTAAAGTCTATAGAATATAATTTATCCCAAAATCTATATATAAAATTCAATAGATCTTGCATCATAGTAATAATCAATATCTTAGTAAAGAAGAATATATTAACAATAATTTCTCACTTTCTTTTTCCCAATTATATTTCTCCAATACTGCTTTTCTTCCATTTTCTCCCATTTTTCTAGCTTCATCAGGATGATCTAATATATATTTTATAGCATTTGCTATTTCTTTAGGATTTAAAGGATCAACACAAATTCCACATTCGTTGCCCTCTACAATATCTTTCCAAAGAGGAAAATTAGAAGCAACAACAGGAAGACCAACTGACATGTATTCAAAAAGCTTAGTAGGAAGAGATTCTATATAATTAGCTCTAGGATGCAAAATAGCCACTCCTATTTTTGCCTTACATATAAGTCTATACACATTTCTATGAGAAACTTCACCTAAAAATTTAACATTTACTAATTGGAACATATTTACAAAGTTTGTTATTTTATCTAAAAGCGTGTCTGATATGGATCCAATAAATACAAAATTTAAATCTCTTAAGATATTTGCTACATTCAACAGTTCAAAAATCCCTCTTATTATACTGATGCCTCCCACATATATCACATCTATATCTTTGTTAACACAATCTTGGGTTAATAAATTATCCATTTCATTTAAGTAGTTTAAAATAGGGAAATTTCTAATACTCAATACTCTATTGTTATTAGGATATAACTTTTTGTAAGAATCTTCCGCGATAATTATAAAATCCAAAAATCTTAAACAAAGACTCTCTATAATAGAATAAAGGAATAAAACAACTTTATGTAGTCCAAAAGGTATCCATTCTTTATCAATAATTTGTCCTTTTACATTTTCATGAACATCATAAATAACTTTTCCATGAGATAAAAATTTTATAAAAACACCTACAAGTATCAGTTCTGGATCATGAATATGATATACCCTTGCTTTGACTCTCAAAGCTAACTTTAAAGCTCTAAATGGTTGAAATAAAATTCTTTTAATTCTATTTTTAACAGGAGAAATAGGAACTATTTTTACATTATCAACTTCTTCTTCCTTTTCATGAGGAGCTATAAGATAAACTTCATATCCTGCTTTTGCCAAAGTTTTACAT
>JANXCA010000123.1 GCA_025060535.1 Endomicrobiia bacterium | reverse complement strand
AAAGGAGAACCCATAGAAGATAAAGAAACTTCAGATGTTGTGAAGTTTGATTATAGCGGAATATTTTTAAGTTTAGGTATAACATATAGATTTTAGTTTTTTAACTAAATAATTCTATGTAAATTTATAAAACAACAGATTAGTTTTTTCTTTGGCTTTACAGAATTTAGTTAAGTCAGAGAAGTTTTTATTTGACTGGCATATTGAACCTATAGAATTATGAAAACATTTATTACAATCAGCTGAACTTTCTGATTATCCACGGATGATCAAAAAACTGAACCACAAAGAATGGAAAAAGTTTTTCCTAATGAAGCCAAAAAACTAAAAAAGAAATTTTTAAGTAAAGTTTGAAAAGATGGTAACTAACCGTTCCTTAATGGTAACTTTTTGTTAATCATCTTCACAGACAGGGATATAATTTGATAATCACTGGTAGCAACTCTAAATTGTTAAGTAAAGATTTAACCACACATCTCACTGGGAGACATATTCCAATAGTAGTGTTATCATATTGGCTGTTGAAAAACTAATTGTTTAATATACTAAAAAACTATATCTCTTTTTACCAGTTGACATTTTATATCAAAATATTATAGATTTAAAAATAGAAGTTTTCATTTTTTAATAAAATATGGAAAAACTAATCTTAAGATTTTCTAAACCTCCAAAACAAAATTTTTTTCTTTTTGCTCTTCTGGAAACATTTAATATAAATCTAATCAAAGAAGTTGTTATAAAATTTTTGTATTTAGAAATGGAAGAAGTGTTATAATTATATTCTGAAAAATTAAAAATGATTGAAAAATTATTAGATTTAACTTTTATTGTAAATGAACCAGGTAAAACACTCAAAGATAGATTTGACCAATTAATAAAGGATTGTAGATTTTTTGACTGTCTTGTTGCTTACTTTTATATAAGTGGATTTTATAACCTATACAAATCACTTCAGAATACTGAAAGAATAAGAATCCTTATTGGAATTGGCACAAGCAAAGAAACATACGATTTAATAAAAACAGCAGAAAATGAACTCCAAAATCCTTCACTTTTTTCTCATCAAGAGACGAAACAAAAGATTGAAAACATTGTAGAAAATGAATTTTCAGAATCTCCTGATAATCAAAATGTTGAAGAAGGAGCTCAGAAGTTTATTGAATGGATAAAAAATGGAAAACTAAAAATAAGAGCTTATCCATCTCAGAATATCCATGCGAAATTATATATTATCACTTTTAAAGAGGGAGATAGAGATGTTGGAAGGGTCATTACTGGCTCCAGTAATTTTACTCAATCCGGACTTACAGAGAATCTTGAGTTTAATGTTGAACTAAAAAACTGCTCTGATTATAAGTTTGCATTGAATAAATTTGAAGAGTTGTGGAGAGATGCGGTTGATGTATCTGAAAATTTTATAAAGACAATAGAGGAAAAGACCTGGCTTAATCAAAATATTACACCTTATGAACTTTATTTAAAATTTCTCTATGAATACTTTAAAGACGAGCTAAGCAGGACCGATGAGATTATTACAAAATATCTACCTGAAAATTTTAAAAAATTAAAATATCAAGAACAAGCAGTTTTGAACGCAAAAAAGATTCTTGAAGAGTATGGTGGATGTTTTATTTCTGATGTAGTTGGGCTTGGTAAGACATATGTAGCTACCATGCTTGTAGGACAGCTTGATGGAAGAACTATTGTTATAGCACCTCCGGCTCTTCTTAATAAGAATAATCCTGGTTCCTGGCCAAATGTTTTTTCTGATTTTCATATTCCTGCTGATTTTGTATCAACAGGCAAACTTGATGAAGCAAAAAGATTAGTGGATAGTAGAGAATATAAAAACATTATTATAGACGAAGCACATCGCTTCAGAACAGAGACAACTATTAGTTATGAAGATATTGCTGAAATTTGTCGTGGAAAAAGAGTGATACTGGTTTCAGCAACTCCTTACAATAACTCACCAAGAGATATACTCGCTCAGATTAAACTCTTCCAGAATCCACGAAAAAGCACTATTCCAGGTCAGCCAGATCTTGAAGAATTTTTTGTAAGATTAGAAGGAAGGTTAAAAAGGGTCAACCGTCAAAGAGATTATGACAAATTTCTTGAAATCACAAAGAGTAATGCAAAAGAAATCCGTGAAAAAGTTTTAAAATACCTGATGGTTAGAAGAACAAGAGAAGAGATTGAGAAGTTTTTTGCGGAGGATTTAAAAATAAACAATGTCAAATTTCCTGAGGTTGAGGACCCGAAACCTCTTTATTATCAATTAAATAAAGAAGAAGATAAAATCTTTATGGAAACAATCAAGCTTATTACAGAAGAGTTTACTTATGCTCGTTATATGCCACTTCTCTATCTAAAGAAGGGAATTTCTCAACTTGAAGAACAATCCCAGAAAAATATGGGTGGATTTATGAAAGTCTTACTTGTAAAAAGGCTTGAAAGCAGTTTTTATGCTTTTAGAAATTCTATTAGCAGGTTTATATATTCTTATAAAAGATTTATTGAAGAATATGATAAAGGAAATGTTTATGTGAGTAAGGGTTATATCAATAAAATTTTTGAACTTCTTGAACAAGGTGATGATGAAGCTGTTCAGAAGCTTCTTGATGAAGGTAAAGCCCAAAAATATGATAGTAATGAATTTAAAGCAGAATTAAAAACAGACCTTGAAAAGGACTTTACAATCTTAAAGAAAATTGAAACAATGTGGAAATCTATAAATAGGGACCCAAAACTTGAAACATTACTTGATAATTTGAAAAACCATCCTATACTTAAGGGAAAAAAAATTATTATCTTTACAGAATCAAAGGAGACCGCAGAATATCTAACCAAGGCAATAAATTCAGAATTTGGTGAGATAGCTTTGTTATTTCATGGTGAATCGCCAGAGATAATCAGGGACAAAGTCATAGAAAATTTTGATGC
>JANXCA010000122.1 GCA_025060535.1 Endomicrobiia bacterium | reverse complement strand
CGTCTTAGGGGCAAGTTACCCATGTATTACTCAGCCGTTTGCCGCTAACATATCAAGAGGTTGCCCCCTTGATATGTCCGCACGACTTGCATGTGTTAGGCACGCCGCCAGCGTTCACTCTGAGCCGGGATCAGACTCTCAAGAGAATTTTTTTCTAAAGGTTTTGCTCTTGAGTTGCGAATAAAATATATATTTTTTCTAAGTTGTCAAAGAGCAACTAAAAACATAATAACATAATTTTCTTACTATTTTCTAAACTATCTAAATCTAAGAAATGAAAAATTTTGGTAGAAGAATTAGAACTTCAAGAAAAATTTTATTAAAGATGTTTTTTATAAATTACAATATTTTTCTCTACTTTGTCAATAGTTGAAAAAATTTTTTTGTGAAATTATTTTTAATTTCTATATCTAAACTTTTTATCTGTTTTTAACTAATTATAATTATTTTTAAATCTTTTGTCAATAGTTGAAAAAAAATTTTTTAAAGATTAAATTACAATTTTTATTTCCTCACCACAATACTTACATACTCTATTTTTTAATCCCATAATCTCAACATTATATCCAACTCTTTTAATTAATAGTTTATTACAATTTGGACAAAAAGTAGAATTGTATTCTTCATATACAACATTGCCTAAATAAACATATTTTAATTTCTGTTTTGCCAATTTATATATTTCCATTAAGTGTTCAACAGATGTTGATGGTTTAGAAAATTTATACATTGGAAAATATCTAGAAAAATGTAAAGGTATCTCAGAAGATAAACTTGATACATAATTTACTATTTGTGTAATTTCCTCTATAGAATCATTTGCTTGAGTTATGACTAATGTTGTAAGTTCTATATGTTTTTTATGTCGTAAAAAAATTTCTATTGTTTCTAACACAAATTTTAATTTAGCACCACAAATTTCTTTATAGAAGTTTTCATTAAATGACTTTAAATCTATATTCGCAGCATCAATATAAGGAATTAATTCCAAAAGAGGTTCTTTATTGATATAACCATTAGTAACAAGAACATTTTTATAACCTTCTTTGTTAAAAATTTTAGCTGTATCCAAGACAAATTCAAAATTAATTAAAGGTTCATTATATGTATATGAAATACCTATATTACTTTTATATTTCTTTGCAATTTGCAGCAATTGCTGTGTAGTAATTATTTTTTCTTTGTGAAAATTATCTATATCCTTATTTTCAATCTGTGATATCTCCCAGTTTTGACAAAATTCACATTTAAAATTACATCCAAAACTTCCAACTGACAAAATTAAACTTCCAGGATAAAAATGATATAAAGGTTTTTTTTCTATAGGATCAAATGCTATTGAAGATATCACTCCATAGGTTAAGGAGTAAAGTTTACCATTTATATTTTTTCTTGTTTTACACTTTCCTACTTTATTTTCTTCAATTATACAGTTATGTGGACACAATCTACACTGAAGAATGTTATTATGTTGATTTATAACCAGATAATGTGTTGCTTCTTTCATCAAATATATTATGACTCTATTAGGCCTTTTAAAAAATTTTCAATAAGATACGGCAACTTTTTAGAATAACCACCTTCTAAAGCAAAAAATGTAGGTATTCCAACTTTTGCAATTTTTTTACCTATTTCATAATAACAATTCTCTGACAAATTTAATCCCGCGAGTGGCTCTTCTTTGAAAGTATCAAAACCACAAGAAATAGCAAGTAAATTTGGAGAAAATTCCTTAATTTCTTGTATGGCTTCATCTAAAATTTTTAAATATTCAAAATCATCTGTACCTGCAAATAAAGGAAAATTTAAACAATTTTTTTCCGATTTTAACCCACTACCAGGATAAATATATGCTTGATGAATAGATATAAATAAAACTTTATCGTTACCTAAAAATATCTCTTGAGTCCCATTACCATGATGAACATCTATATCAAGTATTGCAACTTTTTTATTTTCTAAATCATTACTAAGATACCAATTTACAGCACAAGCAATATTATTAAAATAACAAAATCCTCCTAAAGAAGAACTTCCAGCATGATGACCTGGAGGACGTGTTAATGCAAAAGCTATTTTTTCTTGTAAAGAAGCTTTCAAAGCTTCTAATACTACATTAGCAGATACTTTTGCATAGAAAATAACATTTTCAAAATTAGGTGTATCAGGATCATAAAAATTTCCAGATTTGACTGATTCAATTAAACTTTTCGTGTGGGTTAACAATAAAATATCTTCATCAATCTCATTATTAACACTAACAATATCAATGTTTAGCTCTGTTTGTTTTTTACGCAAATACTCATATGTATCTTTCACTCTAAATGGTGCTTCAGGATGACCAGCTATATTATACTTCCAACAATGTTCTGAAGTAAAAATTATAAGCTTTTTTTTCATTGATTATAAAAAAACATCAAAAAACTGTGAAATTTTTTCTCAGAAAAGATAAGACTTTGGATATTTTCTATTTAGGTGTTTATATGCTAATTCAGTAGCAACTCTTCCTCTGAGCGTTCTCTGTAAAAATCCAGCTTGGATAAGATATGGTTCATAAACATCTGTAATAGTATCGGCTTCTTCATTTATAGCGACTGAAATTGTTTCAATGCCTACGGGACCTCCATTAAATTTATCTATTATAGTTAAAAGTATTTTTCTGTCCATTTCATCCAATCCATATTCATCTATCCCTAAAGAATCCATTGCAAGAAGAACTATTTCTGTTGTTATTTCACCATTGTATTTAACAATAGCAAAGTCTCTAACGCGACATAAAAGACGATTTGCAATTCTTGGTGTTCCTCTAGACCTTTTAGCTATTTCATAACTTGCTTCCTCATCAATTTGAATATTTAATATCTTAGATGAGCGTAAAATTATTCTCTTTAGTTCTTCTATAGTATAAAAACTTAAATTTTCCACAATTCCAAATCTAGACCTAAACGGTGAAGAAAGCAAACCGCTTCTAGTTGTAGCTCCAACTAAAGTA
>JANXCA010000121.1 GCA_025060535.1 Endomicrobiia bacterium | reverse complement strand
GATAAAACGTGCCATAATTTGGATGAGCAATTATTAATTATAAACTTTATATCCCACATGGTTCAGATAAAACTTAAATTGCCCTATAAGACCTCTCAAAATAAAAAACTTTATATCCCACATGGTTCAGATAAAACCATCACGACTCGTTCGATCGTTCTTAAAGCCTCCCTCTTTATATCCCACATGGTTCAGATAAAACCATTTGGTTGCATGTTACCTCTCCTCTCCTCTTTATCTTTATATCCCACATGGTTCAGATAAAACAGATGTTGATGAAGTCTCCCACTCTCTCATCTGCACCTTTATATCCCACATGGTTCAGATAAAACCAATGTGAGTGAGGTGATACTGTATGGGAGTATTGGCTTTATATCCCACATGGTTCAGATAAAACCGAAACTCTAACCCTGAGAGCGCAGGAAGGGCCACTTTATATCCCACATGGTTCAGATAAAACCTGTACAAAACCCCAGTTCTCCAAGTGCAAGGGCAGGCCTTTATATCCCACATGGTTCAGATAAAACGAGGAGGGAGTTTGGAACGAAGGTTCGAATTAGTGCTTTATATCCCACATGGTTCAGATAAAACTTTTGCAGTTGTAACTGCGCTATTAGCAAGTTTTTCCGCTTTATATCCCACATGGTTCAGATAAAACGCTGTTCCAGTGCTGCAGTCACTTGCAAAGAAAGCCTTTATATCCCACATGGTTCAGATAAAACGTACTATGAACCAGGGCTTACCGAAGCAGTTTATTATACTTTATATCCCACATGGTTCAGATAAAACGGGTAGAGTCAGTGTCGAGGAGATTGATTGTGGAAAGGGCTTTATATCCCACATGGTTCAGATAAAACAGCTCTCCCGAGCTCTTGCAAGTAACGGGTAATCTTCTTTATATCCCACATGGTTCAGATAAAACTTGCAACGTTGTTGTCTGAAAAAGCAAAGGTGCTTGTCTTTATATCCCACATGGTTCAGATAAAACTTTTAGGTGGTACCGTTGGTTTGTCCCAGGTAGAGCTTTATATCCCACATGGTTCAGATAAAACGAGAGCATCGGAAGAAGCCATCTCCAAACTTAGTGACTTTATATCCCACATGGTTCAGATAAAACCTTCTATGGTTTGTGCAAATTCGTATCCTTCGATGCTTTATATCCCACATGGTTCAGATAAAACCCCTTGCCCAACCAAGCTATGTCAATGTTAGTGTAAATGTTTTTATATCCCACATGGTTCAGATAAAACCTCGTTCCATCAATCAGCTCTTGTAAGGTCACCTGAGCTTTATATCCCACATGGTTCAGATAAAACACACTCTCATTCTTTGCCCAAATGGAAAACGTGTAAAACTTTATATCCCACATGGTTCAGATAAAACTCAAAAACCACTCGCTGCCGAGACTTCACCTCGACCTTTATATCCCACATGGTTCAGATAAAACTTAAATTTGCGGATTCCAAGGCTTTGGGGCTTTATGCTTTATATCCCACATGGTTCAGATAAAACGTAAAAAAGATCCCATTTAAATTTGCCATTTTAATCTTTATATCCCACATGGTTCAGATAAAACCCTATATAAGAAACCTACCAAAAAACTTGCTTTAGCTTTATATCCCACATGGTTCAGATAAAACATGTGTTACAATATGCTGAACGAAAAGTCCATACTGCCTTTATATCCCACATGGTTCAGATAAAACTTTGAAGTTGTTCCTGGGATTTTGTTCCCTGCTGACTTTATATCCCACATGGTTCAGATAAAACCTGCTGCACTCCTCTAACATCGTCCGAAAATCTACCCCGTCTACCCTTTATATCCCACATGGTTCAGATAAAACTCACATACCTCAACCGCTCCTGCACAACCCTCAATTCCTTTATATCCCACATGGTTCAGATAAAACTTTTTGATGGGACTTACCAAACTGTAACTACGGCTACAGCTTTATATCCCACATGGTTCAGATAAAACCTAAATGATGTACCTCCAGAAGACTTGCTTTCAATTCCTTTATATCCCACATGGTTCAGATAAAACTACATCGAGGTGTAATCTTAGTTGTCCGTTTTGTTTCCTTTATATCCCACATGGTTCAGATAAAACGAGCAGGCAAAGAGAGCAGATAGGGTGGGAGATGGTCTTTATATCCCACATGGTTCAGATAAAACTGTGTAACTCCAGAACATCAGATGATAATTTACTCAAGCTTTATATCCCACATGGTTCAGATAAAACCTAAAAAAGCACAAACTACTTCTTCCCCAATATCGGGGCTTTATATCCCACATGGTTCAGATAAAACAACTCCTAAAGGTAGCGACATCCACAGACCAGAGTTCTTTATATCCCACATGGTTCAGATAAAACCCAGTTGTTAAAGGACAGGTACACATTTGAAGGGTTGCTTTATATCCCACATGGTTCAGATAAAACTTCTATCTAAAAAGCGTGGCTCTTCGCCACCACAACTTTATATCCCACATGGTTCAGATAAAACAAGATAGGAGGACTAACCCAATGAAACTAAAAGAACTTTATATCCCACATGGTTCAGATAAAACTTCCCTTTCCTCCCCCGTATCAAGCTACAAAATTATTCCTTTATATCCCACATGGTTCAGATAAAACTAGGGACTGTACCGGAAAGATTGAGACGAATATTATTCTCCTTTATATCCCACATGGTTCAGATAAAACGTTTTCACTACTCAACTGTACAACTTCGTTACTGACCTTTATATCCCACATGGTTCAGATAAAACAGGTAATGGTGGATGTTGTGTGGAATATGATTTACACTTTATATCCCACATGGTTCAGATAAAACCTACGATTGGACTTCCAGATTTACATGCAGGATGCCTTTATATCCCACATGGTTCAGATAAAACTTGTGCAGGAGGTGTTGAGTAAGGGCAGGTGTTGTGTGCTTTATATCCCACATGGTTCAGATAAAACTAGTTTGGGTGGGTTAGTGGAGGTAGGGGAAGGAAGTCTTTATAT
>JANXCA010000120.1 GCA_025060535.1 Endomicrobiia bacterium | reverse complement strand
GATATAATTGCTTTTGCTTCCTCATCAAAAATATAACCATTTTTCTCATATATATTTTTAAGTTTTTTTATCGCTATAGAATAAATTTCTGTCTCTAATATACCCCGACATTCAGGACATAACCCTTTTACAAGTGAGATTGGTGTCCATTCAGCCCCACACATAAGACATTCTTTCCATTGTCTCACTTTATCTTCCCATATGTAATGTTCAACTTTTTCATATTTTGTTTGTTCTGTCATATTATTTCTCCTCCTTTAAAAACCAGATTTTTTTAAGTTCATCAACTTTTTCGTAATTTCCCTCTTTCTCAAGTTTATCAATATACCATTTCCGTGCCTCAGCAAGATATTCAGGGAAGTGAGTTGCTCTAAATAATGTAGAAGGTCTAATATATTCACGCATTTTATCATCTCGACCCCAAGTTTCACATTTATGAAGAATTACAAGTTTACCATCTAAAACAGAATATCCCTCTTGATATCTTGCTTTCATAAATCTTTCAATCGCTTGACTATGATAAGTGAAATGTTTACCCGTTTTTTTATTGAGAAAATCTATGATTTCTTTCATCCATTCTTTAAACGGGATTGTATCTTTTGTTTTTTCATAAGATTTTAATTTATGATTAAGGAGAGTAGCGTCAAGCGGTTTATCCGCTTGACAAACGCCGTTAGGCGTTTGACTATATATATTATTATTATCTTCTCTTATCTTATCTTTTCTTATCTTATTCTTATCTTTATCTATACTTTGTATAGACTTTGTATAGACTTTGTCTATACTTTGTCTATACTTTGTCTTGACTTTGTCTATACTCAAAAAACCTAATTCAATTAACTTATCTATATGCTCTTTTAAATTATCGTTTTTACCTAATTGTTGAGAAATATATTCTAAATCGAAAGGAATTTGATTTTGCGTTTTTCCTGCAAGTAATAATAATCCTACATAAAGGTATTTCTGTTCATAACTTAATTTTGAAAAATAATAATCATCTAAAATTGAGAAATAGAGTTTAATCCACGATGTAATTTTTCTTGTGTGATAGTGTTGATATTTCTCAAAATTTTTTATTTTTAATACTTCCATTTTATCTACCTCCTATATAGTCTATACTTTGTCTATACTTTGTCTATACTTTGTATAGACTTTGTATAGACACTATCTATACTTAATATCTTCGGTATAGTATCTGCATCAATTAACCTACCTTCTATCATAACATCGTTGACTTCTATAACATCACCTACTTTTATATCACACCACCATTTATAGTTTCTAAATTCTTTACTTATACAAGTTCTGTAAGATTTTCCATCGTCTAAACTTTTGAAAAATAGATAATGAAAGAACCCACCACGATAAGAAGGTTTTGTTAATTTTTTTATAACTATTAATCTCATTTTTGTTTTTTATTTACTATATGTAATATTTTTTTACATCTTTGACAATAAAATTTATAACCTAAAGATTGAACTAAAAAATAATATCCTTTATGCCCTAAAATTAAACAGATTAACTTTTTCATTTTGTCCCTCCTTTTTCTAAATTTTTTATTATTA
The DNA here is from genome assembly GCA_025060535.1 of Endomicrobiia bacterium. GTDB lineage: Bacteria > Elusimicrobiota > Endomicrobiia > DTEH01 > DTEH01 > JANXDG01. The sequence goes on along the minus strand of JANXCA010000120.1, from coordinate 1,450 downwards.
TCTGTATTCTTTCTTTTTTTTCTTCATATTGTTTTTTAATTTCATCAGGTATAAGTTTTACATTTAATTGAGTATATATTGTTTTCTTCACTTCAACTAAAAACTTATCACCAACAAAAGCAGGTTTTGTCAAAACTTTTAATCTTTCTTTCACAATCTCATCAATTTCTTCATATTCTTCAACATATTTTTTTAATTCTTCCCTTCTTTCTAACATTGTCAATAATTCATCATCTTCAATAAACTCACTACCTTCGCTCTTTATATCAGGTAAACATAAATGATTAAAAGCACATTTTTGACAAATCCGAGTATCATTAATCATTTGCGGTAATTCTTTTTTCTTCACATATTCCCAACATTTCTCTAATCGTTGTAAAATTAATTCGCACTCTCCATAATCAAGATAAACAGGAATTAGTTTATAATGTTTTTGTAAATCTGTAATAATAAACAACCCTTCTTCACAATTATGCCCGTATAGATATAATTGTATTTGTCTTAAATATTTTCTAAAAAGCGGTTTTTTTGAAAAATCTTCAATATCATTGATGAGATTAAACATATTAATATTCATCGTTTTTATTTCGAAAGGATATTTGTTCCCGCTATATTTTATTTTCCCGTCAATCTTACCTCTACAAATAACTTCTCCTTGTCTATTTTTTATCTCAAAAGGTGTTTGCCCTTCTATAATTTCAAAACCAAGATTTAATAAATCAGCAATAACTTTTCGTTCGTATTCTTTCCCTGCCTCCAGTATTGCTATCAAATAATTATCAACCTCTGCTCTATCTTGCCAATTCAACACAGAATAAATCAAACATCTATCACAATCCGAGATGTCAGAAGCAATAAAACATTGACGAGGATATTTTTGTTTTTTACTTTCAAGGTAAGCATTATATTTTGTAATTATTTCTTCTATGAGTTTTTCTATTGTCATTTTTTTTTACCTCCTGTTGTTTTGATTTCTTTTTGTATCGTGGGCAAGATAAAATTGCGTTTGGTGGTATTTGTATTTTACATCTATTCTCACATTCTTTACAAAGTTTAGGAGTTGTAAGGTTCATATTTTATTTTTTCTTATCAAGTTCTTTTCTTAACAACTTATATGTTTCTCTTAATTCATTTAGATTTAAATTTTCCAAATCTTTTAATGTTTCAATCTTTAAGTTTCCTTCAAGTTTAAGAAAAGTTAAAATACCATTCTCACTAAACCCTCTTTTCTTTAACTCTTCAACTAAATTTTTCACTAATTCAACAGGTTGTTTTTTCGCTTCTTTTTCTTTTCGTTCCTTCATTTCTTTAATTTTGTGATGAACAATATTTAACCGTGTTCCTTTTAATTCATTCACCTCATTAACACCTTCTATTTCTTCCCCATTTTTATTTTTGAACGAACTTACTTCTTTTAAAATTTTTTTTGCTTCATCTAAATTTCCATCAG
>JANXCA010000011.1 GCA_025060535.1 Endomicrobiia bacterium | reverse complement strand
TCTATATATATTTTTTGCCGCTCTTTTATTACTTTAGAACTCCCCCGAAACTGTTGCTCAAATAAAAAATAAAACATATCATCACCATATTTTTCTTTCCATTCTTCATATTTAAAATCGGGAATTTCTTGGGAAGTTTGTTCTAAACTTTTAAATAAAAATTCATATTTAATTTTCAAATGTTGATGCCTAGGAATGTTATCAAAAGAAAATAATTTATGAAAAATTTTTTTTATAATACTCAACAACTTCATAAGTATTCCCATCTTTTATTATTTCTCCTTGATGAAGCAAAATACATCTACTACATATCTTTACTACTGCTTCAAGATCATGACTTACAAAAATTATCGTTGTGTCTTTATTTTTTAATTCTTCAATTTTTTTATAACATTTTTTTTGAAAATTAATATCTCCAACAGCTAAAACTTCATCTACTAACAAAATATCTGCAGGAACATTTATTGCAACAGAAAATCCTAATCTCGCTAACATTCCACTTGAGTAAGTTCTAATTGGTTGATAGATAAATTCTTTTAACTCTGAAAACTCAATTATTTCATTAACTTTTGAAAGTATTTCTTTTTTTGTCATGCCTAACAAGATTCCATTTAGTATTATATTTTCATATCCCGTAAGATCAGGATGAAACCCAGCCGAAAGTTCTAAAAGTCCAACTACTCTACCTCTTACCAAAACCCTTCCACTTGTTGGCTTTAAAACTTTGGCAATTAGACCTAAAATTGTACTCTTTCCAGCGCCATTCTGCCCTATGATCGCTAAAGTTTCTCCTCGGTTTAGTTTAAAACTAATATTTTTTAATGCACAAAATTTATTTTTTTTAAAAGTTTTAATTGCTTTCGGAAGATTAAACAAAAAGTTTTTAATTCCAATAAAACTATGATATAAAGAATAATACTTTACCACATTATCAAATTCAATAACTACATCTTTCATATTATTTCTGCAAATTTCCATTGTAGATTTTTATATATATTATAACCTAAATAGAAAAATCCTATACTATAGATAAAACAAAGCATCAGTATATTTATTTGTACTCTATTAGATAGAAGTAAATCTCTATATAGAATAACAAAATTTGCCATTGGATTTAAAGAAAGGATTATTTTATATTTTAATGGGACCATTTCTTCTGAATAAATTATTGGAGTTGCATAAAAAAGAAGATTAGTAAAGACTACAACTAATCTCTCAAGATCGCGAAAGAACAAATTTATAGAACTTATAATTAAACTCATACCCGACACAAAAAAAAATTGTAATATAATTGCTATAGGTAAGAGAAATAAATAATATGAAAAGTTTTGTCTATAAAGACCCATAAACAAAAATATGACTGGGAAGGAAAGAATAAAATGTATCATATCGTTTATCACCATAGAGTATACAAGGGCATCTCTCGGAAAGCTTACTTTTTTAATCAAGTTAGCATTATTTAGGAATAAATTAGCAGAACCAAGTAGGGAATTTGTAAACCACTGCCAACAAAATAAACCAGATATCAAAAATAAAACATAGTTTTCAATCTTTAATTTTATAACAATTTTAAACGCTACAAAAAAAACAACTGCTGAAGTTAAAGGACTCAAAATAGACCATAGATATCCTAAAAAACTATTTTTATAGCGTACTTTTAATTCTTTTTTAGCAAGTTCAGTTATAAGGTCAACTAAATATTGATAATTTCTTTTATTAATCAGCATGATTTTTAATTACCTCTTCTAATTCTTCTTTAGAAACAGTAGCAGTACCCACCTTACCTACTACTACACCAGCTGCAAAATTTGAAATTTCACAACCAGAAACAAAATCAGCACCAGCCGTAAGAGACAAAGTAAGCAAAGCCACAACTGTATCTCCTGCTCCTGTTACATCATATACTTCTTTTGCTCTTGTAGGAATATGATAAATTTTTTCTTTTTCAAATAAAGTCATTCCATCAGGACCTCTTGTAATTACTAAAGCTTCTGGATTTAGCTTCCTAAGAATTTTTTTACCTAATTCATAAATTTCTTGTTCTGTTTTTGGTTTTTTATGCAATCTCATACCTTGAGTTGCTTCATTTAAGTTTGGAGTAAGTACAGTTACTTTTTTATATTCCATAAAGTGTTCAATTTTAGGATCTACAGTTATAGGAATATCTAACTTTTTAGAAAGTTTTATCAAGTATGACAAAAGAGATTTTGTAATCACTCCTTTACCATAGTCAGAAATCAAAATCCCATCAATTTTTGATTTTATATCTTCTATATAATTTCTTATTTTCTCAAAAAGAGATGCTGTTATTTGAACCCTACTTTCTTTATCTACTCTTACAATTTGTTGACTTTGCGCTATTATTCTTGTTTTTACTGTCGTAGGTCTTGTATTATCAGAAAAAACTCCATCTATGTTTATTCCTCTGCTTAAAAGCATATTCTTTATCTCCTCAGCATATAAATCATTGCCTACGACTGTTACTACGTATGCCTTTGCTCCAACTGAAACTATATTATAAGCTACATTACCACAAGCACCTAAATTTTGTGTTTCTTTTTTTACATCTACTACAGGTACAGGTGCTTCTGGAGAAATTCTTTCAACCTCACCCCAAACGTATTTATCTAACATTATATCACCTACAACTAAAATTTTTTTATCGTGAAATTTTTTTATAATACTTAATAACTTTTGTTTGTTTATCTTCATATAATTATTTCCTTTCTTTATAATAAATTTTTAAAATACTAACATATGCATATGTCTGAATAAGCAAATCATTATGTTGTGTAAATTTTTCAATTAATTTAATATCTTGAAAATTTCCATAATTACCCAAACTTTTTATACAATACAAAATTACATCTGTATCTATGCTTTCTAAACCTTTTTTTATAACTTCTATACCACTTCTATCTGAGATTCTAAGCAAAGCTGCAGCTGCTGTAACTCTTACCATACCATTAGGATCGTTCATTAAACTATTTAAAACATTTCTAATTTTATCCATAACAGAAGTATCTTTTGAGGATATAACCAAAACCTCAGCTAAACTACCTAATGCTTCTGCTAAAGCTACCCTATAAGCATCTTCTTGACTATTTTTAAATTGAAGTAAATCCTGTAATACCGAAACATCACCTACTTTACCTAAACTAATGATTGTTTCAACCACAACTTCTTTTGAGGTATCTTTTAGACGTAAACTTAAAGGTCCCACAGAATCTGGATATCTTAACTCTCCCAAGTACCTTACAGCTTTTAATCTCACTTTATAATCCACATCTTTTAAACCTGAATAAAAAAATTCTTTTAATTCATTTAATGGTTTTATCTTTCCTCTCTTAGACAACATTGCCAAAGCAAAATATGAAGCATCTGATACAATACCATATTCATCTTTAACTGTCTTTGATAAAATTTCAAGATGTCTCTCATCACCTAACTCTCCTATCATTTTTGCAGCTTCTGCTCTAAGTTGATTTTTAAGATAAATCTTTGCTTTAATAAGAGGAGTCTCCGAAGATTCTTTTTTAGGCTTTTGTAATAAAAAATTCGCAATTTTTTCCAAAGCAGAAGTACTTTTATAAACTTTATAAAGGACATATAAGGATTTTAGATAAACATTCTCAGGAGTTGTTTTTAATAGAGAAATTTTTTTTACTCCTGGTAAAAATTTTGCTGAAGGTATATCTTGGAGATTTTCTAAAATATAAATTTTAATACTGCTTTCAGAAGATGAAACTAAAGTGTTAGAAATCCATTCCTCACAAACTTCTTTAGTAATTTCTGCATATAAAACTCTACAGAGGAGTATAAAAATTAAAATTTTTATAAACTTTAAATTTAACATATCTCTGAATTAAATTTTTTTAAAAAATCTTCTTTAAATCTTAAAAATTCATCTTTTATTATTTTTTCTCTTATGGTTTTAAAAAGATTTATTATGAAATAAACATTATGATATGACATAAGTTTCAAAACTAACAATTCCTGAGATTTATAATAATGATGAAGTAAAGCTCTACTATAGTTTTTACATACAAAACAACTACATTCGTTATCTAATGGTGATTCATCTGTTGAATATTTGGAGTTTTTTATATTAATTTTACCAAAAGAAGTCAACGCCTGACCATTTCTACCATTTCTTGTAGGCAATACACAATCCATTATATCATAGCCTTTTTCTATACAAAAAAATATATCCTCTAACTCTCCTATACCCATTATATATTTTACCTCATCTTGAGATAAATTCTCAGATATAAAATTAACCACCTCCCACATTAATTCCCTAGGCTCTCCAACTGCTAATCCACCAATAGCATAACCATCAAATCCTATACTTAAAATTTCTTCAATGCTTTTTTTTCTTAAATCTTTATACACAGAGCCCTGAATTATACCAAACAAAAGCTGATTTTGTGAATTGCCAAAATTGTTTTTTTTTATTTCATCAAATTTTTTTTTACATCTTTTAGCCCATAGTGTTGTAACTTCTACAGATCTTTTAGCATAATTATAATCCACAGGATACTCAACACATTCATCCAAACATACACTAACATCAGAACCAATAACAGCTTGAAACTCTATAACTTTCTCAGGGGTAAAAAAATGTTTAGAACCATCAATATGAGACCTAAATTCTACACCTTCTTCTGTAATTTTTTTTAGTTCTTTTAAACTATATATTTGAAATCCGCCAGAGTCAGTAAATAATCCTCTGTCCCAGTTTATAAATTTTTTTAATCCACAAAATTTCTTAAGAATCTCTTCACCAGGTCTTAAATATAGATGATATGCGTTAGCAATAAAAGCATCTACCCCTATTTCTTTAAGTTCTTCATAACTAAGAGTTTTTACTACGCCTAAAGTACCTACAGGAAGAAATAAAGGAGTGAAAATTTCTAAATTACCTAATTTTAAAATTCCAACACGAGCTTGAGATAATTTATCTCTATATATAACCTTAAAACTTTTCATTACAAATACTTCACATCATTTATGTATAACTCAAAATTAACTCCTAACTTCCCAGCCGCTCTTCTACAAAAATTAATTCTTGATAAAAACAACTCAAAATATTCAAGTACACTACATATCTCTTCATCAATCCTAATGCTTAATCTTATAACTTTAGAAATATCAATAATATCTAAACTATTATCTACCACTGCATAATGAACTCTATCATACTGATCAAAGTATTTAAAATCGGTCTTTATTACTCTTTGTCTTCTTACATCTGTTTTATCAGCGATACTAACTGCAGCAGCTAACTCAGATATTGGGAACATCTCTAAATCAGTATCTTCATGTGAACCAATAATACTTAAAATTTTAATTTTTTCTTCATCAGATATATTGATTTTAGATAAAATTTTATTAGCCACAAATGTTCCTTGTTGAGAATGGTTTTTATAGGAAATGCAACAACCTATATCATGTAGAAAACCTGCAGTCATTGCTATATCTATATCTTCTAAAGAAAACCCAAGAGAAGAAAGAATCTTATAAACTTGTTGAGATGTAAAATGAGCATGCAAAATACCTTGTTCAGTATAGCCTAACGCTTTAAAATTTTCATCAGCTTGTTTAAGATATGTTAGGGCTTCTTTATTATTTTTTATTTGATCAAAAATTTTCATATTATAAGCATAGCATCTCCATAAGAGTAGAATTTATATTTTTTTTCTATAGCAATTTTGTAAAGCTCAAAAAGTTTCTCTTTCCCTATAAGTGCCGCTACTAATAATAAGTTTGTAGATTTAGGCAGATGAAAATTAGTAATCATACTTTTTACAAATTTGAATTTGTATCCAGGATAAATATATATATCAACTAAACCTTTATACTCTTTTATCTTACCAAATTTAGAATACAAAAACTCAACAGATCTAACGACCGTAGTACCTACACATAAAATTTTTTTATTATTTTCAAAATATGTATTAATTTTTTTAGCAGTATCCTCATCAATAATTAGCTCTTCAGGTTGCATCTTATGTTGGCTAACATCTTTTGTCTTAATCGGTTTAAAAGTAGATAAACCAATGTTTAAAGTAAGATATAGTATCTTTACCCCTTTCTTTTCAAGAGTCTCAAGTAACATATTATCAAAATGAAAACCAGCAGTAGGAGCAGCTAAAGAAGCAGGTACTTTAGCAAATACCGTTTGGTATCTTTCAGAATCTATGTTATATAATGGATCTTTTGGTTTTCTTTTTATATAAGGAGGAAGAGGAGCTAAACCATATTCTTTAATTATCTCTTCAATCTCTGATATCTTAAAATCTCCCAATAACTCAAATTCAGAAGTTTCTAAATTTTTATCCACAACTAATCCTTCCTTACCATTTGGAAGGATTAATTTTTGATTTATTTTTATTTTTTTATATGGCAAAAATTTTATTTTATTATTTTCATAAGAAGTAATAAGAATCGGCACTACACCACCAGTAGGTTTTTTACATTCTATTTTTCTGTTTTCTACCTTTGTATTATTTAAAATTATACACCAATCCTCATCTAATAAATTAACTATATCTGAAAATTTTAAATGTTGTACTTTATCTTCTTGTCTAAAATATACTAAAAGTTTTGAATCCGTCCTTTTTGGAGGAGGAAGTTGTGCTATTAACTCCTTAGGTAGATAGAAATCATAACTATCTAAATTTAAATTATCTTTCATAATTTTTTTTAAAAAATTTAAAAATTAGTAATATTTTCTAATAGTCGTATTTGGATAATAATATCTTATAACTTCTTTAAAATTTTTACCATTGAAAGTAAGAAAAGAAGCACCCCACTGACACAAACCTACACCATGTCCCCAACCTTTACCATAAAAACTTATAGTTTTATTTATGAGTTCTATTTTAGTAATTTTTGTGCTTTTTATATTGGTATATCCAAGAATTTTCCTTAACTCTTCAGCTTTAATTATAAAAGAAGAAGTATTAGATTCAATTATTAACTCCTTTACTCTTCCATTTTTTGTAGAAGAAAATTTTTTAATACTTCTAATGTCACCTCCTAAAGAAAAACCATTTCGCTTTAATAACTTAATGAATTCATCTTTTGAAATTTGATAACTCCAATTATAATGAGGTGAATCTTTACAGTATCCACATTTTACACCACATAAATATCTAAAGGAAGCAACTCCACTCCATACTTCTTTAACATCTTCTGTAGCTCCACCACAAGCAGCATGATAATATGCCTGAATAGGAGAATTTTTTTTGTCTTCTACTATAACTAAACCAAATGTTTCATCTACTGCTTTTTTAACCCTCTGATGCATTTTTTCTGAAATTCCTTCATACACTTGACAATGATATGAAGAACATAAATCATATCCATCCTCTTTATGTCTTGCTAAATTAGAAATTGTATATGTCCTAGATATTACTGCCTGAACCTTAAGCATCTCATCGTTCCAACTACCAACCACTTCATATGGTACAACACCATATAAATACTTTTCTATATCTATGATATTAACTAACAATAAAGAATTATTTTTAGTAAGTACTTCAACTTCACCCATATAAATTTTCCCATCTATTATTATTTTGTCTTTTGAATAAATTTTTATAGGAGGCAAATAATATTTATTTAAAATTTCAATCTTATTATCCTTACTTAGAAAAATTTTTAAACTACCTTTTACTTTCAAAAATTTACCATCTTTAGATTTTATTAACACATAATTTTTGTTATTTGTTATTTGAAAACTTTTTATATTTTCTTTAATACAAACCTTTACAATATACTCTAAAGAAAACAAAAAATCTAAAAAACTAAGAAAAAATATAAAAAAGAAAAGATTTTTAACTAACAAGATTTATCTTCTCCTAATGAAAAGATTTATTATTAATGTTAATAAGATGCTTAAAATTATAGAAGTGGCCAATGGAAAATAAAAAACAAAATTTTTTTTCTTTATTAAAATGTCACCAGGAAGCTTCCCTATATATGGAATTTTTTCAAGTGTCAAAAGAAGAACCCCAACTAATATAATTGTAGCTCCCACAAAAATCAAAAACTTACCAATTTCATTCATTTTAATTCCTAAAACATATTAATCTGCACCTTCAAATTTTTCTTTCTTACTTACAACATCTACTACATCTACTTTTACTAACTTAGTATATCTTTTTACTATATCCTTCGTATTTTTTACATTCAATTTTTCAAAAAGAAACTCAAATTTTTTCTGTAGCTCCTCACATATTACATCCTTTATCTCCTTTGGCAAACTCCATACTTCCTTCTTAAACGGACCCCAAGCTTTCTTTCTAGTCTTATAATAAAACTGTTGTTCAGTATCAGAAGGTTTTCTTTCATCTTTACAATTTTCATCTAAGTATTTATAAATCTGCTGTTTCAATTCAGAAGGAAACAAAGGATGATCAAAAACTATATTTTGGAATTCTGTTGCAAGATGGATTTCTAGGGTTCCTACTTTTGGGAATTTATCAAAAAGCTCAGCAGGTAATGTTGAAGCACCATGTTGTACACAACCAGCTAAATTATATTTCTCTTTTGCAATTTTAGTCAACCTCTCTATTACATCAAAATCTAACTTTACCTTGGCAACAGTTCCATCAGGCAACGGAACTCCTCCATGAGTTGTACCAGTTTGAATTGCAAGTTTAGTAATTCCTTTTAATCCAGGTTTTAGGAGTTTTTTATAACCTTCCATATATGCTATAAGCTCTTCTTCTGTTGAGTTTTTACTTCCTATCTCACCTATTTCTCCACCAAGGTTTACCTCTATTCCTTTAGGCTGGATACTTCTTACATATTCTGTCAACTCCACAGCTACTTTATAGTTCTCTTTTTGTTGCTCATCAAGAGATGGTTTTGATTCATCAACCAAAGTAGATGTATCAAGATCTATATTGTAAAATCCAGCATTTATGGAATTTTTTATTAACTCTCTTATCCCATCAATCTCTTTTTGTGGATTTTCTTTATATTTTTTAGCATTTACTTGAAAATGGTCTCCTTGTAAGAAAATAGGCACATCATATCCCTCTTTAATTGCAGCAGCTAAAATTACTGCAGTATATTCGTCTGGAGGTTGATTTGTATAACCCATCTCTGAACGAGCTATTTCTAATATTACTGCACCTACATTAAGCTTTTTCGCCGCTCTAAATAAAGCCCTAGCTGTATCATAAGCTAAACCTCTAACATTTACAGCAGGAACAGTAAATCCTCCTACTTCACCTTTTCCAATTGCTACATATAAATCATATATACTAGATGGTCCTAAGTTTAACTTCTGAGCTATTAATCTTATTAACTTCCTTATAAAAGTTTTTTCTTCCTCAGTGCCAAACACTGCTTTCCAAACAAGTTCATCTATTACTTTTTCTCTTAGTAAATTTATATTTTTTATTTCTACTTCTCCATCTTTATATTCTATCGTGTCAGATATTCTTTCTAAGATTTCTTGCATAGTTTTTCTCCTTTCTTTGTAAGTAAATAAAATTATTTCTTTTCTTCCTCTTTAGTTTCTACAAATAATTCTTTTATTCCCGCTATTGACCCTAATACACCTGTAGCTTCAATAGGGAGAAAAATCTTAGTAGCTTTACCATCTGCTATTTTCTGAAGGGTTTCAAGATATTTTATAGCTATAAGATCATTAGTGGGTCTCCCTTTGTGAATCGCATCATAAACAATCTCTATTTGATACTTTTCAGCATCTGCTACTTTTTTTATCGCCTCTGCTTTACCTTCAGCAGTAAGGATAGCTGCCTGTTTTTCTCCTTCTGCTTTTAAAATCGCTGCTTGCCTTATACCTTCTGCTTCAAGTATCATTGCTCTCTTTTCTCTCTCAGCTTTCATCTGTTTACTCATAGCATCAGTAATGTCCTTTGGCGGTTCTATTTTTTGAATTTCTACCCTTGTAATTTTTACTCCCCATTTATCAGTAGCTTCATCTAATACTTGTCTTAGCTGTAAATTAATTTTTTCCCTTGAAGTAAGTGTCTGATCTAATTCAAGATCTCCTATTACATTTCTTAGATTTGTTTGAGCTAATTTTAAAGCAGCTAAAGAAAAATTAGACACCTCATATACTACTTTTACGGGGTCAATCACTTGAAAGTATATCACTGCATCAACAGTGACCACTACATTATCTTTAGTTATAACATCTTGTGGAGGAACATCTATAACTTGCTCTCTCATATCCACAATCCTAATTTTCTGAAGAGGAGGAAATATAACAACTAATCCTGGCTCCACTGTGCGAGTATATCTTCCTAATGTCTCAATAAGTCCCCTTTCGTGTTGACGAACTATTTTTATTGCCTTAAATACATATATTATACCTAATACTATAATTATTAAACTTAAAGGAGATAAATACATATTTTACCTCCTAAATGATAATTATCTACTCTTCTAATTCAACATTCCAATATATATTATCTATGAATTTCTGCCAAGAAGTAGGAATTTTCACATTTGGATTAAATACAAAAGCAAGTTTTAACCTTCTATTGGGTTTAAATGGAGGTATAACAAGTTTCATACCTGCCTCTTGTGGAGTTTTGTTTCCTTTTTTTAAATTACACTCAATACAAGATGTCACTATATTATTCCAATCTGTTTTTCCTCCACGAGATTTTGGTAAAATATGATCTATATTAAGCTTATCTACGCTAAATTTTCCCCCACAATAACAACATCTATATCCATAGTGTTCGTATATATTTTTTCTAGTCAACTTTGGCTCTTCAAAGCGAACTTTATCATAAAACTTTAATGCTATAACTTCAGGAATTGCTATTTTAAATTTAGGGGTATAAATAAACCCAGCAGGATTATCTCTCATACATTGAGAAATTTCAAACCAATCTTTAAAAGAATAAGTCCTATACTCTTCATCTACTACATCTGCTCTCTCAAGATATACTAATTTTATCGCTTTTCTCCAAGAAATTAAAGATATTGCTATAAAATGTTTATTCAGTACTAAAACTTGAGACATATAATTTAAAACTTAGCTCCTAAACTTAAAGAATAACCGTCTACTCCATATATATTTGAATATCCTAAATTAAAATAAATAAAAGGAATAAAAGATAACTTCAATCCAACTTCATATCTCATCCCATTGTTAAACTTACTTTTCATCTCACCTATACCTACCTCCTCATCTACCACTAACTCAGCATTATCTATCCCTGCCAAAATATATGGTCTTACAAAAGGAATTTTATCTACAGAAACTATGATATTTAAAGAATAGGATGTGTGTTTTAAAATTTTTTTAACATCAAGTGTATTATAAAACACACCTACTGCACAATTTACCACAGGTATCAATGGAGGAAGCGATAAAAATTTATATTTTAGACCTATACCATAAAAAACAAAATCTGAAGAACCCAAAAATCTACCAATTAAATCTAAGTTAAGTGGCAAACCTTTACTTAAATTTAAAACTGAAAATGGAATATATTTAAATCCCATATCTTTAAAAGCTTCATTTAAAATTACATTTTCTGGTGAAACATTTTTAAGAACTAAAGAAACTCCAATATCTAATCCTATAGAAGGAGGCACAGCCTTAAATAATCCTAAACTTTCAGCAGTATTTAAAGAGTTTGCACATATTATTCCTGTAAGATCTTTTGTAAATGGATCTACATATTGTTGTTGTGCTCTATTTTTAAATTCTTCAAACATATCAGCACAATATAAAAAGTTAAGTGTTGTTAAAAAAACAATAAACAACATTTTTCTTTTCTTCATAATATAATAACCCCCTTTATTTAAAAATGTTTTTATATAATACTATAAAAATTTTAAGTTGTCAATAAATTAATTAATGAATAATTTTTTATTACTTGTTTTAAAAAAAAATATTTAGTATATCATCAAAACAAAAAACTTATGAAAAAATTTATATCATTTTCAAATAGAACAATTACAAGATTTTCTTTATATTATCAACTTTTACTTAAACCTTATGAGAAAGAGTTTATATCCTCAAAGGAAATTGCAGACCAATTAGGTTTTACACCAGAAATCATCAGAAAAGACCTTGCCTTACTTGGGCAGTTAGGAGTTCCTAAAAAAGGATATAAAGTTAGCATTCTTTTAGAAAAAATTTCAAATGTTTTAGGAATAAACAAAAACTGGAATGTAGTAATTATTGGTTGTGGAAAATTAGGTTCTGCTTTAATGAAATATCCTGGTTTTAAAAAACATAAATTTAGTATAATAGCTGGTTTTGATATATCAAAAAAAGTAGTAAATAAAAAAATAAATGGAATTAAAATCTATCATTTAAATAATTTAAAAAATTTTGCTAAAAAACATAAAATCGATATTGCTGTAATAACCGTACCTCAAGAAGAAGCACAAACTACTATAAATTATGTCATCTCCTGTGGAATAAAAGGTATATTAAATTTTACACCTGCGGTAGTAAATCCACCTTATAGAAGTAATGTAAAAATATTAAAAATAGACTTAACAATAGAGTTTCTAAGACTGGCTTGTATTTTAAATACATTAAAAAAATATGATCATACAAAAAAGTAAAATAAAATTAAAACAACCAATAGTTTTTTATTCTTGGCCATCAATAGGAATGATTGGCAACTATGTTATAAATTATTTAATTTCTCAACTCCAAGCTTCCGTACTTGCAGAAATTGAGATTGAAGAATATATTGTTCCTCAAAGTAGTATTATTGAGAAAGGAATTATCTACTCTACTCCATATATATCAGACAAAATATTCTATTCAAGACAAAAACATTCAGATTTTGTATTTATTGCAGCAACTTATGAACCTGCTTCTTTTCATTTTTTAAAATTTACTCAAGAAATTATAAATTTCTTTCAACAACTACAAGCATCATTAATAATCACTTTTAGTGCTTTACCATCTTATATTTTACATACAGATTATCCTAAATTATATATCGCAAGGACCTCTAACGACATCAAACTATTTAATGAAATTGAAATCCTCAATTTTGGTTCAATTGAAGGCACAAATGGAGTATTACTTGCTTTAGCAAAAGAATCTAATATCAACGGCATATGTATTTTCTGCGAAATTCCATTTTATACAACTGAAATGGTTAATCCCCAAGCAGCTTTTTCTATTCTTAAGGTATTAAAAGATATATTTTTATTTGAGGTTGACTTTACTAAATTATATGAAGATATAAAAATATTTGACGAAAAAATAAAAAATATATTAACAGATATAAATAAAAAAACACAGAGATTTTTCAAACAATTAAATATGGATACAAAACAAAATTTCTTAAAAAGAAAACAGAATTTAACCGAAGAGACATCTGGTATAACTTTTGAAGAACTAAAAAAACAGATAAAATTTTCACTTCCTCAATCTGCAAAAAATAGAATCAATGAATTATTTAAATTAGCCTCTGAAAATATAAAATATGCTAAACAATTAAAAGAAGAATTAGATAAATGGGGAGTATATAAAGAATACGAAGATAAATTTTTACTTTTATTTCTTAAAAATAAAAAACAAGACATGGAGGAGTAATGAAAGAAATAATAACTGTTTTCATAAGTATGCTTTTTGCAGAAATGGCTGATAAAACCCAACTTGCTATAATATCATTTGCTACTAAATCTTCCAAACCATTAAATGTTTGGTTAGCAGCAACATTAGCATTTTGTTTTACTAATTTTTTAGCAGTAGCAATAGGAAGTACTTTACATAAATTATTCCCCTACTATTATTTAAAATATATAAGCGGAGTAATTTTTATCATAATCGGAATAGTTTTTTTATTTTCAAAATAAAATGAACAGAATTATAGCTGTTGCAAATCAAAAAGGAGGTGTAGGAAAAACCACCACTGTGATAAACTTAGCTACTTCTTTAGCATACTACGGAAAAAGCGTGCTTGTAGTGGATATAGATCCTCAAGCAAATGCTACTAGCGGATTCGGTATAAAAAGAGATAAAACCATCTATAAAAATATATACAAAGTAATTATTGAAGATTTGGATATAACAAATGTTATTATGAATACATCTGTAGATTGGTTAGATATAGTACCCTCTCACATAGATTTAACCGGTGCTGAGATTGAACTTGTAAGCATGTTAAATAGAGAATACAGATTAAAAAATGCACTAGAGCCAATAAAAATGCTATATGATTATATTTTAATAGATTGTCCACCATCATTAGGACTGCTAACAATAAATGCACTTGCAAGCTGTGAAAGTGTACTGGTACCTATTCAGTGTGAATACTTTGCTTTAGAAGGATTAGCTCAGTTATTAAAAACAATAAATCTTGTTCAAAGTCATCTAAACAAAAATTTATCTATAGAAGGAGTAATACTTACTATGTATGATACTCGTACTTCTTTAAGTGAAGAAATTGCAGATAATGTAAAAAAATATTTTCAGCATAAAGTATATAATACAATAATTCCTAGGGGTATCCGTGCAGCAGAAGCACCAAGTTATGGAAAACCTTTACTTTATTATGACAGGTTTTCTAAAGTAACAATATCATATCTACAATTAGCAGAAGAAATTTTAGGAATTAAAAATAAAATATGAAAAAACATCTTGGTAGAGGATTAGAAGCATTAATATCTGAACTTTCTAACAGCAATATTCCTTCTCAACCTACACCAGAAGGTATAATTTTTATAGAAATAGATAAACTTCAACCGCCAAAATGGCAACCAAGAAGAAACTTTAAGGATGAAACTTTAAAGCAACTTGCTGAATCAATAAAACAATCAGGAATTATTGAACCAATAATAGTTTCTCCTATAGAGGAAAATAAATACGAAATTATATGTGGAGAAAGAAGATGGCGTGCTGCAAAAATTGCTAATATAAAAGAAATACCGGCAATAGTAAAAAATTTAGATGAAAAACAAAGAAAGATAATTTCTCTTATAGAAAACATACAAAGAGAAGACTTAAATCCTATAGAAGAAGCCTATGCATATAAGAGTCTAATTGAAGAATATAACCTTACTCAAGAAGAATTATCAAGGATACTTTCTAAAGATAGAAGTGTTATAGCAAATACATTAAGGATACTAAACTTACCTCAAGAAGTAATAAACTATATTCAAGATAGTTTAATATCAGCAGGTCATGCTAGAGCATTAGCAAGTATAAAAGATGAAAACACTATCATTGAGTTAGCAAATAAAATCATTCAAGATAAACTCACTGTAAGAGATATAGAAAATATCGTAAAATCATTAAAGTCAAAAAAAGTAAAGAAACAAAAAGACATTTTTATCACAGCAGAAATAAAACACTTTGAAAAAGAAATTTCTGAAACCCTTGGGTTAAAAACTAAAATTAGACCTTCTTCAAACACTAAGGGTAAAATTATTATATATTATAAATCTTTGGATGAATTTGATAAAATTATAAAAATTTTTAAAAAGTAAATGGGGTTAAAAGTAAGTATGAAAAAGTTTATATTGTTATTTATTTTCTTGCTTATTTCAAATAAAACTTTTTGTCAAGAAAGTTATTATCCTACATATATAACTGGCGGTGTTCCAATGAATGAATATACTCTATTTGCAAATAGTGGCTGGGATGGAAACTGGTATGTAGGTAGCAATATGTGTTGGATTAAAAAATTCAATAAAGCACTTCTACCACCAAAAGAATTATTTTCAAAAATTTATGTAGGTGCTAAGTTAGGAAGAGCTAAAACAAAGCCAAAACCATCTTCACCTCCATGGGAAAAAGAAATAATAGATGGTAACATATACATAGGAATTGCGTCTACTCCTGCCTGGAAATCTGATCAAAGATATTTTTTATGTAGAGTAAAAGATATTCCTACAGAAGGAGATTGGGAAAATGCAATTACTACAACAGGCGAAGCTAAATGGTTTTTTACAGAAATTCCTATAGAAAAAGTAAATTTTTCAGAAGACATATGGATTTGTATTTATTCTAATACACCTTATTTAAACTCAGCATCTTCTGCACCTATTTTAGCAGGAGCATGGCGAGAAAAAAATCAAAAGGAATTAAATATATGGCTAAATAACGAAATAAATGGAGCACCTCCTATAAATCCTAACAATTCTTTAAAAACACAAATTAGGGTCTTTGATCCAGCAATAATTATTAAACTAGTCCCAAAAGGTGCAGAAAATTTACCAGTGGAAGTAAAAATAGCACAAATTACTGATGGAAGGCCAGAAAATGATGAAAAAGTTTTTTTTATTCAACCTTTAACACCTAATATAGAATGTGTATATATGGAAATATCAACTGATAGAGAGAATTTTACAAGGTTTTCTAAATATACTTATTGTCAACCCTTTGTGTTCCATTTAAATCTTGAAATGATTCCCCAAGAAATCTCAGGAGATTTTTGGATAAGGTTTGCAGCAAGAGATATTTTTGGTAATGTGGGATACACAAATTTAGTTCAACTAAATATTACAAGACCAAAGTTACAAGAAGAAAAAACAAAAAAGAAATGATTCCACTTAAAGATAACATTCCATCTTATAGAAAGCCATTTATAAATTATATTATCATTTCTTTAAATACTTTGGTGTTTATATATCAATATTTTTATCTACAGAATATTTATGAAATAGAAAACTTTATTTACTCTTATGGCCTTATACCTTTCCGCTTAATCACAGATTTTTCAAATTCTTGGTGGAACTTATTCACATCTATGTTCCTTCATGGTGGTTTCGTACATTTTATTGGAAATATGTGGTTTTTATATATTTTTGGAGACAATGTAGAAGACAGATTTGGGCATTTAAAGTATTTTATAGTTTATATATTATGTGGAATTTGTGGAAGCATTTTTCAATTTTTACTTAATCCCACAAGTAGAATTCCCATGATCGGAGCATCTGGAGCAATTTCAGGAGTACTTGGTGCATATTTTGTGATGTACCCATCAGCAGGTATTTTAACACTTATACCATTTGGAATTTTTAGTAGAATAGTGGTTCTACCTGCTGTTGTATTTTTGGGGTTTTGGATAATATTTCAATTTTTAAGCGGAACACAAAGTTTAATGGTAAAACTTGCTGTAGGGCAAGATGTTGGAGGAGTAGCTTATTGGGCACACATAGGCGGATTTCTATGTGGAATTATTATTGCAATAAAAACAAGAAGAAAAAGAAGATATAAGGTATATTGGAAGTACTTATGATTAAGATTCAACACTATGAATTTGGTAAGATAATTATTAATGAAAACACTTATACAACTGATATAAAAATTTTTTCAAACAAAATTAAATCCAATTGGTGGCGCAAAGAAGGTCATAAACTATCTATAGAAGATATAGATGATATATTAGAAAATAAACCTAAAATTTTAATAATTGGTTGCGGAGCAAACTCTATGTTAAAAGTAGATGAGCATCTAAAAGAATATTTAAGGACTAATCAAATAGATTCATATATAGTAGATACTTATGAAGCAGTAAAATTATTCAATGAACTTTATCCAAAATTCAAAGACAAATTAGCACTATGTGTTCATCTTACCTGTTAGAGATTTTTCTATTTCTAAAAACCTATTTAAAATAGAAGAAAGTGAAAAATTTTGTTTTTTAAACTCTATATAGAATTCTTTTTCATTAACTGTAATAAAAGAGTCATTAAAGTATTCCTTAAATTTCCAAAAGTCTTTTTTTTCTTTAAACACTAAAAAAATTTTTTTATTTTCACCTACATCTTCATCATATATACGTTCAATTTTATATTTTTTCATAAACAGTTTAAAATAACACAAGTATAGAAGGTTTTCTAAAATTTTTTTATTATTAATATCTTTAATCTCTCCGAATCTATCATACATTTCTTCTTTAATATTTTTTATTTCTTCATAACTAGAAACCGAAAGCAATTTTCTATAAAAAACTGTTCTAGTTTCTACATCTTTTATATAATCTTCTGGAATATAGGCCTCTACCATAAGATCAATAACTGGATTAAATTCTTTATACTCTTTTTTTGTTGTTATCTCATATAATAACTGTTTAATAATTTTTGAATACATATTCAACCCGACCTCATTTACAAAACCATGTTGTTTAGTACCAAGAATTTCACCAGCACCTCTTATTTCTAAATCTCTCAAGGCTAAATAATACCCGCTTCCTAAAGAAGTAAACTCCATAAGAGCTGAAAGACGTCTTTTAGAATCCAAAGTTAAGTTTTCTTTAGAGTAGAGAAAATAACAATATGCTTTTTTGTCTCTTCTTCCCACACGACCTCTAAGTTGATAAAGTTGAGCCAAACCAAATTTGTGAGCTTCTTCTATTATAATAGTATTCACATTTGGAATATCTAAACCAGCTTCAATAATTGTAGTTGAAACTAAAATTTGTATTTCTTTATTTAAAAATTTTATCATAATATCTTCAATTCTTTTAGGTGGTAATTTACTATGAATAAATTCTATTTTTACATTAGGGAAATACTTACTTATATCTCCTACTTTGTATATAATTTTTTCAATATCATTAAAAATATAGTATACTTGACCGTCTCTTTGAAGTTCTTTTGTGATGGCATAAATTATAGTATCTTTACTATAAGGCAAAACAAAAGTCTCTATAGGTTGACGACCTTGAGGTGGAATTTCTATAATAGAAATATCTTTTATCCCTTCTAAACCAAAAGCTAATGTGCGTGGGATAGGTGTAGCTGTAAGATATAATACATCTGGGATAAAACCTCCTGCAAATCTTTCATATGTTTTATACTTTAACCTAATTTTTTCTTTTTGCTTAACACCAAACTTATGCTCTTCATCTATTATTATAAGTCCCAAGTCAAAAAAATCTATCTCGTCACTTAACAAAATATGAGTACCTATTACTACATCAACTTCTCCATTTTTCAACTTTTCAAAAATTTCCTTTATCTCTTTTTTAGATTTCAAACGAGATACTAAAGCAACTTTAATACCAAATGGCTCAAGCCGTTTTGAAAATGTAACAAAGTGCTGATGTGCCAAAACAGTAGTTGGACATAAGACTATTACTTGTTTTTTATTAATTACTGCTTTAAATGTGGCTCTTAAAGCTACCTCTGTTTTCCCAAAACCAACATCTCCTACTATTATTCTATCCATAGGATATTCACTCTCCATATCTCTATATACATCTTCTATAGCTTTAAGTTGATCCTCTGTCTCTTCATATTCAAATGTAGAAGCAAACATTTCTTCAAGTTGTTTGTCAGATTTATATTGATAACCTTTAAGTTTTTTTCTTTCAGAATAAAGAGAATATAACTGAATAATGAATTCTTTCAGTGATTCTTTTATTCTTAGTTTTATTTTTTCCCAACTTTCTTTACTTAAAGAGGACAAATTTGGTGCTTTATTTGTTAAAGAAATATATTTCTCTATTTGATTTATATCTGAAACAGAAAGATATAAAATAGCATTATCACGAAATTGTAAAACTAAAAATTCCTTAGTTATACCTCTTATTGTAAGTCTTTTCGTTCCTAAAAATTTAGCTATTCCGTATTCAAAATGAACAACATAATCTTCTGGCTGTATTTCCCATATGTTCTCTAACCTTATACTTTCATATATCTTAGGTGTTTTAGTTAAAGTATGTATTTCAAATTTAGAAAAAATCTCATCATAAGTAATAAATAATAATTTTTTAATTTTATTAAAAAACCCACAAGATAAGGAAGTATTTACTAGTTCTATATTATCATATTCACCAACTATGTTTTTTATATTTTTTAGTTGGTATTCATTTTGATATCCTATAAGAATTTTATATTTTTCTAAAATAAAATTTTTAATATCTTTTTCAAAAAGTTCAAGGTTGCCATAGTATCTTTTGTTAGGATAATATCCTTCTAAATAACTATCTGCTTCTAAAGAAAAAAACACAAATTCATATTTTTTTTCATCTAAAATATCAATTAACTTTATCCCTTTTGGAATTTTTTGTAAATCTACAGGATAAATATCAACTCTCAAAAAATCCTCAAGCAATGTACTCCTTTGGGAAGAAGGATTAAATAACCTGATACTTTCTATTTTATTCTCATCATCTATTAGTATTCTTAATGGTTTTAAAAAATTACAACTTCCTTCTTTATATGCAATACTATTTCCCCAAATATCTATAATATTACCTCTAACTGCAAACTCTCCCACCATTTCCACATATTCTACTCGCCTATAACCGTATGTAATAAGTTTTTCTAATAAATCATCTAATTCTATTTTTTTTGCCTTTTCCATAAGTATTGGTTCAAAATCTTCTGGTAACTCATAATTCAAAAGAGAATTTTGTGTAATAAAGCATATCTTTTTATTTTCATTTATTGTTTTATAAAAGTTTGCTAAATCAATTATACTTTCATAATCTAAACTATTATTTTTATCTTTAGATAATAAAAAAGTTTTAAAATCTTTTTTAAAATTAAAAATCCTATATTTCAAAACTAATTCTTTATACTCTAAAAAATTCTCTTTAAAATATGAAATATCAATAAAATCATCCATTAACACTACTAAATTTGAATCCTTATCGGAGTCAAAATAAGAAATAATATAATCAGACACACCTATTAAGAGTTTATTATCAAAAAATATTTTTTCCATGATTTGTTATAAAAAAGCAAAATAGGAAGATTAAAAACTAAAAAACTATATACCTTTTTCCAACTTGTATACTTTATATCTATGTATAAGTTGTTTCTCTATAAATTTTTGATAAGTAGGTGAAATGAATTCTATTAGTTTAATCCATTTATTAGTTTTATTTATTTTTTGAGAAGGCCATAATACTATAATATTGTTAGAAGTGTCTTCCATTATTTTACATTCCACCTCAACAGAATCACCAAAAACAACAGAAGCATTTATTTTAATTTTAGAATTCTTATTATGATTAGAAATAAATTTATTTATCTTGAAATCTGGATAACCAACATCACCAACTATATTTTCTATTTTCTCTTCAACTAATGTTTTTAATATTTGCTGATATAATTTATCTGAAAGAATTTTGATTTGTGGATACTCTCTACCAGTTGAAGATTTATAGCTCGGCAGTTCCAACTCTGTAATTTCCTTTTTACCTATTTTTATTTTATTTAATTTTATCTCCCTTATTAATATAACATTACTTAAAATTATATTGTATTCATTCTCTCTTACTTTTTCAAAAGAACTTATAAAAATAGGATTGATTTCTTCTAAACTACAAAAGAAATTAAAAAATAAAATAAGGATAGCTAAGAAAATAACCTTAACTAGAAGCTTTTTCATTAACTAATTGTTTTCTTAAAAACTCAACTAAACCACCTGCAGTTATTATATTCTGTAAAAATTGAGGAAAAGGAAGAAATTGGTATTGTTGATTTTTAGATAAATTTTTAACTATCCCATTTGATAAATCTATTTCTATCTCATCGTTATCATCGAATAACTTAGAAGCATCCTTTAACTCAACCAAAGGAAGCCCAATGTTTATACCATTTCTAAAAAATATCCTCGCAAAACTTTCAGCAATCACACATCTTATTCCTGCTGCTTTTATAGCTAAAGGAGCATGCTCTCTAGAAGAACCACATCCAAAATTTTTTCCAGCTACTATTATGTTTTCTTCAGTAAGTTTTCTACCAACCTGTTCAACAAGAGGTTCTAAGCAATGCTGCGCTAGGTATTTTTCATCCGAAGTATTTAAATACTTAGCTGGTATTATCACATCTGTATCTATATTATCAGGACACTTATAAACTTTACCTCTTATTTTCATAATTATTAGATTTTGTTATAGTATAAGAAACTTCTCCTTTTTTAAATTCATATTTTAATTTAAAAGGAATAAACAAAAGAAATCTTCTTTTACTATAATCGTTTATAAGTCGTTGTAGTTTTTTAGAGTTTTGTTCAAACAACATCAAATTTTTTTTATGATTATCAAATAAAGTTTCATAATTTTTTGCTAGATAATAATATTCATTTACCATACTATTATATTTATTAATCAAATGATATTCTCCTAAACTTATTCTTTTGGAATAATTTTTTATCTTTTTATTTAAATTCTCTAATTCTAACACAGCAGCATTTACTCTTTTTTGCTCTTCTTTTATGAATGTCTCATATTTATTTTTCCATTTTTTAAGTTTTATTATTTCAATAGTAAATGGCAGATAATAAACTTCTTGGATTAATAAATATAAAATGTTAATTAAGATTATGCCAACTAAAAAATATAATGAAACTTTAAAAAATTTCTTAAAGAACATTAAATTCACCCTTTTGTGATAAATATTTGTTGAAAATAATTTTATAAAAATTTATTATATTTTTCAATATGAATTTCAATATAGATATAAAACAACTACTACTATATGAAGATGATGACTATATAATAGTTAACAAACCAGCTGGGTTGTTAACTATTCCTGATAGGTTTGATATTTTTAAAGAAAATTTATTAGAGATACTTGAGAGGTATTATAATAAAGTCTATATAATTCACAGAATTGATAAAGGAACATCAGGTATAGTATGTTTTGCTAAAAACTCTCTAGCCCATAAAGAACTTACTAAAAGATTCTTCTTACATGAAGTAGAAAAAACATATATATGTATAGTTTATGGTAAAGTTCCAACAAAAGAAGGTAAAATTCAACTTCCCATTGCTGAAGATAAAAACAATCCACAAAAAATAATAATTGATTTTAAAGAAGGCAAAGAAGCTGTCACTTATTATAAAGTATTAGAAGAATTTAAAGATTACACATTTTTAGAAATAAAGCCTATAACCGGAAGAAGGCACCAAATTAGAATACATCTGGCTACTATAGGTTATCCGATTGTAGCAGATGAGTTATATAGCAATTATAATTGTTTTTATTTATCCTCAATTAAAAAAAACTATAAAAACAAAGAAAAAGAAAAACCATTAATTGAAAGACCTGCTTTACATTCTTATAAAATTAAATTTTTTCACTTTAGAAAACAAAAATATATGGAATTTATAGCACCACTCCCTAAAGACTTACAACTTCTTCTAAAATACTTAAGAAAATATAACACTTAACAATCAGAAATATAACCTCTAATTGCAGAATATGCTGCTACTATTGGATTAGTCAAATATACTTCACTTTTAACATGTCCCATACGACCTATAAAATTTCTATTTGTAGTAGCTACTGCTTTTTCACCTTCAGCAAGAATTCCTAAATGTCCTCCTAAACAAGGTCCACAAGTTGGAGGATTAATAACACATCCAGCATTTAAAAATATCTCTATCAAACCGTTTTTTAAAGCTTGCTTGTAAATTTTAGGAGTCGCAGGAAAAATTAAACATCTCACATTAGAATTTACTTTTTTATTCCTTAATACTTTTGCAGCTAAATATAAATCTTCATACCAACCATTTGTACAAGAACCTATGACTACTTGGTCTATATAAATTTTCTCTTTTAGGTCTTTTACATTAATACTATTTGAAGGAAGATAAGGCAAAGCTACTTGTGGATAAATTTTACTACAATCTATCTCTACAATCTCATCATACTTTACATCAGGGTCACTTTTAATATAAAAATCTTTAGGAATTTTTGCTTTTACATTTTTTAAATAATTATATGTAATTTTATCAGGTTCAAAAATTCCATTCTTTGCTCCACATTCTATTGCCATATTACTCATAGTAAATCTACTATAAATACTTATTTTAGAAATAACTTCACCAGTAAATTCCAAAGATTTATAATTTGCTCCATCTACACCTAATGTTTTTATAGTTGACAAAATTAAATCCTTTCCTACTACATTTTTGTTTAATTTTCCATAATATACTATTTTTATAGTTTTTGGAACCCTAAGCCAAATTTTTCCACTAGCCCACACCGCTGCTAAATCTGTAGAACCAACTCCAGTAGAAAAAGCACCTAACGCTCCATATGTACAAGTATGTGAATCTGCACCTATTATCAAATCTCCAACAGAAACTAAACCTTCTTCAGGAAGTAATGTATGTTCAATACCAACACATCCTCCAAAATAAAAATGTTTAATTTTGAATTTTTCTGCAAATTCTTTTGTAAATTTATTTTGTTGAGCAGAATCTATATCCTTATTAGGAGTAAAATGATCCATCACAATTACTATTTTATTTCTATCAAACACTTTTGGCTCTTTTATATTTTCAAATATCTTATAAAATTGCTTAATTGCTAAAGGAGTGGTAACATCATTGCTCAAAGCCAAATCAACTTTTGCCAGTACAAATTCCCCCTCTTCTACATATTTTTTATTTGCATGTCTTGCTATTATTTTTTGAGTAATAGTTTGAGGTTTTTTCATAGGGAAATCTTTATTTTTTTTGTAAGTTTTTTTCTAATTAAAAGATTATTCCAACACGAAATATATGATTTTATACTTGCTTCTATAATATCTGTTGAAATACCTCTTCCTGTAAAAAGTTCTCCATCATATTCTAACTTAACAACTACTTCTCCTTGAGCATCTTTACCTGAAGAAATAGCTTTTAATTGATAATCAACTAATTTAGGTGGATTTTTAAAATTTAAAAGTTTAAGTAAAATTTTATCTATAGCTTTATAAGCCGCATCTACTGGACCATCTCCACATTCCACTTCTTTAAATAACTTTTGTTTGGAATCAGAAATAATTGCTATCTCAACAGTAGCAGTAGGAATTATACCACTACCACTACTAATATGGAAATATTTTAATTCTAATTGTTGTTTTTCTTTACCTAGCTCTTCATTCACTATAGCAATAATATCTTCATCAAAAATATATTTTTTCTTATCTGCTAAATTTTTAAATTTAATAAAAATTTTATTTAACAATTTTTTGTTAATTCTATAACCTAACTCAGATAATCTTTTTTCTAAAGCATGTCTACCAGAGTGTTTACCTAAAACAAGCTCACTAGAAGGCACTCCTACATCTTTAGGACTTATTATCTCATAGGTCTGTCTTTGCTTCAACACACCATCTTGATGGATACCTGCTTCGTGTCTAAAAGCATTTTTCCCTACTATAGCTTTATTTGGTTGAACAACTATTCCTGTTAGGTTAGACACTAACCTACTTGTAGGATAGATTTCTTTTGTATTAATATCAGTATAAAAATTCTTAAGAAGTTCATAATTTTTCTTTGTCTTAATAATCATAACTATTTCTTCTAAGGATGCATTCCCTGCTCTTTCTCCAATTCCATTTATAGTGCATTCTACCTGTCGGGCTCCATTTATTATTGCAGAAATTGAATTTGCTACAGCTAGCCCTAAATCATTATGACAATGGACTGAAAGAATGCATTTATCTATATTAGGGACAGTGTTTCTTATATGATTTACTAAACTTCCAAACTCTTCTGGTATAGAGTATCCTACTGTATCAGGAATATTAATTACAGTTGCACCTGCTTTTATAACTTCTTCTATTACTTTACACATAAATTCTACATCAGACCTTGCTGCGTCTTCACAGGAAAACTCTACATCATCAGTAAATTTCCTTGCATATTTTACAGCTTCAACTGCTGTTTTTAAAACTTCTTCACGGGACATTTTTAATTTATATTTTATATGAATATCTGATGTCGCTATAAATGTATGAATCCTCGCACGTTTTGCAAACTTCAAAGCAGAAGCAGCTGTTTCTATATCTATTTTTTTTGCTCTTGCAAGAGCAGCTATTATTGTCTTTTTAACATTTTTAGCTATTAGAGAAACTGCCTCAAAATCACCTAAAGAAGCTATTGGAAAACCAGCCTCAATAACATCTACATTCAATCTTTCTAACTGAAGCGCTATCTCTAACTTTTCTTTGGGAGTTAAAGAAGCACCTGGAGACTGTTCACCATCTCTTAAAGTTGTGTCAAAAATGTAAATCTTTTCTTTCATAGTACTTAATTAAATAATATAAAAATTTTGAGTTCTAATTATGTAAAAAATCTTTATAAAATTACTATAGAAAAAACAACAATTTGGATAAAAATTTAAAGAAAAGAAGAAGGGAGCCTAATTAAAAAATGGAGTAATTCTTTGAGTAAAATCATCATATTTATATTTATACACACCATATAGAGTTTCTACATCTCCTATCGTTTCTATAGAAGGAGACCGATTAGTATATTTAATTTTGACAGGATATACAGGAAAATCCCTTAACTTTTGTTCTTTAAAGAAGGTTATTTCTACATTCGCATTTTCTTTAAAATTTAATAAAATCTTAAAGTCTTCTTTTAATTTATTATAATCTATCTCTTCCTCAAGTATAACATCTGAAGTAAAAATTAAAAAAAGACGAAGAAAATTTTCAACTTTTTGTACATCTATATTTCTATTTGTCTTTAAATCTATCCAAGTTGTAGTTCCATTTTTAAGTTCTTTTTTTAAATTCATAATTTTTTTCTGAAAACTTATTTCCAAAGAATTTATTTCTTCCGTGTTTGATTTTAGTAGTGTTTTATCACAAAATTCATAAAAATAATTTCTAAAATTTGTAGAAGCTATACCTTTAGCTAAGTAAACATTAGGGTCGTTTTCTATTCTTATATAAATCTCATTAAATGAAAATCCTCCTATTTTACCTAAATAAAGAATTCTTGGCTTCTTCTCTTTTTTGAAAAATATCTTAACAACAGTAGCCGATTCTGTATTTACTAAGTAATCAGAATAATTTTGTGGATTGTTGGTTATTATTTCTAACAATTCAAAATTTTTTATTTTTTCAAAAATCTCCTTAACTAAACCTTCATTTGGTTTATATTCCTTAAAAGGTGTTTTTACTACCCAGGATTTATCAAGTTTTACAATGTTTATTTTCTTATTATCTAAACTATTAAATTCCACCTCTACAACTTCTTTGTTCTTAAAAATCTGTTTAGAAAAATAATAACTTCTTTTTACTACTCTTATAAGTAAAATTATTAAAAGGATAAAGAGTAAAAAAATCCATCTAAAATAATTTTTCATAGCTGAACTACTTGATTTTTTCTATAATACCATCTTAACAATCCAAAAGCCACTACTAAAAGTGCAGGTAAAATCATTACAAAATATCTGTATATAACTTTAAAAGTAGCAGACATTACTCTTATAGGTGGAGGTGTGACATTTTTGCTTCTTATATATAACAAATCCTGCTCTTGTCCTAAATAATCAAACACATTTGCTAATAAACCTAACTCCTGCTCTACAAAATCCCCTGTGGAAATCACTAATATCCTGGATTCTTTATCAGAGGGAGTTTCTTTAAGATAATCTTTAAGATTTAACTTTAATTCTTTAAACTTTTCTTCTTTTTCATAAAAACTTTTAAATTTTCCTTTTAATTCTACACCAACAATAAAAGGTCCTCTCTGGGCATCTTTAGGCATTCTGAAATCTACAGTTAACGGATTTATTGAATAAACATCTTTTTTAATGAAACTATATTTTGAAGTTTCCATTAAGATAGTATAATTGATTTGCTCTAAGCCAGATTTTATATTAATAGAAGACACAAAAGGCAGGACAACTTGAGATATATTCTTAACTAATGGATGTGTTTTATTCAATTTTGTTATTATTGGCATATATGGATATTCAACAACATTTGTCATAACAAAAAACATATGTCTTGAAGTTATAGAAACTCTTTGGCACTGATAGTCTGCTATTAAACCTTCATTTATGTCTATTCCATAATGAGATAATAAATCAAATATATTAGAGTAAATCTTTACTGCCCAGAAAGTTTGAAGATTAATATTATATCTACTTAATAAAAATGCTACAGGTTTGCCAGAAAGAATATATTGATCTAAATAAAATAACTCTTTATCTTCTAAGTTTTCTTTAGGAGATATAATAACCAAAGCATCAGTATTTGCCATACTTTCTGTTGAAATATCTACTTCATTTAGAATATAAAATTTATTCATCTGTTGTCTAAATTGTGTATATTTCTCATCCAAAAGAGTGTTGCTTCTGTGTGATCGAAGGATTCCTATTGTTTTTTTATCTTTAACAGTAAGTCTCTTTAATGCAGAAGTGATATCGTATTCTAATGTTTCTATATTGTTTATTACTGGAATTACTTCTTTTTTATCTTTGTACAACATCGCTAATCCCATATACCCTTTTTTTATCTCAAATTTATCCTTTTCTACAACTGTAAACTCTACAGGGATAATACCCATGGACTGAACTTCTTGTTCTGAAAGTTTGGATTTAGGTTGCTGAGGATCTATAAATTCAAATTTTATTTTTCCCCGAGAAGATGCTCTATATTCCTTAAGAATATCCTCAACATAAATCCTTACAAACTTAAATTGTTCTGGAAGAACTTTACTGAATACTGCTCTTATAATTATATAGTCATCAAATTTTGAAACCAATTTTTTAGATGCTTTAGATAAAGAATAAATTTTATTAGCAGTAAGATCGAACCTAAAAAAACCAAAATAAAAAATAAGGTTAATCAAACCTACAGTAACTAAAGCTAACACTATCTTAATTAATAGATTTTGTCTTTCTTTCATTATCTTCATCATCTTATCCTATAAGTAGTAGATAAATAAGTACTATACAAAAACAAAAATGTAAAAGAGATAAAAAATACTATATCTCTTATATCTATTACTCCGCGTACAAAATTATCATAATGGAAATCTATGCTTATATAAGATAACCAATGAGGTAAAAATATACCTATTTTACCTAAGATAAAAAATACAAACATAATAAAAAAGGCTATAATATAACTAACTATCTGATTTTTAGTTAAACTAGAAGCAAAGACTCCTATACTTGCAAAAAATAAGCACAACAAAAATACTCCAAAATACCCGGAAATTATCATACCAATATCTGGCTTACCAATAACAAATAAAGTAATAGGATAGATTATACTTAAAACTATACCACTAAGTATTACTACTACCGCAGCAACATATTTTCCTAAAACAACTTCCACTTTACTAAATGGTAAAGTATATATAAGTTCTATTGTACCTGTCTTATATTCTTCAGAATAAATTCTCATTGTAATTGCTGGCACAAAAAACAACAAAAAGAGAGGTAAAACATCAAAATAATGCCTCATAGTAGCATAATTCTGAATAAATAATGGTCTTGAATAAAAAAATCCAGAAATTATCAAAAAGATAAATAATACAATATATGCTATAGGAGAGTTAAAATACAGTTGCAGTTCTTTTTTAAAAATAGCAAAAATATTTTTTTTATTTATAACTACATTTTCATTTATGAACTTTGCTATTTTTTGATTAATCATATTAATTATTTTCATCATTTTGTTAATTCCCTAAATATATCTTGTAATGAAACAGAGATACGATGGAGTTCTATTAATTTCCATTTTTCTTTCACAGCTAATTCAAAAAGTTGTTCTCTTATATCTAAATCTCTTTCAGTTTCTATTTCATATTCTTTTATCTCATCTTCTTGTGAAATTAATCTTATCTGATAAATACCTTCTAATACAGTTGGTAAATAATCAATTAATTCTTTATTAAATCTACCAGCTAACCTAGTAACATTTCTTTTCATCACTAAACTATGAAGATCTTCAATATTACCTTGTGCTACTATTTGACCTTTGTTAATAATCACAACTCTATCAGCTACTTCTTCTACTTCAGATAAGATATGAGTAGAAAGTATTACTATTTTATTTTTTTTAAACTCTTTTATCAATTGTCTAACTTCGTGAGCTTGATTTGGATCTAACCCTGCAGTCGGCTCATCTAAAATTAAAATTTTCGGATCATGCAAAATAGAAGCTGCAAAACCAACTCTTTGTCTATATCCTTTTGAAAGTTCTGAAATGTTTCTTAATAATACATCCTCTAATCTACAAATACTTACAACTTCCTTTATTCTGCTGTTTATATTAGAAATATTTCTTGTTTCTGCTATAAACTTAAGATATTCAAACACATTCATATCTTCATATAATGGATTATTTTCAGGTAAATATCCTATTATCATTTTTAAATCTAATGTGTCTAAAGAAACCACCTTTCCATCAATGCTCACATATCCACTATCAGCAGGTAAAAAACCAGTAATAATCCTCATAAGTGTTGTTTTTCCTGCTCCGTTAGGACCTAAAAGACCTAGTATCTCATTATCGTTTATATCAAAACATACATTATTTAAAGCTACAACTTTACCAAAAGTTTTTGTGACATTATTAATTTTAATCATATCATAAGACTTAGAAAGTTAAAAGATTTTGCTTTTTGAAAAGAAACGATTTGTTTTTAACAAATATAAAATTTTATTTTTTTTGTCAATACTTTTAAATCTTTACTCTCTCCAAGGAAAATATCTTTTATCAATTTCAGAAACTTTACCACCAGTACCTACATATGGTTTAAATTTTAAACCTATATTTCCACCTACTTCATATATATATTTCGCCTTATTTTCTAAGGAAAGTGACTTTCTAATATCACAAAATACCATTGCTTCCCAACAGTGTAAGTCCTTATAAAACTCAAATCTAGCATTAGGAAATTCATATCTTCCTTTGTTAATATTAGTTAACGCCTTTAATTTAAATTGTAAATTATTAGGAATGTATATATCTAGATGTGTAGAAAAATAATGAGTATCTGGTTGATAATAATTTTTACCATATCCAATAGAAAATTTATTATTTACTACTATAGCTCCTAAAGAAAATTGGGAATTTTGTAAGACATTATTTTGTAAATTATACTCTGTATGCAAGCTAAAATCAAAAAATTTATATGAAACACCTACATTACTAACTATGGGAGAAAAATTATGAAACCATACACTTCTATTTTTTAAAAAATCATATATAGAATAACATCTAAAGAAACTTCTTTTATAAAATAAATCCAACCTAACTTGTAAACTATTGCTAAAAGCAGATGTTGTATAAAAAATCTCAAAGTTATTATCTTTACTCCTTATTTTATAACTATAACTAAAATCCACAACACCTATTTTAGAGATATTTATCCTTAAAGGAATCAAAAATCCATATATATTATAAAATATTCCGCTTAATGAATGATACAAATAATTTGAGACAATGTTAATAGAAGGTGTAAAACTTAAAAAATAAAACTTAATAGGAAATGTTATAGAAAAATTATTTTCTGAAGTAAGTTTATAAAATGTAGTGGCTTCAATTAAAGTATTAATTACTTTAAAATTATCTGAAATTTTTAATTTAGTAATATTAAAAGGATATATCGTAAATTCAAAAGGTATCTGAATATTAGAATTTTTGAATTTCTTATCTTCATCTGAATAAGCATCCCTTCTAAGATAAGAAATTCGTGAAGACATTTTTTGGCTATCCCAAGATAAGGAAGCTGATGAGTTTATTTCTCTTTTAAGTAAAAACCAATTTTCTTTATTATAGTAATAATACAAACTTTCATCGCTTACAAATTCCAAATTATTCCTAAAAGAAAATCTATATGGAAGTTTGTGAAGATTGTTTATTCTTATATTCCACCTGTTATTTTTATTTTTAAATTCAGATATATAGTGCGTATAGAAAATACCGTTATAAAAATCTGTAGAATATCTTAATTCTGTTGATAACCCTATACTCTCTGTAGAATAGTTATTACAATTAAATATCAGTTCCAAGTCTTTTAAAATTCGCCTACCATACCTTATCCTTGTAGCAATCCCTCTATCACTTTCATAGCTAGGTTCTATTGTTAAATAATCTTTTTTAGGCTTTAATGAAACTTCATAATATGGAAGCCAAAAGATAGGAATATTTCTTATTATCAGTTTGGGATTATATATCAGTATTTTATCATCAGGATAAATAACAACTTTTTTTGAAGATAAATAATAGTGAGGATATTTTAAACTACAATGTGTAACTTTAGCTTGTGTTAAATAAAATTTTTTTTCCTGAAAA
This sequence comes from Endomicrobiia bacterium, assembly GCA_025060535.1. Classification (GTDB taxonomy): domain Bacteria; phylum Elusimicrobiota; class Endomicrobiia; order DTEH01; family DTEH01; genus JANXDG01. Next base: position 2,700 of record JANXCA010000011.1, on the reverse strand, counting down.
ACACATTCTTTACTATAACTATAATAAGGAGAATAGTACACATAAAAATCATATATTTTTATTATTTCCTTATCTAAATCATAAGAAAGTTTTTTTAAGTAAACTTCATCCCCTTGATAAGTAAAGATAGTATTAGTGTCAATGTAAATTATGTTATTCTCTATATCATATATCAGATGTTGTGTTATAAGATGAATATCTTTATATTTGACCTCTACATTTTGTTCTGCTATAACTTTTTTGTTAGCATTATCATAAATTATATTTTCTGCGGTTAATTTCATATTATCTTCTGAATAAGAAAATTTAAAAAAAAGAAATAAAAAAAATATAAGGAGATAAACTTTATAAGGAGAGAAAATTTTCATATGCTAAAATTCCAGCACCTATTACTCCGTAGATTTTTTTATCAGCAACAACAACATATTTTACATATTTCGCAGGATAATATCTACTTTTAGAAATCACTGGCCAAAAATAATTTTTAATCTCTTTTTTAAGAAAAGGTAAGAAAAATTTACTTGCTTTTGCTACTCCTCCAGTAAATACAATTATTTCTGGATTTAGTATATTTATAAGATTACAAACTCCAACAGCTAAGTATTTCCCAAATTTTTTCCATTGTTCTAAAGCAAATTTATCTTTTTTTAAAGCAGCTTCATATAGGAGTTTAGGAGTTAACAAAGAAAGATCATTGTTGACCAATTCATATATAATTGTGTCATATTTTGAAGTTTTTAGAGTCTCTACTATATCTTTTATGAACCATCTAGCTCCTATAAACCTCTCAAGACAACCATAACTTCCACAACCACATTTTTCACCATTAACTTTAATTACAAAATGTCCAACCTCCGCAGCAGTGGCTGAAGTCCCCATAAGAAGTTTACCATCTATTATTATCCCACCACCTATTCCTGTGCCTAATGTAAGACATATAATGTTTTTGTAGTTAGGATATTTCTTCTTTATAATAGTGTGATATATACCTACTGTAGCGACATTGGCATCATTTTCAATTATTATAGGAAGATTTATTTTTCTATGAAACACCTTCTTCAAATTAACTTCTGACCATAAAACATTCGGAGCTTTTATTACGACTCCATCTTTAGTATTAATTAATGCTGCAACTCCTACTCCACAAGCTGTTATTTCTTTTTTAAATTTGTTTATTTCCTTAATTATTACATCTAACATTTTGTCTAAATTATTCTGTCCTGGTAGCGTATCCACTTCTACATATCTTTCTAAAACAAACTTGTTATTATTACAATTTACTAATCCAATTTTTGTTGTTGTGCCTCCTATATCTATACCTACAGTATATAATTTTTTCTTTTTCATGGTTTAATAATATATGAAAAAATAAAATTTAAATATGAAATTATATTTTTTACTATTTTTAATTTACTTTTTCCATATTTCAAAAAGTATTTAAGATTTATAGGAACTTCATAAATTTTTGGTCTGAATTTTAAAAGTTTTACCAAAATCTCTAACTGTACTACAAAATTTCTTTCTTTAACTATATCTTTTTTATAATAATTATATGCAGTAAGAATAAGACTACCTCTATAGGCCCTATAACCAGAAGTATAATCTTTTAGACCCGGATATGGAAATATAATCTTTAAAATGCACCTTGCAGATAAAGAAATTAACTTCCTATAAAGAGGAACTCCTAATTGGATTGCTCCTTTTGTAAATCTTGAAGCTATTATTAGGTCATTATTTTCAAAAATTTTTTTAACCATTACATTTGCAATCTCTATCGGATGTGTATTATCAGCGTCTAATGTGATTATGGTATCTTTAGCTTTTAGCATGCTATTACTTAATATATATAGTAACCCTGTCCTTAATGCTGCACCTAATCCTAAATTTCTTTTATGATTTAATAGAACAATTTCACTTTCTCTCACTTGTTTCTTAATTTGAAATTCTGTGTCATCAGTTGAACCGTCATTTACTATTATTATCTTATATTCGTACTTAAAATATTTTCTTATATTTTCTATTACCTTTACTATATTTTTTGATTCATTATATGCACATAACAAAAAATAATTCATTTCTTATCTTTCATTTCCTCATCTATTCTTCTTTTGTATCTATTAGCTGCTTTAGGATTTAATTTAATAGCTTCTTTTAAGTACTTATATCCTAAGTGTTTTTGTTTAAGTTTGAAATTTATAATAGACAAATATAAATAACTTTCAGCATGTAATGGATTATTTTTTATAACTTGTAAAAAATATCTTTCAGCTTCTTTAAAATTATTTTTTTTAAACTCTTCCTCTGCTAGTCCTTGCCAAGCATACCAACAAGTTTTATCTTTATTTATCGCTTTCAAAAAATCATTAGCTTTTAAGTAACTCTCAACTTTAGATAAATAAAAGGAGGTATTTATTCCATATAAAAATATAAAAATAATAATAAAATTTTTTATCCAATTTATAAAATCAGAACTATTTCCAACAAAAAATTCTTTTTCTTTTGATAAACAACCTAAAGATGAAAAAAGCAAAACACTGTTCATAGGAATCAAGAGATTATAATCTATTAAATTCTGTAATAAAATTCCTAAAACAGGATAAAAATAAATCTTCTTTTTAGGAACTAAAGAATAAAATATAACAAAAAACAAAAAAGCTCCACCTATAATACCTATTTCACTCAAAATATGTAAAAAGTAAT
>JANXCA010000119.1 GCA_025060535.1 Endomicrobiia bacterium | reverse complement strand
TATCTACTAATTCTACAAATGAATTGTTACCCAACCTGTAATGTCTAACATCCTGTCATATTTATCTATAACTAACATATAATCAGTCGTCCAACTTATGCCATTTGTTAAATAAGAAATTTCAACTAAGTGCTTTGCTTCTTTTTTATTTGAAATTAACTATCTTAAAGTTGGTTTTGTTATTAGCTCTTCTGGTAGTTCAGGAAGGACTATTACTCCATGTGGATTAATGTAAATTTTGTCACCAATCTTTACAACTTTTCCATCATGAATGCTAAGAAGGGTGCTTTTTTTGTTATTTCTTTTGATGTGTCTTTTTCTTGTAGATATTCTCTCATCTCAATTTCTTTATCAATATACTTTTCAAGAAGTTTATACTGCGATATTAAATCGTAATCAAAACTTTGTTTTTAATATAAAACAATCTTCTGTAAAAGTAAGTGACTTAAAATGGACTGAGGTTGGGTCTATCTGGCTTGCTATATCCTGAAATTTTTATAAGTTGTGTTCCTTAGATATATTTTTTTATCTTTACCAAAAAAACAAACTACTTACAACTAACTAAAAACAAATTTCATTAAAATTTTCATTCCATTAAAATAAAAGTTCAAGATTTGCTTTCATACCAAAATTTTTCCAAATAAACCCTATATTATTAAATGATACTTTTCTAACTCTAAAAGTTTTGCTATTCTAAAAAATTTACTAAAACTCAATGTTTATTATTTATCTGGAATTAAGTGTTTCCAATATCAGTTTTTGATACTTTATTTTTCTAATTTTAATTAAAAGATGCGAATCAAAATAAAAATTCCTACTTTAGTATTGTGATTTTACCTTTTTTTACTTCTCCGTTTTTGTACTTTATCTCATATATGTAAAAGCCAGTCTTTAGGATTTTTTGATTAAATTTTTTGGGGCTGCCCTCAAATATAAGTTTTCCTTTTGTGTTGTATATTTTTAATGTTTCTATATCATCTGTAAAACTTATTGTGTCGTTTTTGTTATCTAAATTGTCTGTGATTAAAATTAAATCCTTTTTATGGGAAGAGTCTAAAGGTTCAAAATTAGCAATGACTGTTTTATGGGAGTTAAGATTTATCAATAAAGGATTTCTAAAGCTTTTAACATCTCCACTCCAACTTTTAAATCGCCAACCTTCTTTTGGTTTAGCAACTACTACTACAGTAGTGGACGCTATGTATAGTTGCTGGTCGGGAAGCTTTTCTATAACAGCTGCATATGGTGGATTAACTAAAACATTTAATTTTACAATCTCTTCAGTAAAAGAATAAACTCTTACATAGTCAACTTCCATTTTTTGAGGAAACACACTATCATCTACACCATAAAGACCACCCCAACTACCACCAACAGCTATGTTGAGTATTAAATGAAACCTCTGATTAAACGGCCACACTTTATAATCATCACTCTCTTTACTAAAACTAAAAACTTTAAACATATCTCCATTATCTTTTCTTACATAAAAATCAATTCTATTAGACCACCACTCACATATATAAGTATAAAAAACCTCATGCGGAGAAGGTTCTAAAACTAAAGAACCTCCTTTGTGTGTGCCTAAAAGATGATTGTAACTTGCTGTGTGAATAGTTGAGTGAACCCTGGAAGGGTCAAAACCAACACACTCCATTATGTCTATCTCACCACTATTAGGCCAAGCACCATAAACATTATCTGTAGGTAACATCCAAATAGCAGACCACATACCTCTACCAAAAGGAAGCTTCGCTCTAATCTCAAACCTTCCATATAACCAATCTCCCTTAGCTTTGCTTACTAACCTAGCAGAAGTATAACTGTGCCCTTCATAATCCTCCTTCCTGGCCTCTATAATAAGAACACCACTACTTACCCTTACATTCTCTAACCTATCTGTATAATACTGCAACTCATTATTACCCCAACCATAACCACCTATGTCATAACTCCACTTATAATAATTAGGAGAACCTTCATAGTCAAACTCATCACTCCATATTAATTTCGGTATTACGGAAATTTTATCTAAAGCTCTGTTAGACAAATAAGGTATATAACCTTTTTTTAACGCTTTGTTATAGAAGTCATCAATTATGTGTTGTTGTGTTGAATATTCAATTACTAATACTAACTTACCAGCTTCTTTGAACCTATCTAAACACTCAATTGACCAATCTGCCCAGGTTGTTGGTGTATCACCATTATACCATAAATCTTCTTTACCTATACCATCTACTACTTCAACATAATCCTTATGCACAGATAAACCTTCTGCGTTTTGTGGAAAAACACCAAAATTTTGCTTGCCTTTGGTTACTCTTGCATAGTGCGCTATTGATTTTACAAACTCAACCATTTCTCTTTCAGCAGTAGCTCTGTTAAGACCACTCTCTCCACCTGGCCCCCAGTATTCATAAGCATCAACTATGTCAAGATATACACCATCAAAACCTGCTTCAATTATTTTATCTAAGTATTCAAAAATAATCTGCTGCCAGTGAGGATCCCAGTATTTTACTTTATAGTTATTAAGCCATTCTGGATTAGCAGGGCCTAACCACTCAGGCGCACCAGGATCTGGAATACCATCGTTATTTTTGTCCCAGTTGGGTTGCCAGTACCATCTGTAGGTTTCTGCTTCACCAATACTTAAATAACTCAAAACTAACTTTCTACCATAAGGACTATTTTTAAGATACTCTATTTCTTGTTTTGAATATCTATTCTCATCTGTGCCATCTTTTGAATAATCCATAATTATTAAATCAAACTTTGTGTTTCTTGCTTCCTCTATATTTAAATTTTGGAGTTGATAAAGAAAATCACATACACTATTCCAATCATTACAAAATACTTTATTAGCAATGATAAAAACAAAACACACTAAAAAAATCTTTTTAGTTTTTATAATTCTCATAAAACTATCCACTAAAAATATAGCCCTAAAAAATATGATTTATATCAACCTTATAGGGCTCTCTCTAAACATCTTTTTTACTACACATCTAAGCCTATCTTTATCTACTAATTCTA
>JANXCA010000118.1 GCA_025060535.1 Endomicrobiia bacterium | reverse complement strand
ATAAAATTTTTAACAAAATACAAAAATTGTGTAATTTTTGGTAGTTGTGTTGTTAAAGAAATCAAGAAAGAGATAAAGAAAGAATTCTCTAAAGTATTTTTTGTCAAAAGTGAAAATCTTAAAGATTTTATTAAAATAAAATACAAAGATGTAAAAAAATTAGGTACCGATAGGATTCTTGCTGCATTTGCCGTTAAAGAAATTTTTGGAGGAAATTCTTTGATAATTTTGTGTGGTACAGCGTTAGTTATAGATTATATAAATAATAAATGCGAGTATTTAGGAGGAGAGATATTCCCTGGCATTTATAATTTGTTGAATACACTCCATACATCAACTTCACAACTTCCGTTTATAAACTTTAAAGATATTAAAATTATAAAGTCAAATGATTTGATTGGAAGAACTACCTTTGAATGTATATCTAAAGGTATTATAAATTTTGTTGTGTCTGGCATAAAAAATCTTATAAAAATATTTAATCCTAGATTTATAATAATTACAGGTGGAGAAGCAGATATTGTTGGTAAATATTTAGATAAAAAAAATATGTATGTAATGCCTGAATTAGTGTTATTGGGTTTGATATTATTTAGTTTTAGAAAAAATTTTTTGACTGAAGATGAATTTTTAAATATAATTAAAAATTTTATTACATCTTGACATAAATAAAAATTTTTAGTAAAACTTTTTCTTGAAACTTCTTGTTATTTTTTGCATCTATAAATATAAGAAAAAAAGATTCTTTCCCAATGTAAAATTCTTTAAAAAGTTTAATCTTAAATTATTCTACTTAAGGAGGTGGTGACTATGAAGATTAGACCTTTAGGTGATAGAGTTTTGGTAAAACCTTTAGAGGAAAAAGAAGTTAAAAAAGGTAATATAATTATTCCAGACACAGCAAAAGAAAAACCACAACAAGGTGAAGTAATTGCCGTTGGTAAAGGTAAACTTACAGAAGATGGGAAATTATTACCTATGGATGTGAAAGTTGGTGATAAGGTACTTTATGGTAAGTATTCTGGTACAGAAATAAAAATAGAGGGTCAAGAATATCTTATTTTACATCAAGATGACATTTTAGGAATTATTGAAGATTAGTTTTTATTTTATTAAATCAAACTAAAAAAGGAGGTGACTGACTATGGCTAAACAAATTTTATATTCTGAAGATACAAGAAGAGCAATTAAGAATGGGATTGATAAACTTGCTAACGCCGTAAAAGTTACTTTAGGTCCAAGAGGACGTTATGTCCTTTTAGAGAAAAAATTTGGTTCTCCTACCATTACTAATGACGGAGTTACTATAGCAAAAGAGATAGAATTAGAAGATCCTAATGAAAATGTTGGTGCACAATTAGTAAGGGAAGTTTCTTCTAAAACTAATGATGTAGCGGGTGATGGAACCACCACTGCTTGTGTGTTAGCACAAGCAATAATAAATGAGGGGCTAAAGAATATAGCTGCTGGTGCGAATCCTATGCATATTAAAAGAGGAATAGACAAAGCTGTAGCAGCTATTGTAAATGAGATAAAGGCAATGGCAAAGCAAGTTAAAACTAAAGAAGAGATTGAGCAGATAGCAACAATTTCTGCAAATGACAGAGAAATTGGTAAACTTATAGCAGAAGCAATGGAAAAGGTTGGAAAAGATGGAGTTATTACAGTTGAAGAAGGAAAATCATCTGAAACAACTTTAGAAGTAGTTGAAGGTATGCAGTTTGATAGAGGTTATATTTCTCCATATTTTGTTACTGATGCTGAAAGGATGGAAGCAGTTTTAGAGGATCCTTATATTATAATTACTGATAAAAAAGTTTCTGCTATGAATGATTTATTACCTCTTCTTGAACAAATAGCACAATCTGGAAGGTCATTTTTACTAATTGCTGAAGATGTAGAGGGTGAAGCTTTAGCAACTTTGGTTGTTAATAAACTAAGAGGTACTTTAAGATGTTGTGCTGTAAAAGCTCCTGGGTTTGGAGACAGAAGAAAAGAAATGCTTCAAGATATAGCAATTTTAACGGGTGGAGAAGTGATTTCTGAGGAAAAAGGTGAGAAGCTTGAAAAGGCTACATTAGATAGATTAGGTACTGCAAAGAGAGTCGTTGTAGATAAAGAAAATACAACTATAGTTAGTGGCGGTGGTAGCAAAGATGAGATTAGAAAAAGAATTAATCAGATAAAGAAACAAATAGAAGAAACAAAATCTGACTATGATAAAGAGAAGTTACAAGAACGCCTTGCAAAACTTGCAGGTGGTGTTGCTGTAATTAATGTAGGAGCTCCTACAGAAGCTGCTATGAAAGCTAAGAAGTTCAAAGTAGAGGATGCAATGCATGCTACTAGGGCTGGTGTAGAGGAAGGAATTGTTCCCGGTGGCGGTGTAGCATTATTAAGAGCAAGGGAAGCAGCAAAAAATAAAGTAAAAGCAGAAGACCCTGATGAGCAGACAGGTATAAATATTGTATTTAGAGCAATTGAGGAACCCATTAGAATGATATCTGAAAATGCTGGTTTTGAAGGTTCTATAATTGTAGAGAAAGTTCTTGCAGAAAAAAATCCAAATTATGGTTTTGATGCTGAAAAAGGTGAATTTGTAGATATGATAAAAGCAGGTATAGTAGACCCAGCAAAAGTGGTAAGGACTGCTTTAGAAAATGCAGCTAGTGTTGCTGGCTATCTTTTGACTTCAGAAGTGATAATTACAGAGATTCCAGAAAAAAAGGAAAAAACTCCACCTATGCCTCCAGAGTATTAAAAGTTGTTTAAATAATATAATAAAGGAGGCGGGATTGTTGATAAAAAATAAAATTATATCCTGCCTCCTTTTTTTTTCTTTTCTGCATATTGACACTTTTTTTCAAAAAATATAAATTAAAAACAAATGAATTATGGAATTACTTTTTTTTTATCTTTTCTTTTATCTTCTCGGCAGATCTGAAGATAATGTATTTTGTTCCAGGGCGCTTCCCCTCAAGTTTGTTAAGTATGTTCCTTATATCGTTTCTTAGGGCCTCGCCTGCATATGGGCATGGGTTCTCCTGAAACTTTATTCC
>JANXCA010000117.1 GCA_025060535.1 Endomicrobiia bacterium | reverse complement strand
TAAATCCTGAACCTCTAAAAGAAATACTTAAATATGTAGATGCAGTAACTGTTGACTTAAAAGGTTTTAATAAAAAATTTTATTCTGAAATCCCTGAAGCTGATTTAGAACATATATTACAAATCTTAAAAATCATCCGACAACAAAAAAAACATTTAGAAATTGTTAATCTAATAATACCAACGCTTAATGATAATCTAGATGACATAAAAAATATGTGCTTATGGATAAAGGATAACTTAGGTGAAGATGTACCATTGCATTTTACACGATTTTCCCCATCATATAAACTCACTCATCTACCTTTTACTCCAATAGAAATCTTACAAAAAGCAAGAGAAATTGCAATCTCTTTAGGACTAAAATATGTCTATATCGGAAATGTTGCTGGACATGAAGGAAACAATACCTACTGTCCTAATTGTAAGAAACTTCTTATTAAAAGAATTCATTATGTTGTGGTAGAAAATAAAATAGGCCCTTTAGGAAAATGTAAATTCTGTAAAACAGAAATTGTAGGTATTTGGCAATGAAATTAAATTTTTAGATAAAAATTTGTATTACACTATATAAAAAGTTGTTGACTATTATTTTTACTAAAAAATACGATCTATAATCTAAAAATTAAATTTTGAAGAAAAATGTAAGGTTGACAATTAACTAAGTGATTTATTAATTTATAAGATGAAATTGTTTTTTAAGAACAAAGTAGTAAAGAAATGATATTTAATTTTCTATGACAAATATATTTCATTTATTGTAAAAAAACGTAGTGAAATTTTATACTGAAAATAATAGTTTATCTTCTTCTTAATTTTTAAGGAGGATGAGTTTATGTTAAAAATGATTGCTGAAAAAATAACTTTAGGAGCAAAAAGAATTATGCTTCGTGCAGAGGAAATGTTGCATAAATCTATTGAGAAATATGGTAAAAATCTACCTATAGGGTTCCCAGATACTGCATATTACTTACCATTTATCTATGCAATGACTGCTGAAAAAATACAAAAACTTGGTGATTTATTAGCAATAATTGAACATGCAAAAAAATTACTTCCGGAAACACCATTAAAAGAACCATGGTTACCTTATTTAGGTGATATCCTTGATGCCGGCATAGCAACACTCTTTGCAGAAGAAATTATTGAAGCATTGAAATATTCCTTACCTGACTATCAACCAAAACCTAACAGTGACTTTTGGATTGGATTTACTAATGATATAATTCTTCGTGAACAAGGTATAAAATTAGTCGATGGGAGAATGCCTGGTTTTGCTGCAGTAGTAGGTGCAGCACCTGATATAGAAACAGCTAAAAAAATCATTACTCAACTTCAAGAACAAAATATTTTAGTATTTATGTCTGGGACCTCTCCTATAAACGGCAAAAGTGTTTGTATTGCTGAACAACTTGCACAGCAAGGGATTCAGATGGGTTGGGATGTATTTTTAGTCCCTCATGGAACTGATATTACTTCTACAGTTTATGCATTAAATTTTGCCACTCGTGCTGCAATGTCGTTTGGAGGTATTCAACCTGGTAAAGCAAAGGATATAATTTCATATAATAAAGAAAGAGTTTTAGCATTTGTAATTGCTTTAGGTGAAGTAGATGAAGAAAAATTTGCAACAGCTGCAGGTGCAATAAATTTTGGTTTTCCAATAGTAGCAGATACAGATATAGGCAGAATTTCTACATCTGAACTACGTACTCATGAATATATAGTATCTCCAATAAACCACGATGAAATTGTAAAGAAAGGTATAGAAATTAGGGGTTTAAAAATCAAAGTTTCAAAGATAGATATACCTGTAGCCTTTGGTGCTGCTTTTGAAGGAGAACGAATAAGAAAAGAACAAACTTATGTAGAATTTGGTGGTAAATACTCTACTTCTTTTGAAGTAGTTCAAATGAGAGAAATGGATGAAGTAGAAAATGGTAAAATTGAAGTTATCGGCCCTGACATCGATGAAATAAAAGTTGAACCTGAACAACTACCATTTGCAATGCCGTTAGGTATTATTGTAGAAGTTGCTGGACGCAAAATGCAAAAAGATTTTGAATCAATCATTGAGCGACAAATTCATCATTATTTAAGTTTTGCTAAAGGTATCTTTCATATGGGACAAAGAAATCAAAACTGGATAAGGATATCAAAGGAAGCATTTAACTCTGGATTTAGACTAAAACATCTTGGTAAAATTTTAGTAGCAAAATTTTTAGAAGATTTTCCTGTGTTAGTAGATAAAGTTCAAGTTAAAATATATACTGATGAAAATAAAGTTAAAGAACTTTTACCTCAAATATTAAAAATATATGATGAACGAGACTCACGTCTTGCTGGACTTACAGATGAAGCAGTTGATAATTTTTATTCTTGCACTCTTTGCCAAAGTTACGCTCCAAATCATGTATGTGTAATAACTCCCGAAAAGCCTGGACTTTGTGGTGCATATAATTGGCTTGATGGAAAAGTTGCATATGAAATAAATCCAAAAGGCATGAACCAACCTATAATGAAAGGTCTATGTATCGATCCCATAAAAGGTGAATGGGAAGGTGTTAATAAATTTGTCCAAAATGCATCTCATGGAACTATAGAAAGGTTTTTTAACTATTCTATTATGGAGTTTCCAACTACATCTTGTGGATGTTTCGAATGCATAGTTGCAATAATACCTGAATGTAATGGATTTATGATAGTAAATAGAGGCTACACAGGAATGACGCCTTGTGGAATGACTTTTTCAACTTTAGCAGGGACAGTTGGAGGAGGAAATCAAATTCCAGGATTTTTAGGGGTAGGGAGGTTATATCTGGTAAGTAAAAAATTTTTAGTTCCTGAAGGAGGTCTTAAGCGAGTTGTATGGATGACTAAAGAATTAAAGGAGTTACTAGGTGAAAAATTAAAAAAGCGTTGCGAAGAAATAGGAATTCCTGATTTGATTGAAAAAATCGCAGATGAAACAATAACTACAGATCCTCAAGAATTGCTAGAGTATCTAACAAAAGTAAACCATCCAGCATTATCTTTACCACCATTGATGTAATAATCAAAGACATAAAACAATGGAAAAAAATTTTTTAAAATTCAAA
>JANXCA010000116.1 GCA_025060535.1 Endomicrobiia bacterium | reverse complement strand
TAATTGGTATTTTGACTGTAATTTATATTTTTATAAAAAACAGATGAAGATATGAAAAGTCAACCTACTATAGTTGTAATAGGTGCGGGTCCTGCAGGGTTAGCTGCTGGATATGAACTTGTGAAAAATGGCTATAAGGTAATAATTTTTGAAAAAGAAGATTTAGTTGGAGGAATTGCAAAAACTATAGAGTATAAAGGATATAGATTTGATCTTGGAGGGCATAGATTTTTTACAAAAAACAAAGAAGTGATGGATATATGGAAATCTATGTTAAAAGAAAACTTCTTAAAAGTGAAGCGAATGTCAAGGATATATTATGCTAACAAATTCTTTTTTTATCCAATTAAGCTAAGTAATGTTTTAATAAACCTTGGCCCTAAGGAGAGTGTTAGAATAATAACGAGTTGGATGTATTCACAACTTTTTCCTCAACTTCCAGAAGATACTTTTGAAAAATGGGTTACTAATAGGTTTGGTAAGAGATTATTTCAGATTTTTTTTAAAACTTATACAGAAAAAGTATGGGGTATACCTTGTGATAAAATCAGCAGTGATTGGGCAGAACAGAGAATTAGAGGATTGTCTTTATTAAGTGTAGTTAAAAATAGTATTTTCAAGACAAAAAACAGAAGAGGCAAGATAAAAACTCTTATAGAAGAATTTTATTATCCTATAATGGGCCCTGGGATGATGTGGGATACTTTTTGGAAGTTTATAGAAGATAACGGTGGTAAAATAGTTTTTAATACATCTGTAGAAAATTTAATTATAGAAAAGGATAAAGTGAAAGCAGTAAAAATAATGGATAAAATTAACAATAAATCCGAAGAGATAGAATGTGATTTTGTTATTTCAAGTATGCCTCTTAAAGAACTAATATTGAAAATGACTCCTTCTGTTGAAAGTAAAATTATTAAGATTGCTAATTCCCTTTCATATAGGAGCTTTTTAATTGTAAGTTTGATAATAGATAAAAAAGAAGTTTTCCCAGATAATTGGATATATATTCATTCGCCAGAAGTTAAAGTTGGCAGGATACAAAATTTTAAAAACTGGAGTTTAAAAATGGTACCTGATATAAATAAAACTTGTTTAGGTTTAGAATATTTTTGTTCTGAAGGCGATACATTATGGAACAGTAATGATGAAATATTATTTGAAATTGCAAAAGAAGAGATTGAAAAACTTAAGTTTGCAAGAAAAACAGAAATAATTGATTATAAAGTAGTAAAAGTTCCTAAAGCATACCCTGTATATGATACAAAATACAAAGAAAATATAGAAGTTATTAAAAACTACTTAAAACCAATATCTAATCTTCAAACTGTAGGTAGGGGAGGGATGCATAGATATAACAATCAAGACCATTCAATGCTTTCTGGGATGTTTGCTGCAAGAAATATTTTAGGAGAAAATTATAATATTTGGGCAATTAACGCAGATGCTGAATATTTAGAGGAGGAGAAAATTTAATGAATAATTTGCGACAAAAAATTTTTTTAGCAATTTTATTATTAGCTTGTTTTTTTACTCGGTATATTTCATCTATAAAGGGCTTTGAGTTAATTAGAAATAAAAAAGAAATTCCTGGAAGAGATGTTGCACACTATGTATCTATTGCGAAAAACTTAATGGATAAAAAAATTTATGCAATTGATGAGTATCCTACTGCAATTCGCCCCCCAGCATATCCTTATTTTTTGTGGTTAAACTTTAAATTTTTTGGCAACGAAAGTTATAATATAATAATTTACGAACAAATATTTTTAACTTGTTTAACCGTAATGTTATTATTTTTTATAGGTAAAAATTTTTCTTTTGAATGTGGTTTATTTGCAGCTTTTATTTATGTGATATGGTATCCCACATGGGAAAGAGTGAGTTGGATTTCTACTGAAGTATTTACTACTTTTTTTGTTGTTTTATCATTATTTTTATTTTTGGGATGGAATAAAAATAAGAATGGATTAATATTGTTTTTGTCTGGGGTAGCAATAGGAATAGCCTCTCTGGCACGAGGTGAAGTTGTTGTTATTCCTTTTGTAATACTTATTAATTTTCTAATAAAGCGACACTTTCAATCTCTACTTTATTTTTTAATAGGAGTTGCTATTTTGTTATTACCTTGGCTTACAAGAAATTATCTTGTATATAAAAAATTAATATTTTCCACATCTACAAGTTTACTACTATTTTGTGACCAAGGAGCTCACAGAATAGAACAGATAAATAGTAGTGCTATGCTTTTTGGAATAAAAAATGAAGAGATAAAATCGTTTTCTTCACCATTTGATATAGCTTTTACTACAAAGGAAGTGTATTATAGTGAATTATTTATGAGAGAAAAAGTAAGATATGTTTTGGAAAATCCTTTAAAAGGTTTCAAGGTTTTATTAAAGAATTTTTTGATAATGTGGTATCCAATGGGTCCACCGGTTTGGGCAGGTAGGTATGATCCCTTTTTTGGATTATTAATTTTTTTTATGTTTATTGTGTTAATTAAATATCATAAGATTTCTTCTTATGATAAAACTATAATAGGTTTACTAAATTTATTTTGGTTACCTTTGTTATTCTCATATACTATATTTGTTGGTGATCCTATATATAGATTAACTTATGAACCGATATTGTGTGTTCTTGGTTCTTATGGTTTTACTGATTTACTTAGACAAAAAAGTATGAAAAAGTACATTATAGTAGTAGGAATTTTAGTTATAAATATTTTATTGCATTTTGTATATTATGGAGAGATACGGGAGAAATGTTCTGCCTTTATTGCAAAAATAATTGGGTTAAGAAACTGAATTTAATTAGGAGGTTAAAATATGCCAATAATAACAATTGAAATGTGGGAAGGAAGAGATAAAGATACAAAAAGAAAACTTGTAGAAAAACTTACACAGGCAACCTGTGAAGTTTTAGGTTGTCCAAAACAGGCAGTTACGATTGTAATATACGATATACCGAAACACAACTGGGCACAAGAAGGTAAACTTGCGTCGGAAGAAAAGTAGTTATATGGTTGTTTAGTTGTTTAGTCGTTTAGTCGGTTAGGGATTATATTATGTTTTATGACGAAAGATGAGAAATATATAAGATACTGTTTTGAACTTGCAAAAAAAGGGTTA
>JANXCA010000115.1 GCA_025060535.1 Endomicrobiia bacterium | reverse complement strand
TTTTTCTTCTGTTGTATACATTATTACCTCCTTGTTTTTTTGTGTTGTTGTTTATATATAAATAGCATTTTATTTTTTTGTGCGACTTCTTCTCACGGATAAATCTACGGATTGAAATCCATAGCTTTCTTGGTGTTGTTTTTGTAATATTTTTTTGGAAAATGATTTTTTTTGTTATTCTAAAAATAGATGACAGATTTGAAAGATACAAGAATAAAAATTGCTGTGCATAGTTGTGGGGTTAATGACCCTGCTTTGGCTTGGTATTTTCGGGGTTATGCAACCTGCGAATTTTTTGTGCCAGCAAAAAACGATTCATATATTTGTCTTTTGAGATTTTTTGTCCCTCGAGACTGGACCATTTTAGTACCGGGCGGACATGTATCAGGCTATTATTTAAAGTTTCAAGAATGGATGTTAGATTATGAAAAAGTAAAAAATCTAGAATTTTCGGATAGTAATTTAAAAAAATGGGATGTATTTTCTGAACAAAGAGATCTTTTTACAAAGCTAATACCTGATGTTTTTAAAACTGAAGAAGAAGTAACCACGCATAAAAAAACATTATTACATGCATGGGGCAAACTGATTTGTTTTTTATTGAATGCACAAAGAGGAAACACAATAGACTTGTTAAAAGATGGTGAAGATGAAATTAAGTTTTTTGAATCTTATATCGAAGAAGAGATGAAAGAAAGAAAAGGTTTTTATTTAAACTATAAGAAAGGACTTGATGTTTTTGATAAAACAAAATTTCCACAATTTTTATATGAAAGAAAAATGTTTAAAAGGATTTCAGAATGCACTGTAGAGATAATTTCTTATGTTTGTAAAGATTTTTTAGTTCAAATAAACAAAAATCAGAACGAATATCCGTTACTTTATATGGGAGCAGAAAAAATACTTAGGGATATTCAAAACGATACAGTTGAGGAGATTGCTACTCAGTTAAAATCTAAGACAGAAGAGACAACAGAAAAAGTAAAAATGCATAGAAAATTGCGTTTATAGTAAATTTTATTTTTTTAATATATTTTTTGAATATTATTGATGTTATAATTTATTTGTAAATAAAAAGGGAAAAGTGATATATGCCTAAGATAAAAAAAGATTTATCTGGGGAAAATATAACAGAAAAAGATCTAACAAAAGAGATTGTAGACGAGGCTTTTCCGAATCTTAAACCATTTTTTTCAACTATTGTAGATATTCTTCGTATTTTAGACAATGAAAAAGTTTTTCTCAATGTTTTATCTGAGAACATTTTGAAAGACGAAAGGCTAACTGCTTTAGTTTTAGCGAAAGCAAATTCTTTCTTTTACGGTTTTCATGGGAAAATAACAACCATTAACCAAGCTCTTTTAGTGTTAGGTTTACGAGAGATTAGAAATATAGTTTTATCTTGTTTAATTGATGATTGTTTTCCTGATGAAAATAGTATCTCTTCTTTAATGAGAAAGAAAAGTTTTCTAATGGGGATATGTTGCAAGTATTTATCACAAGTGTTGTTTGCTAATGATACAGAGACACATTCAGAGATGCAGATTTTGGGAATGATTCATGAGTTAGGCAGTATAATTTTAATGAACTCTAGGTATTCAGAAGAATACAAGAATTTTATACTTGAAAGCTTGCGAGAATCGTATTCTGTTTATGAAGTTATTGATTATGAAAATAAAAAGTTTCAGACGAATCATGTTAAAGTGGCAGTAGAGTTTATGAAACGATGGAAATTTCCACAAGTTTATATAGATGTTTTTTCTTTACATGTTTTAAGTGTGAAAGATTGTTTTGGTATGGAAAACGTAGATGAAAATCTTATGAAAAAAGTTTGCATACTAAAACTTGCGGACAGACTTTGTTCTTTTAGCTTTTCAACTTCTGAAAAGAAAAATGGAAATATAGATGAAATTTCTTTTTTGATAGATTACTTAAATTTAGGCAGGTATGAGTTTTTGCAATTAGTAAGAAACATTATTGTTTGTCAGTACGCTTTTTCTTAATTTTTTTATTCTTCTTTAGTTTTAGTTTTTGTAGGAGAGAATGTTGATAAAATATTCATTAAAGTTTTTAGCACTTCGTTTGCGTTGACATGGTTTTTTAGACAGTTAAGGAAATTTAAAAAATTTTCTACAACTGTTTCTGTTTTAAATATATTTGTAACGCTACCATCGGGTAGATATCCTGCTAAAATCAGGTAAATATCTTTATTTCTTCCGAATGTTTCTGCTATTTTTTCTACTTCTGAGTAGGACAGATAGATTGTTCCTGCTATAGCATTTTCTATTATATTTTCTATATTTGACAAGACTGCTTTATCTTTATTTTCTTCGTAGTCTTTTTTTAGGACAGTTAAAAATGTTTCTGGCATTTTTTTATTTTCCTGTTGTGGTTGTGATTGTTGATGTTGTTGCTTTTCTGTTTGTAATAGGATTTCCTTTTTGAGTGGCGACGGTATTTTTTTCTTTAATCTATAAAGTAAGAGTTTTTTATATATAATTTCCTGTTCTTTTTTAGAATTTGCAAGGATTTTGCTTAATTTTTTTATTAGTTTTTCTGACGGGATTCGCTTATTTTTTTCTATATTTGACAGGTGTATATATGTGACTTTTGCTTTATATGCGACATCTTTGAGTTTTAGATTTTTTCTTTTTCTAAGGGAACGGATGATATCTCCAATTGGAAAGTTTTCGTAATTTGATAAATCCGCAGTAGATGTGCTTCTTTTTTCTTTATTTTGTTTATTGTTTATATCTATGTTGTCTTTTTTTTTCATCTTTTTATTTTAAAATATTTTTGTTAAAATTTTATATCTTTATATAAGGATTATAGCAGAAAATTGTTATAACCTGTTGAAAATACTAGCTAAAGGACAAAAAGGACAAAAAAATATAAAATTTTTAATTTTTTATAAAAAATTGTCCTTTTTGTCCTTTAGAAGTTTTTATGAAAACTCGTAAGAAATGTCTTTAGGTAAGTCACAGGTCTTGCTGGCAGGACTACTTGCTACAGATCCTAAATTTGAGGCGTGGAATAAATTTATACTCTGATTAATAATTTAGAGCAGTCTTTTATAGGGAAAAGTAGTTATTGCGGTTGCTATTATAATTTATAACCATTTGGAAAAAACACAATATT
>JANXCA010000114.1 GCA_025060535.1 Endomicrobiia bacterium | reverse complement strand
TTGAACATCACAAGATGGTGCCCAAACATGTGTTGTAGGTGTTGTATTAAGCTCATATACAGAAAATATCATAACACAAACAAAAAATGTTATTGTCTTTTTCATTTTTGTCCCCCAAAATAATAAATTTTTTTAGCACTATGTTTTAATTAAACATCTTCGTCTGTTTATGTATAAACTCTCTCCCTTGAGGGACAAAACATCTTTGTAAAAATGTAGTTTTTACTTAATTAAATAAATTAAATATCAAGATAAAATTCATAAGGATGCGGTCTTAATCTCACAGCATCACATTCGTGATCTCTTTTGTATTCTAACCATGTTTCTATTAAATCTTGAGTGAATACATTCCCACGCATTAGGTATTCATGATCTTTCTCTAAAGCATCAAGTGCTTCTTCTAATGATTTAGGAACCGTTGGAATCTGTTTTAGTTCTTCATCAGTAAGTTCATAAATATTTTTATCAACCGGTTCCCCAGGATCAATTTTGTTTATTATACCATCAAGCCCAGCCATAAGCATTGCTGCAAAAGCTAAGTAGGGATTTGATGAACCATCTGGTGGTCTAAATTCTATCCTTTTTGTTTTAGGATTTTCAGTATAAACTGGTATTCTCACAGCAGCAGAACGATTCCTTGCAGAATAAACTAAATTTACAGGAGCTTCATACCCAGGGACCAATCTTTTGTAAGAGTTAGTTGTTGGAGCACAAAATGCCATTAAACTTTTTGCATGTTTTAAAAGCCCACCAATATAGTATCTAGCTGTTTGAGATAATAAAGCATAGCCTTTTTTATCAAAGAATATATTTTGATCCCCTTTCCACAATGATTGATGGGTATGCATACCAGAACCGTTATCGCCAAAAAGTGGTTTTGGCATAAAGGTTGCAACCATTTTGTGTTTTCTTGCCACATTTTTCACAATATATTTATACATCATACATTTGTCAGCCATTCTAACAAGTGTATCAAATTTCATATCTATTTCACATTGACCACCAGTAGCTACCTCATGATGATGGACCTCTATAGGAATACCTGTCTTTATCATAGTAAGAATCATTTCACTTCTTAAATCCTGCAAAGAATCGTGCGGAGGGACAGGAAAGTATCCCTCTTTAAATCTTGGTTTATAACCTAAATTTGGTTTTTCATCTCTTCCAGAGTTCCACTCTCCTTCGTTTGAATCAATATAGTAATATCCAGCATTTTCTGTTTGGTCAAACCTTACATCGTTAAATATAAAAAACTCAAGCTCAGGACCCCAAAAACTTTTATCAGCAATACCAGTTGATTTTAAAAACTCCTCAGCTTTTTTTGCGACATATCTTGGGTCACGAGTATATGGTTTTTTTGTAAGTGGGTCATATATATCACAAATTATACTTAAAGTTGGTATCTCACAAGCAGGATCAACTACTGCGGTTGTTGGGTCTGGTATGAGTATCATATCTGACTCTTGAATTTTTTGAAACCCTCTAATTGAAGAACCATCAAATCCTATCCCTTCAACCCAGATACTTTTTATGGGATCATCAATTTCATAAAGTTCAGAAACAGGAATTGAAAAATGCTGCCAAAGTCCTGGCAAATCGTTAAACTTTAAATCAACTATTTGGATATTATTTTCTTTTATAAGTTTTTCTATATTTTTTATTGCTTGTTCATTTATTTGTCCATTATTCATTTTTTTTATCCTCCTTTTTAATAGTTGAATACTCCGAAAAATTTGTTATGGTGTGCACCTTTGCAGGATTATTTTCGGTAAGCAACTTTGCTTAAAAAAAAATCCTTCTTTGGACAGATTTATAACTTAATTGTTATATTAACTATACATTAATAAGCATATAATCTACCATAAGGTCTTGTTGAATAAGGATATAACTTAACAAAATTTTCTTTCAAAACATTTCTGGAAATTGAAAAACTATCACAAAAATCAATTATATATTTTGAAATTAAATTAAAATCTTCCTGTTTGATTTCAGAAACTTTAACTTCCTTCCCTAAAAGTCGTTCATCAATTGTTTTAGTTCTTATATATATATTACCACCATGCATACCTGTACCTATAAAGTCACCTACTGGAAATTTATCTTCCCATAAACCTAACACTATAATTATTCCACCAGCCATATATTCTCCTAAAAAATCACCAACACTTCCTCCCACTACTATTACAGGAAAATTCTCCTCATATGCTTTCATATGAATACCAACTCTGTAACCAGCATTACCTTTTATATAAATACTACCTCCACGCATACCATAGCCAATAACATCTCCAGCAGAACCATTTATAACAATCTTACCAGAATTCATAGTATTTCCAACAGCATCTTGGGCATTTCCATTTACAAAAATCTCACTTCCATCCATAAAAACACCTAAATCATTACCAGCTGTTCCATTTATCACTACTCTTATACCTTTCCTAAGACCAGCTGCAATATATCTTTGACCAAACACATTATCCAAAACAACCTCAACAAAACCATTTCTTTGCAAAATACATCTATGAATTTCATTATTTAAATCTCTATAGTGTAAATTTCTAGCGTCTATCTTTATAGTTGACATAGAAATATCCTTTATATTTCAAAGATTTCTTTAGCTACTAAATGTTTTCTAAAATCTTTTGGTAAAACCAATATCCCAAAATCATCTTTTATTAATTCATTTTTAAACTTGCTAACATCTAATTTTTCTCTAATTAACATCCCATATAGTCCAGCACGATCAATATTCCCAACTAATATAATACCAACAACTTTGTTGTCTTTTAGTATAATTTTTCTGTAAAAGTTTTCATCTTCTTTTGACAAAACTTCAAAACCATCTTTTTCTTCAACATTAGTTATACCAAACGAAACCGAAGGTACTCCTAATATCTCAACAGAATTCATAGGAAACATTCCGTCATAAATAGTTTCCTTCCCTACCATATTTAAACCCGCAACTTTTCCTTGGATAGCAGCAACAGGCCATATCGCTAAAACTGAATTTTGGTTCGTAATAAAATTTTGTGTCTCTACCACATCACCTGCAGAATATATATCATTAACATTTGTTCGCATAAATTTATCTACAACAACTCCTATGTTTATTTTTATATTTGTATTTTTTAACACTTCTATATTAGGTCTTACACCTATAGCTAAAATTAAAA
>JANXCA010000113.1 GCA_025060535.1 Endomicrobiia bacterium | reverse complement strand
ATCTCTTCTGTTGCTCCTGCTTCTTCTACCCGTTTGTTTAAGGAGAACTAGAAAGTATGGAAGATTCCCATAACTTCTTTCCCAGCTTCTCACTTATTTTCTTTTCTTGTTTAAGGAGAACTAGAAAGTATGGAAAAGTGAGTATGATAAGTGAGAAAACTAGACCTAAATAAAAATTAAAGTGTTATTTCACTTATCTTTTCCTTTCAAAAAAACTACTTCAAGTTTAAATAAATTGATCTTTTCTTAAACAACAAACAGTAGATAAATGTTGGATAAAATAAAATTTCTTAGTCTATTGCTTCTCAGTTAAATACTCTAAACCATGAAAAAACTGTTATATTAATAGCTAAAATAACTATAAAAAAAGATAAATAATCTTATGATAAGCAAGAGAATAATGATCATTCCAGTAGGTGAACAAATAGAACCACTTATTCGTGGGATAAGATTTTATAAAGAAATTGATGAAATTTTTCTACTACATTCACACGAAACTGAAAAGGAAGCTAATAAAATATGTAGAATGATAGAGAATCTAAAAATAGTAGAAAAAATATACAAGATAAAATGTATTCCGGCCGATTTAGCTTCCGTTATTTCTTCTCTGGTAGAAAAACTAAAAAATTATAACAATGCAAAAATTATAGTAAACCTTACAGGTGGGACCAAAATAATGAGTTTAGGTTGTTACATATTCGCAAATTTGTACGGTGGAGAGTGTTTTTATATTTTCAAAAAAGACAAAAACATGGTTTTCATAGAAGTACCACTAATAAAAAGCAATATAATAGAAAAAATAAAGAATAGTAAAAAGAGGCCTTTGATACTTTTAACTCTCAGTAAAACTGAAAAAATGAGCATTAAGGAAGCTTCAAAAATATTTAATTTAAAATCTTCCACAATATCCTATTATTTCGAAGAGTTGTTAAAAGAGGGATTGTTAATAAAAGAAAACAAAAAATACAAGATAAGTACTCTTGGAAAATTAGTTGCAGAACTTATCAAAAAGTTTTAAAAAATATATATTTTGGGGAAAAACATGATAATGAAGGATAAAGAAATAGTTTTGGTATCTATCGTAGGAGAATCCGGCGGAGTAGTAACAGAAGCATTAGAGTATATTTGCAAAAGATACGAAAATATTAAAAGTATTAAAAACGTTATACTCTACTCTAAAGAACCAAGAGTAATAGAAGAAGTGAATGCACTAAAAAAAATTCTCAAGCTATTAATTAAAAGAAAAAAGTTCAATATAAAGTTAAAAAACGTGTTTAAAAAAATGCCTATAAAAGATATAGAAGAAGAGGGGGATATAAAAAGGTTCAAAAGATTCTTAAACAAAATAATGTTCTTAGAGAGAGGTAAGAAGATAATATTCAACATTTCAGGAGGAAGAAAAATGATGATGATAGTAACTTTAGAAGTACTAAGAAATATTGGTGAGGTGAGTTTAATTAATATAACATCTTACATGCCAAGAGAAGAAATAAGTGAACTTGGAGATATAATAAGGGAAAAAATCAATGCTAATTTGACTCCAGAAGATGAAGAAATAGAAAAATACTTCTTTTCTGATGGAAAATATAAAGTTTTTGAATTAAAATTATGAAATTTGATAAAAATATTTTATCTCACCAAATAACTTGATGGTTTTCATATCTTTTAATTCCTATCTCCACGACTTTAAACCTAACATTTGATGGAAACAAAAATATTGAAATATAATCTTCGTTTGGAACTATCAATTCTCTCAATTCATTTTCTAACATCTTTAAAGAAGATTCTCTTAGATTACCAGTGAAGAGAGAATTTTGTCTCCAAATTAAATATTTTGAACATATAGAATTGATTAAATTAACTCTTTTTTCATTCACATCGTAAGCCAATATCACGAACATATTCATCACACCAAGGATAATAAGGCTTATTTTCTAAAATAGATCTTTTTATTTTCTTTACTTCAAATTCTATGAAAGATTCTAAATTTTTTCTTTTCGTTGGAAAAATTTTTATTTTTTCATTTATTAAAGATTCAAAATACTTTGTGTATATCGCTCTACCTAAAAAATTTAAATAAGTGTAGCCTTCTTTTTCCTCGAAATGAATATCGATCAATATTTTGTTCTCTAGGAGTTTTTTATTTAACAACAAAATTATAAAAGGTTTGAAAATTTCGCTAATATCTAAAATAAAGGAATATCTAGATTCTGTGTTTTCATGTAAAAAACCTATTTTTGGGTTTAACCCCTCTTCTACAACTTTATTGAGTATAATAGAGTATAGTAGAGAATTACCATAAGATATTAAACAATTCATTTTTCCTTTAGGTGGGTTATACTTTCTAGATTCAAAATTTGTATCAGTACTTCTTAGAAAGCTATAAATTTCTTTCCAAATGATGGATTCTACACTCATTAAGGTAGTAATATCGTCAGCGTCTATTCTTATTTTTTCTATTCTTTCTTCAAACTCCCTTTCACCTATCATTCTAAAAATTAATACAGAAGAAATTTTCAATCCAAGTATTATAGATCTCGCTATTTCTATTCTTCTATTTAAAAGAGTAGAAACTTGATGTATGACCACAGATGAAAAAATTTTATTTTTTGGTAAAAACATTCCTTTAAAACTCCCATTTAAATCTAGAAAAACAATTGATATATTCTTTCTCAATATATGTTTTATAGAATTTGAACTCAAACCGACACTACCTATACAAATTATTAAATCCAAATTGTTTATTGGTAGCTTATTAATTTTTCTCTCATTTTTCTCATATTTTTCAAATATCAAACAACCCTCCCTCATTAATAATCTGCCTCTACCCATCACATAAACTTTTCTCATTTTTTGCATTTTAATAAAGAAATTAAATACTTTTGTTCGAATTTTCGAAAAAAATTCGAATGTTGAGTAAGGTATAAATATTTTATCGATAAAGTATTTATACCCACCAAAATTTTGAAACATAGTTTTCTAAACGAAGGATTTTTTTATTAAAAAACCAATTATAATATGGGTTTAAGGAGAACTAGAGAGTATGGAAGCTTTTATTTTCTCTTGTAACAATTTTTTTAAGATTCGCGGAATTGTTTAAGGAGAACTAGAGAGTATGGAAGCATTTGTATTTCAACCCTGTTGAAAGGAATTGGAGTTTCTAGAAGTTTAAGGAGAACTAGAGAGTATGGAAGTTTTTTGTGTCCTCAGAACGACTATCGCCAGTTATGATTTGTTTAAGGAGAACTAG
>JANXCA010000112.1 GCA_025060535.1 Endomicrobiia bacterium | reverse complement strand
TTGATTATGGTGGTTCACATATAATTTTCTCGAAAGATAAAGAAGTTTTGGAATTTATGCTAAATCTTTTAGGAGATAATAAGGTAAAAAATCGAAGGAACACAAAAATACTTTATAAAGGTCGCTATGTTAAATATCCATTTGAGAATGGATTGGCGGATCTTCCTAAGGAGGATAATTTTGAATGTCTTTACTATTTTATACAAAATTTAATTAAAAAAGAAAAAGGAGATTTAAAAGAGCCAAAAAATCTTAAAGAATGGTTCTATTACACATTTGGTAAGGGGATTGCTGAGAAATATCTAATACCCTACAATGAGAAGATTTGGAAGTATCCGATAGAGAAAATTAGTTTAGACTGGGTCGAAAGAGTTCCAAATCCTCCAATAGAGGATATAATAAAATCTGCTTTAGGAATCGAGACTGAGGGATATACTCATCAGTTGTATTTCTATTATCCAAAAATGGGGGGAATAAGTGCGCTGATAACTGCCATAGAAGAAAGAGTAAATTATAATAGAACAATTAAAAATTTTGAAGTTAAGGAGATTAGAAAAAATATTTTTGGACAATGGAAAATTTCTGATGGCAAAGAAATTAGGTATTACGACAAAATAATTTCTACAATTCCATTACCTGTGCTTTTAAATGCTTTAGAGACTTCTAACGAAATTAAAGAGGTTGCAAATAACTTGAAGTTTAGATCTCTTGTAACAGTTATGATTGGTGTCCGAAATAATAAGATAAATGATTTTACATGGCTATATATTCCAGATAGAGATGTTTTAACCCACAGAGTAAGCTTTCCATCAAATTATAGTCCTTACAACGCTCCAGAAGGGTGCTCCTCGATATTAGCTGAAATCACTTGCGAATACCGAGATAAAATTTGGAAAATGGAAGATGAAGAGATAATAGAACGAACAATTAGCGATTTGGAAAGAATCGGTATAATAAAAAATGATCTCGTTGTATATTCAAAAGTAAGGAAAACCAAGTTTGCATACGTGGTAAATGATTTAGATTACTCAAAAAATATAAAAATACTAAGAGAACATATGAGAGAGATAGGTATAGACTTAGTCGGAAGATTTGGAGAGTTTAGATATTTGAACATGGACGGATGTATAAGAAGAGTCATGGAATATTTGGATGAGATGGATAAAAATAAAATATGAGATTATATAATAAATTTTAATCTTTTAATATAAATCAAAAGAAGAACAAATCTTCTTCACCCTTGTTCACGAGCTTATATCTATAATCGTCTCTTATCGAGAGCACAAGCTCAGAAATCTTTTCCTTGTCATCAGGTAAATGATAAGCTGAGATAGCCATCCTCGGTTTGACTTTTCTTATCGTTTCTTTTGCTCCTTTTATGATTTCTCTTTCAGAACCTTCAGCGTCGATTTTTATGAAGTCTACTTTCTCTATTCTATTCTCTTTTACAAACTTTTAAAAGACTCGTCGAAATAACTTTGATACTTTTAATTAACAATATCGATCCACTTCCATAATTCCCAATTAGGGGGAAAAATCTTATAAAAAGTAAGTTTCATTAAATACAAGAAAGTTAGTAGAGTTGTGAGACCATGCTTAAAATACGTGTTGGTGATTTTAAAATTGGAGAAGAAGAAAAGATGGTAATAAACGAGATCTTAAATTCTGAAAAAATTTCAGAGGGGGAAAAAGTTCGAGAGTTCGAAGTAGAATTTGCAAAATTTGTAGGTACAAAATATTCTGTTACCGTCAATTCAGGTACATCTGCCTTGATTGCTGGACTGGTTGCATTAAAATATTGGGATGGTTTAGAGGAGGTAATTAATAAAAAAAATAAAAAAAAAGTTATCACAACCCCTCTTACCTATATAGCAACAAGTAACGCTATAGTTCTGAGCGGTTTTGAACCAGTTTATGTGGATATAGATCCAAAGACTTTTGTGATCACTCCAGAGAATATAAAATCACACTTAGAACAAGTAAAAGATCCGAGTGAATACTCTATCATTCTTCCCGTGCATTTAATGGGTTATCCTTGTGATATGGTTCAAATAAATAAATTAGCAAAAGATTATGGACTCTATGTTGTTGAAGATTCAGCACAAGCTCATGGTACAACATACAAAGGTAAAAAGACGGGTTCTCTATCTTTATTTGGTATATTCTCATTTTATATTGCACATAATATACAAGCAGGCGAGATGGGGGCCGTAACAACAGATAATTTGGAGATAGCTCGACTAATTAAGAAGATAAAAGCAAATGGCAGATCATGTGATTGTCCAGTTTGTAAAAGAGCGGAGGGAAAATGCCAAAAAATGGTGAGTAGTAGAGAAGAAGACGAAGATTACGATCCAAGGTTTGTCCATGAAATCATAGGCTATAATTTTAAGGCCATGGAGTTTCAAGCTGCACTAGCTTTAACTCAACTAAGAAAGGTCGATTGGATAACAAGAAAAAGAAATGAAAATGTTAAGTATCTAAACGAGGGTTTAGAAGAGTTATCTGATATTTTACAACTGCCTGTATATTTCAAAGATGTTAGTTACCTTGCATATCCGCTTGTAATTAAAAAACCTAAACTCGTTAACAGAAAGAAATTAAGATACGAACTCGAAAAAAAAGGTATAGAAACTCGACCGATGTTTGGGTGTATTCCTACACAACAGCCCGCATATAAATTTTTAAAAGAGAAATATGATGGGAGATTACCAAATGCAGAATACGCGGGGAAAAATGGGTTCTACTTAGGATGTCACCAATACTTAAAAGAAGAAGATCTGGATTATATAATCAAAACTATTAAAAATATTATTAAAGAAAAGTTCAGGTAGGTGATGCAATATCGACGTTGGGATAGTGCATCCGGAACTTATTTACCCGCGTGGAGCTGAAAAACAAGTATGTATGCTAAGTTACTATTTAGCAAAGTTCGGTCATGATGTTACGATCTATACCTTTGAGAAAAAAGAACCATACATATATGATCACTTACTTGAAAAAGTTGAAGTTTATTCCTTAAAGAAAAAATGGGCCATTGGATATCCATCCGTAGACGTTCCTAGATGGTCATACCTCATTAAAAAAATTAGCAAAAAAATTGAGAGTAAAAACCATGAGATAATAAATGCTCATAATCATCCAGCTCAGTGGATATCATATTATACAAAAAAAACAGTTGTTTGGTCATGTAACGAACCTTACCTCTATTATCAAGAAAAAAGAGATTTTAAAAGTAATTTTTATATATGGATTGATAAACATCTATCCAAAAAAGTTAAATTAATTTTATGCTTAGACCCTATGATGGAAGAAATAATTAGAAGCAGATATCTCAATATAAAAACATTTGTAACTTGGTCGGGGGTTGAATTAAATCAAGAAGTAGAACATATCGAAAATGATTGCTTTGACGTTCTC
>JANXCA010000111.1 GCA_025060535.1 Endomicrobiia bacterium | reverse complement strand
CTCTTTCTTTATTTCAGAAGGTTTTTGCTGTACTTGAATTTGTCCGATTGCTGAAGATTCTCTTTTTTCTTGATATTCCAAGGATTTAGGAATATTTTGACTTATTTTTGTTTCCAGAGGTTTTGATTGTGCTTGAACTTGTTCTATTGCGGAAGGCCCTCTTTTTTCTTGATATTCTAAGGACTTAGGAATTGACTTAGGTTCCTCTTTCTTTTCTCCTGGTTTTTCTGTTGTTTTTGGAATATTTTCTTTTCCTTTGTCAATTAAATCCTTAGGGGATATTTGAATAGATAAACCGAATTTTGGTGATGGTGTAATAGAAGGTTTGTCTATTTGTTGCTGTAGAGATGATTGTGTAAGAGATTGAATTTGTGACAAACTTGGTGTTTTGATATCTTCTTTTGCGGGTAATGCAATTGAAATTGAAGGTTTTGGAGGCTCTGAAGGCTTCTTTTCAGAACGTGAATGTTCTACTTCTGTTTTTTGTGATAAAGAAGATTGCGTAAGAGATTGAATTTGACTAAAGCTAAGTGTTTTGATATCTTCTTTTGCAGGTAATGCAATTGAAACTGAAGGTTTGTCTATTTGTTGCTGTAGAGATGATTGTGTAAGAGATTGAATTTGAGACAAGCTAGGTAAGTTAGATTTTTTCAATTCTTCTTCAAGAGGTTTATTAATTTTTTCTTTTATATTTTGAAAAGTAATATCTTCTTTCTTTTGCTCAATTGTTTGTGATAAAGAAAACTTTGAAGTATCTACAATCGCTCCTGGTCTAAGACTTTCTATAATTTGTTCTTGTGTTTTTGTCTGTGCAGGTGTTTCAAATTGTACATGTGGTATATCACGATATTGCGGTGGTTGCGGTGGTTGTGAAGGAGGTGTAGACGGTTGTGTAGGTAATTGTGTAGATGGTTGTTCTTGCATATATTGAAGATTACTTTTATTTATAAAATCTTGTAAATCTGAAATGTCACCTATTGGTGTAGAACTAACTCCTAAAGTTGGAGGTATATATAATAATTGCTGAGAAGTGGTCTCTTCACTTCCTTTTCTTTTTACTAAAAGAACTAAACCTAATACAGATCCTCCTATAATGATTGGTGCAATAATTTTCCAGTTTATTTGCATAGTTTTTTCACCTCCAGGCATAAAACAAATATATACTTGACATTGCAATACATGTTCCTATCGAAAAATACAAGGGAAGGTAATCATCAATTAGTTTACTTGTAATAAATGAAAGAGAAACAGAAAATAGTGTTGCAATTAAACAACCCTTCAGGATATCTCTTTTTGTGTAATCATCTTTAAATCTATTTATTGTAAAAATAGACGGATTGAAAGCGGAAAAGCTATGTAAGCTTTCTACTGCAACGAATATTGCAAAAGTAATTTTATTCATGTTATAAGACAAAGGCTAACAACCCCCCTGCAAAATTTAGTATAGCTTTGAAGATATCTGCCGATTGTTGCTGACGAAAAATTTCCTGCTGCATTCCAGCTATATCTTTTGAAACTTGTAAACTTTGTAAAGCAACTTCTTTTTGTGCATCTATTTGTTGTTTTTGAATAATTGCGTCAATTTGTTTAATTGTAATATCTTTCATAAATTCCGCTTTTTTAATTAAAAAATTGTAATAATCTCTTTTACTTTCTAACGCATATTGTAAGTATTCCTGCGTGTAAGGATATATAACTTGAACCGACTGTTTACCTTTTTTATCTGGTAGTAATAGAGCGACTACGAAAATCAATGAAAATATAGCTAAAACCCAAGGAGGAATATTGGAGAAGATATCCTCTAACATTATTCCTCCTCCTTCCTCATTTGTAATGGCGTTCTGAATACATAGCTGGGGTGTGGAGTTGGTCTAATCCAACGAGGTAGATCGAATAATCCAATATAGTTAGGAGTTATTCTCTTTTGCAAAGGAATAACCCAATGGACTTTATATCCGAAAGGTTCTCTTCCTATTAACTCAGGAATTCTATGCAAAAAATATGCTTGTGCATCAGTAATATCTCTTGCGCCTTTTAGCAAAAATTCATAATATGCCCAGCTTGTTAATAACATTTATTATCCTCCTTTTCGTTTGATTGCAAATTTTGACCTATACCTGTTAGCTGGTATCTCTTCTCCAGTGAAAAACTCGAACCTATGAAGAATAGGAAAAATCTTCTTATGAGGAGAAGAAAAGGGTTTTACTATGCTTTCTCTATTATCTTCAATTTTTTCATACTCTTTTATTTTTACTTCCATGTAGTCACCTCCTTTATGTACCTGTATATATGGTTCTTATTAAACTTTGTAAAGTAGAACCTGCCGATCGAGTTATTTGACTTACTTCATTTGCTCTATAGAGTATTAATCCTAGTGTTGCTAAACCTACTATCAAGGTCAAAATCTCAAGAACATCTTTCATTAAGTGATCCCTCCTTTACGAAAATTTTTTTAATAATTTGTCTAACTCTTGTTTTACATTTTCATATTGATATAAAAGATAACCAATTACAAATAGCGGAATTCCCAATTCAACTATACTTCCAATTGCTTTTAAAAATTCATTCTGAGAATAACTTAACCTATATATGCCGTATAAACATATCCACGCAATTAAGTATTTTCCAAAGGCTTTGTTATCTTTTAAAAATTTTATTAAATCTTCAGTTTTTCCTTTTACAACTACTAGAATTAAATACATTCCTAACAATATTCCAAGCAATCCTTCAAGAGGATTAACACTTATTTCCTTTTTTTTAGCAATTTTTTTAGCGGGCTGTTTATCAGTCACTTGTATAGTTTTTTTCATTTATACCCTTCTATCGGCAACATTATAAAAGTATATAATTGTTTTCTTGAAACTAAATACATTAATAAAACTAAAACAAAAATTGAGATAGTACCTCTCATACTAATCCTGCTATCATATGAATAATTGTTCTCCAAATTGTCAGGAATAGAATAAAGATGAAAATCATCAAAAACCATTTTCCTAAGGGCTCATTAAGAAAAGTCATACCTCACACCTCCCTATGTAATAAACCCTTGTAATGTAGTTCCGCGAGTATAGAAACTTTCAAATAGACATTCTACATAAGGATTGTTTAATGAACCAACCACTTTCATTCCAAGCTGAACTTGTCCGTATATAGCGGTCTCAATTGGTTTACTTCTGAAGTCAACATAATATACTCCGTTAGTTGGATCATATTGTACCATATGTCTGAAGGAAACTATTGCATCATCAAGTAAATATTGACGCATAGAATAGTTTGAGTTAACTATTATTCTCCATTCGTTACAATTATCCCAGGTTAATTGTTTGTTGTTTACAAAAGTGGCAATAATCGAATAGATTGTGCGTACGTTGGGAAAGTTAATAAGCTTTTCTACACCATGCTGTAGGTTATCGGTCGTCTTTAAGGATATCAATTCATATACTGTTGCAACATCAAGAGAAGGAATGGGCACTGTCCCCGCAATTGGTA
>JANXCA010000110.1 GCA_025060535.1 Endomicrobiia bacterium | reverse complement strand
AAGGTATAGATCCAAAAACTGAAGAAGAATCTATTATTTATTTTATAGAAAAATTTATAAAAGAAGGAATCTGCAGCCCTCAATTTAATAATTTGAAAGATGTATTTAGTAAAATTGTTAAAAAAGAAATAGATACCATTTCAGCATATGAATATACAGAAAACTTTTATAATGAAATAAAAAATATATATTCTTTGATGGATAGCAATTTTAACTTTCAGGTAAGGTTTCTAAACCAACAATTATTAGAACAGCTGATGCAAAGCACAGAATATAAACAACAAATAACAATTTATGATTTAAGAGGAACGCCTTGTCCTATTAACTATGTAAAAGCAAAACTTAAACTTGAAGAATTAAATATTGGAGATATTTTGGAGATATACTTAGACGATGGTGCTCCAATACAAAATGTTCCTAAAAGTTTAGAAAATGATGGTCAAGAAGTTTTAAATATAAAAAAAATGGGAGATTATTATAAAGTTACTATAAAGAAAAAAGTTTAAAAACAATGAAAGCAATATCTCTTATTTCAGGTGGATTAGATAGCGAACTTGCTACAAGAATAATTCTTGAAGAGTTTTCTATTTTTTTTCTTGCTTTTTTATTTAAAAATTTTATATATCTTATAAAAACAAAATGAATCTATTAAGAAAATGAAAAAAGATAAAAGAAAATATATTTATGAAGAAAGAATGAGTAATATATGTTATACATATATAAAGACAAAGAATGCTCCCTATTTAAATCAAGTATTTTATAAAGATGCTAGAGATATGAGTGAGATACCAGATAGTGTTGTAGATTTAATTTTAACCAGTCCTCCCTATTTTAATATAAAAGATTACTCCAAAGATGGTTGGCAAAAAATACAACATTCTGAAAAAATACCTGGACAAATAGGAGATATTAAAGATTATGAAACTTATATAAATGAATTATTAAAAGTTTGGAAGGAATGCGTACGTGTTCTTAAGCCAAATGGTAAATTGATTATTAACGCTCCCCTTATGCCGATGTTAAAAAGGGAATTTAATACTCATTATAACAGGCACATTTTTGATATAAATGCAGATATTCAGCATTCTATATTAAAAAACATTAAAAATATATTTTTATATGATGTGTATATTTGGAATAGAACTAATTGGAGTAAAAAATTAATGTTTGGTAGCTATCCCTATCCCAGAAATTTTTATGCACAGAATACAATTGAATTTATAACTGTATATGTAAAAGAAGGTATGCCTGATAATAATATACCCAAAGAAATAAAAGAGAAAAGTAAATTAACGGAAAAGGAATGGATAGAATATACAAAACAAATATGGAATATTCCAATTCCTTCTAAAGATGATCTTGCTTTTGGAAAACATCCTGCAATTATGCCTGAAGAAATACCAAGAAGGTGTATTAAATTATTTACATATATTGGGGATGTTGTTTTAGATCCTTTTGCAGGAAGTGGTACAACTTTAAAAGTTGCCAAAGAGTTAGGAAGATATTTTATAGGGTATGAAATTTGTAAAACATATAAAGAGATAATAGAGAAAAAACTTGGTCAGATAACTTTTGATGAGTTATTATATGCAAAAACTTAAAATAAACAAACTTTACGTAATGGACTGTTTTAAGTTTTTGAAATTAGTTGATGATAATTCCGTAGATTTAGTAATTATAGACCCTCCATATAACATGAAAAAAGATAAGTGGGATAGATTTAAATCAACAGAAGACTTTTTTAAGTTTACTTATTCTTACTTAGATATGTTAGTGCCTAAAATAAAGATTACAGGAAGTTTTTACATATTCAACTCTCCATTTAATTGCGCTTTTATATTAAAATATCTTTTGGATAAAGGTCTGATTTTTCAAAATTGGATAACATGGGATAAAAGAGACGGCTTTTCAGCAGCTAAAAGAAAATATACAAATGCTCAGGAAACAATTCTATTTTTCACAAAATCCAAAAAATATACATTTAATGTTGACGATATAAGAATTCCCTACGAGTCAGAGAAAAGAATAGAACATGCAAAAAAAATCGGTATAATAAAAAACGGTAAAAGATGGTTTCCTAATCCAAAAGGTAAGCTTTGTACAGATGTATGGCATTTTTCAAGTGAAAGGCATAAAAATAAAATAAATGGTAAAACACCAAAATTACCTCACACTACGCCTAAACCTGTTGACTTAGTTGAGAGGATAATAAAAGCTAGTAGTAATCCTGGTGATTTAGTGTTGGACTGTTTTGTAGGTATTGGAACTACTGCGATTGCTGCTAAAAAGTTAGGAAGGAACTTTATTGGTTGCGATATAAATAAAGAATTCATCAAGATAGCCAATCAAAGATTAAAGAATATATAAAATATATAAAATATATGAACAACAAATTTTTAGATTATTTAAAAGACCGAATTAAAAGACCAGACTATAGAGGATATCATCTTTCTCAACATAATAGGTTACCTTTTGAAAAAGTTTGTTTTCTATTAGATACAATTTATAAGATAATTAAAAATAAAATAATTAGAATTCATGTTGGTGATTGGAAAGGGAATAGACAAAATTGTGATGAATATTATAAAATAATTGAAGAAATTAATAAAAGTAATAAAAATTTTACTGTTACAGTGAATTCTCTTAAGAAGAATATTTTTCCTGATCTGTCTGTTATGGGTTTTATTGACAGATTTAATAAAAAAAATGAGTTGTTGCTTGGAGATAAAAGAAGGGAAATTTATTATATTAAGTTAAGTGATTTGGCTATAAAATTTGTGGAAGCGGAGAGTTTGTTGAGTAAATATAAGATTTATATTAATTCAGTAGAAAAATTAGTTGAGCCAATTTTAGAGGAGATATTTATAATATTATATAAAGAATTTGATTCTGTTAATATATACGAATATACATTTATTTTATCTGATCCACATTTAAATATAGATCAAAAAGTTGAACTTATTAAAGAGTACAGGAAATTAAGTAAAATTCAACAAGCAGGAGTATTAACTGATATTCAAAATTCCTTTTATAAAATTAATAAGAACGCAAAAGATAAAACAGAAAAGCGTGATTTTATGAACTGGTACAATGAATCATTACAAGTGTTTAATTTATTAAACCAGACAATATATTTCAAAACTTTTCGTAAAACTATTTTAATGTTAAGTATTTCTCAGGAAATTTTAGAATTTATAGCAACAAGGAGTCAGAAAGAAAAAGAATTATATTTTGATTATCATAATATATCTAAAAAAGATGGATATGAACTTCACCATATTTATCCAATTTCTTATGCTACATCCAGAAAAGACTTAGAACTTATTGATAATCATAAAAATATGTTGTATCTTTCTAAAAAAATTCATTCTAAAATTCCACGAAATAATACCTTTGTAAAAATAGAATATTGTGAATCTAAATTATTTTTGGTAGATCCGAATACTAATAATAAAATAGATATTACTAATGATTGTATAATTAATAAAGAAAGAATTTTTGAATT
>JANXCA010000010.1 GCA_025060535.1 Endomicrobiia bacterium | reverse complement strand
AAAATTATAATAATATATTAAATTCTTTAAAAAAAGATTATGAAAATTTAATTTCACAAAAACAGCAAGAATTTGAAACAATTCTTTTAGAATATAAAAATAAAGAGAAAATAATGATAGATGAATTGAATCAATTAACAGAAAAGAAAACAAAAGAAATAGAAGAATTAGAAATACAAAAATCGCAACTTTTAGAGAAAATTTCTCTAACAGAAAAAGAATTAAAAGAAAATATAGAAAATCTTCAAAATGAAATATTAAAAATAAAATCAGAAATTTCATCTAAGAAGGAGTTATTTGAACAAGAATGGCATATAAAGCGACAGGAATTTGAGGAGTTGAGAGCATCTCTTAATTTTGAAATTTCTAATTTGAAGTCTAAGATTAATTCTGAGGCAGACGAATATAAATTAAAATTGGCAGAAAAAAGTCAAGCTATATCTAATTTAAAACAAGAATATGATAAAAAATTACAACAGCTTACAGAAGAATATAATACTAAAAAAGAAGAATACAATTTAAAAATAAATAAATTATTATCTCAAATTAATTTTTTAGAAGGAGAATTATCTTCAAAACAATATGAATTTAATTTACTAAAAAATAAAAAAGAAGAAGAACTTAAGAATTTGATGTCAAAGTTATCTGAATTAGAATTATCTATTAAAATAGAAGAAGAAAAAAGAAATAAAGAATTAAATCAACAAAAAGAAAGATTAGAAAATGAAATAGAATACTTAAGGTCTAAAATTGAAAAACAAAGAGAAGAATATATAGAAAAGTTAAATAATTTATTTTTTGAAGAACAAAAAATTACTCAAAAATATAATGAACTTGAAAAAGAAATACAAAGACAAATTATTCAAGATGAAAACGAATATGAATTAAAAAAGGAAACTCTTCAGAAAGAAATAGAGCAGTTGAGTAAGAAAATAAAAGATATGGAGATAGAAAATGAAAATATGATAAAAGAATTACAAAAGGAAATAGACAACATAAAAACAAAAATAACTTTGAAAGAAATAGAAATAAAGTCCTCTAAAGATAAATTATCTTTTGAACTTAAAAAATTAGCAATGGAATATGAGCAAAAAAAAGAGAAAATAATGAGAGAATTTAATAAAGAAAACGAGGAAATTTTAGAAAGAATAAAAAACAAAGAGAATGAGCTAAAGACTTTAGAAATAAGATGTTCATTAAGAGAGCAAGCAAATGTAGAAGAAAGAAAGAAAAGAAAAGAATTTATGGATAAAGAGATTAATAAACTGCTCGAAGAATTAAAACAACTTGAAGAGAATTATAAGAATAAAGATGAGTATTATAAGATTAATATTCAAAATCGAAAACAAAATATAGAGCTTTTGAAGAATGAATTTGATATGTTAATCCAACAATGGGAGAATGAAAGAAATAAGATATTATCTCAAAAAGAGAACACAAAAAAACTATTAAATGAAGAAATAAATATGTTAAAACAAAAGTTGAATGAATATAAGTATATTATAAATGAACTTCTTGCTAAAATTGATTCAAAATTAAAATTAGAAAGTGAAATTTTTGCATTAAAAGATGCAGAAGTTATAAAAGAAAAAGATATTACTCAGTATGTAATGGAAAAGATTTCTAAACTTAATTCTCATAGAAATACTTTTTATGATAATTATAAATCCCAGATTTCATATGCAATAGATTTGTATAATAATCGACAATATGAAATCGCATTAAGAGAATTTTTAAAAATTTATGATGAAAATAATGAGGTAATAAATCAGTATATTAGTTTATGTTATTTTAACTTAAATGATTATCAAAATGCTAAAAAATATGCCTTGAAAGTATTAGAGATTAATCCTGAAAACAATATTATTAAAAATTGGCTTAAAGAAATTGAAACAGAAATATAAAGGGGGTATTTAGAATATGGAAGACAAAAATAAACCACAAATTCCAAAACCACCTATACCATCTACTAAGACACCAACGTCTCCTGGAGTAGGTAAAGTACCTAATTTACCATCTAATAAAAATACACCACAAATATCTATTTCTAATTTTCCTAATGTTACGAAAAATGTTTCTGACAAAACAATTCCTACCCCACAGTTTTCTTCACCAATAGAACAGAGGTTGTGGGAAGCTGAACAAGCAAAAAGGCAGATGGAAATTCAGCTTCAGGAATTACAGAGAATGTTACTTGAAGAACGTGAGAAGCTTATGATGCAAACAATAAAAACAAAAGAAGAAGAAGCGCTTGCAATGAAGGTGGAGGAAAGTATAAGAGATATACAAGAAAGATTGAGAAGAGAAAAAAGAGAACAAGAACTTAAAGAAGAAAAAGAAAAATTAATAAAACAAATTAAGGAATTAGAAGAACGACTTGCTAAAGAAAGAGAAACTTGGATTGAAACATTAAAAACCCAAATGTCTCAGAGAGATTTACAAGAGCAACAAATAGAACAGCAATTTCTTACTCGTATACGAGATTTAGAATCCCGCTGGCAAGAAGAAAAAACAAAATTTCAGTTAATTCTTAGAAATAAAGAAGAAGAAATAAACAAAGTAAAAAATGAATATAAAATTTTAGAAGAAAAACTTAAAGCTGATTTTGAGAGACAAATTTCAGATTACAAATTCCAATATAAAAATTTTGAAAATGAAATAAAACATTTAAGAGATAAAATTGAAGAAAAAGAAAGAGAAATAATAACTTTAAAATCTAATATTGCAACATTACAATCAGAATCCAGTGTTTCAAAAGATAAACTTAATTTTGAGATTAAAAAAAGAGATGAACAGATTAGTAAGTTACAACATATAATTGAAAATCTAAAGGCGGAGCTACGAGTTATCAGACAGGAAAGAGAACAAAAAGAGAAAGATTTCTTTTTGTTAAAAACACAGATAGGAATACTTCAAGCTCGTCATAAAATAGAAATTGACAAAATACTTCAACAAAAAGATAATGAAATCAAAGAACTCAAAAACCATCTTGAAAAGTTACAAAAAGAATTGCAAAATAAGAGTGAATTAGAACAAGAAGTTAAAAAACTCCAAGAAGAAATAAATCAAAAAAATAATGAAATTAGGGATGTTTTATATAAAAATAATTCATTAGAGCAACAATTGAAAACTTTAACTCAAGAATATAATACTATTACTGCTCATCTGAATGAACTATCTTCATTAAAAAATGCTGAAATAGAAAAATTAACGAATGAGTTAAATAAGTATATAAATATGTATCAGGATTTAAGTTTAGAATTTGCAAAATATAAACAAAACTTTCAAGAAGAAGTTGAAAAAAATGTAAATTCTAAGGTAGAAGAGTATAAAAAATATATCTCTCAAATAGAAGATACAAACAAGTATTTATTTGCAGAGATTCAAGAAAAAGAGAAGATTATAAATGAATATATTGCTAAATACCAGGAAACAAAGCATAAATACGATGAATTAATTAATAAACATGAAAATGAAATGAGAAGAATTGATGACTTAAAACAAAATTATGAAAATAAAATATCTCAATTATCTATAAATAATGAAACATTAATAAGAGAAAATGAAAAACTTAAATCGGAATTAAATGATAAGTTAAGGATTTTACAAGAGTTAAATAATTCATATGAAAAACTTAAAAATGAGTATAATCAAATAATAGAAAAATATAGCCAAACAACAGAAAAAATAAAACTCATGGAAGAAGAAAATAAAAAATTAAAAGAAGACTCCACTATAGCAATAGAAGAATTTAAAAATGAATTATTTAAAAAACAAAAAGAAATAGAAAAATTACATACTTTGTTAGATTCTAATAAAAAAGAAAAAGAATCTTTAGAAAAACAAATAAAAGAGTTAGAAAAACAATTGAAGGATTTTGTAAGTGTGCAAAAAGAAGAATATGAAAAAGAAAAAAATCAACTTAAACAGCAAATAGAAGAGTTAATACAACAAGATAAGGAAAAAAATGAGATTATATCAAAACTAAATTCTGAAATAGAAGAATACAAAAGATATAAAGTACAAATAGAGCACGAATTTTCTGCGAAAGTGTCAGAGATAGTAAAGCGGCATGAAGAAACAATAGATAAGATAGACACTACATGGAAAGATATTTATAATAAACTTTTAAACGAATATAAAATTTTAGAAGAAACACTTAACAAAAAGGATGAGGAAATAGCTAAATTAAAAACACGTTTAGAAACACTTGTTTTAGCAAATGAAATAAAAAACAATAATATAAAATATGAAAATACAAAAATTATTGAAATAAATCATAAGGAAGATAATAATAAAACTAACCACAAAAAAAATTTATTTTCAAAAATTTGGTTGTGGCTATACAAACCAATTTTAAAAATATAGTTTTATCTCTTGAATAAGATAAATAATATTTATATAAAATTCTAATCTTCTTTATGAAATTTTATTATTTTATATTAGTAGCAATTTTATTAAATTTTATTTACTCACAAAATATGAAAAATAATTTAATTTTTAACAACGAAAAAGATAAAAAGCTAAAGTTATCTAACGGATTGACTGTTTTGTTAAAAAAAGTAGACTATTTACCGTTAGTTTCAGTACAAATTTGGGTGAAAGTTGGTTCAATATATGAAACAGAACATATAAATGGTATATCTCATTTTTTAGAACATTTGGTGTTTAAAGGTACTTATAAGTATAACATGAAAGAACTAAGTAAAAAAATAGAGTATTATGGAGGTATTTTAAATGCAGGTACATCTAAAGAATATACAGTATATTATATAGATATTCCAAAGGAAGGTCTAAATGATGCATTAGATGTACTTTCTCAATTAGTTTTCTTTGCTACTTTCCCAGAAATAGAAGTAGAAAAGGAAAGGGATGTAATAATAGAAGAAATAAAACGATTAGAAGATCAACCTATTAACATATTATATGAAAACTTTAATAAACTGTTATTTGTTAAAACTCCTTATAGATTAAGAATTATAGGAAATAAGGAAAATATTAAATCTCTTTCAAGAGAACAAATTATAGAATACTACCAAAAATTTTATACACCAAGTAATATGCTCTTAAGTATATGTGGAGATATAGATTATAATGAGGTTGAGAAATTGATTGAAGAAAAATTTGGAAATATTCAGCTTAAAGGTGAGTTTAAAGAACCAGAGTTAAATCTAAAGGAAGAAAGCACCCAATCAGAAATATTAGAAGTGAAAAAACATAAAGTACAACATTTGTATTTTATTTGTGGTTTCTTAGGGCCCAATTTTGGTGATTTTGATATATATGTAGGAGATGTTACATCAATTATTTTAGGAGAAGGAATTTCTTCACGGCTTTATAAGATTTTAAAAGAAGAAAAAAAATTGGTTTATGAGATAAGTAGTGGCTTTTATACACAATTTGGACCTTCTGTTTTTTACATATTAGGTATATGTGAACCTAAGAATTTCAATAAATCAATAGAGCTGATTAAAAGTATTCTTTTTGAATTAAAAGACAATGGACCTTCTGAAGAGGAATTAACAAAAGCAAAAAATATTATATTGACAAAGTGGTTTACTCATAATGAAACGGTTCACTCTATAGCATCTACCTTAGCGTGGTGGGATATGTTTGCTTCGTTAGAAGAACTTAATTCTTATATTGATAAAATAAATAAAGTTTCTAAAGAAGATGTTAAAAATTTTATAAGAAAATATGCTAATTATTTAACTATATCAGCTTTAGAACCTAATTAAATTTAATGAAATATCTTTATTACATTATATGGAGTATTTATATGTTGACAAATTTTGTCTATCCAATAAACTTTTCTATAACTAAAGAAATTTTGACAAATAAAATTATATTCATTCATAATTATAGTGATAGACTACCTATAGTTTCCACTATAATATTTCTTAAAATGGGTGAAATTTATGAACCTCACAAACTTTCTGGAATTTCTGAACTTCTTCAAGCTACTATTACTAAGGGGACGAAAAACCGGACTGCTCAACAAATAGCACAAGAGATAGAATCTCTTGGAGGTACTATATCAGCAGATAGCGGAGATGATTTTTCCACTTTATCTATATCTGTAAGAACACAATATTTCGAACATTCTGTTGAAATTCTTTCTGATATATTTTTTAATCCTACATTTCCTGAAGAAGAAATTGAGAAAGAAAAAAACAATATAATTGCAGGGATTTTGGCAAGAAAAGATAATATTTTTGAAGTTGCTATAGATGAGTTATTGTGTAATATGTATGGCAAAAAACACCCTTATGGGAAGCATCCTTATGAAATTATTAAACACATTAGAAAGTTAAGCAGGAAAGAGATTTTATCTTGGTGGGAAAATTTTTACGGGATTGATTATGATAATAAAAATATAATAATTGTGGTAAGTGGAGATATAGAATTTCAAAAAGCAAAACAAATAATAGAAAAAAATTTTTCTAATATTAAACCGATAAAAATACCCTCTTTAAAGGAATATTACTTTAAAAATAAACCAAAGATTATTAGAAAAAAAACACATTTTAAACAAGCTTATCTTATGTATGGTTATTTTGCTCCTTCAATAAAAATTGAAAACTTTAAAAAATATTTAAGTTTAAAATTATTAAACTTATATTTAGGTGGTGGAATGAGTGGAAAACTTTTTGAAATTCTAAGAGAGGAAAAATCATTATGTTACGAAACTAATTGTTTTTATCCGACAAAATTTTTAGATTCTCATTTTGTTATATATTTAGGATTAGATGCAAAAAAAATAAATATAGCAAAACAAGAGATTGAAAAGATACTAAATTATTTGAAATATAATGGAATTACTCAACAAGAATTGTCAGAGTGTAAAAATAAATTAAAAGGTAGATATTTACTTGACCATCAAACAAATTTAAGACAAGCGTGGTATTTAGGATTTTGGGAAGTTTTAGGGTTAGATTATATATATGATAAAAAATACATAGAGGAATTAGAAAATGTCAGTTTAGATGATATAAAAAATGTAATACACGAAATTACAGAAGTTAAACCATATATTTTAGAATTAATACCTAAATGAGGAAAATATTATTTTATTCTTTGATTATTTTATTGGTATTTTTTTCTTTTACTTATAAAACCGCTACTCAAGACTATGGCGATATTTATATTGATGCTTCTTTAGGGGATGCTTCTTATCTTAATCCTTTACTAGCTACTGATTCTGCTTCAGCTGCTATTAACTCGTTAGTTTATAATGGGTTAGTAAAATATGATAAGGATTTAAATTTGGTTGGTGATCTTGCAGAAA
The DNA here is from genome assembly GCA_025060535.1 of Endomicrobiia bacterium. Lineage (GTDB taxonomy): Bacteria > Elusimicrobiota > Endomicrobiia > DTEH01 > DTEH01 > JANXDG01. The sequence goes on along the minus strand of JANXCA010000010.1, from coordinate 27,573 downwards.
AGTGGGAAATAAGAAATAATGGGAAAGAACTCATATTTTTTTTAAGAAAAAATGTTTTTTGGCATGATGGTAAAGAATTTACTGCGGAAGATGTCAAGTTTACTTATGAGAAACTTGTAGACCCAACTATAAAGACTCCATATTCTTCAGATTTTAATTTGATAGAAAAATGCGAAGTAATAGATAAATATACTATAAAATTTATCTATAAAAAACCATTTGTCCCAGCATTAGAATCTTGGGGAATAGGTATTATACCTAAACATATTTTTTCTGATAAAAGATACGATTTTCATAAAAATCCAGCAAACAGAGCTCCTATTGGTACAGGACCTTATAAATTTTATAAATGGATAACTGATGAAAAGATAGAATTGATTGCTAATGAAAATTATTTTGAAGGAAAACCTTTTATATCAAAATATGTTTACAGAATTATACCAGACCAAAGTGTTCAATTTTTAGAACTACTTAATGAAAGTATTGACTCTATGGGTTTAACTCCAGATCAGTTTTATGGATATAAAGAATTTTTTAAATCTTATAATAAGTTTAGCTATCCATCTTTTTCTTATACTTATTTAGGTTTCAACCTTAAACATCCTCTCTTTTCAGAAAAAAAAGTAAGACAGGCTATTGCACATGCAATAAATAAACAAGAAATTATCTCAGGTGTCTTACTTGGCAAAGGTAGACCTGCTACTGGTCCTTTTCCGCCTCAGTCATGGGCTTATAATGAAGATGTAGTTGATTTTGAATATAATCCACAAAAAAGTAAACAGCTACTTGTTGAAGCCGGGTGGTTTTTTGATGAAAATAAGAAGATTTTAAAAAAAATAATAAAAAATAAAGATAAACAAGAAACAATAGAGTTTAAATTTACTTTAATAACAAATCAAGGAAATAAATCTCGTCAACTTATAGCAGAGATAATTCAAAAACAACTAAAAGATATTGGAATAGAAGTAGAAATTTTGATACTTGAATGGTCAATATTTATTAATAACTACATACTACCAAGAAAGTTTGAAGCAGTTATATTAGGATGGTCGTTATCCAGAGATCCCGATCAGTTCTCTATATGGCACTCAAGTCAAAGAAACCCTGGGCAATATAACTTTGTCTCTTATAGCAATTATGAAGTAGACAAACTTTTGGAGTTAGGAAGAGTGGAATTTAACTTTGAAAAGAGAAAAAAAATATACCAACAAATTCACAAAATAATTCATAACGATGTGCCTTATATCTTTTTGTATTATCCAGAATCTATGCCTGTTATACACAAAAGAATAAAAAATGTTGAAGTTACTAAAGCAGGAATTGGCTGGAATTTTATAAAATGGTTTGTCCCAAAAACCCAACAGAAATATTTTATTCAATACTAAATGAGAAAATTAATTTTATTTTTTTTATTTTTTTTATTTACTGTTAGATTAAATTCTACAGTTATTCATTTATATGATAAAAAAATAAGAAATTTTCCTAAAAGTAAAGTAAAGATTAATTATTCATCCGATTTGAAATTTGCTCCTAAAGTTAAAAGAGCAGATTTGTTAAACACTACTGGTATTAAAAAAATTGCAGTGATAATTGTAGATTTTCCAGATAAAAAATTTTCATTTGGTTGGCATGAACAAGCACAACAAATTTTTTCTCAATTTGTGAACTATTATGAAGAAGTATCTTATGGTAAATTGAAACTTGATTATACTTTTTTTTATGACGGTGGAACATCTAATACTTTAACAGGTGAAGAGCTCCCATATACTTTGTCCAGAAATATGGGATATTATGGAGAAGATACAGAGTCAAGATTAGCTCAATTAGTTAAAGATGCTATTTCAATTACAGGGACTGCAGTAAACGCAACCCTTTATGATTATGTAATGGTGTTTCATGCAGGATATGGAAATGAATCTACTAATAATCCACAAGATATATGGTCTGTATATATTGATTGGGAAGTTCCAGTAAATGGTTTTACAGATGGTACAATAGTACCTGAAAAAGAATATGGAGCTTCACCCTTAGGAGTAGTCTGTCATGAGTTTGCACATCAGTTAGGACTTCCTGATTTATACTATGAGCAAGAAAGTATAGTGGGATGTTGGTGTTTAATGGATAATGGTGTATGGCTAGGCTCTCCTCAAGGTTCAAAACCTTCTCACTTATCAGCATGGTGTAAGTACTTTTTGGGTTGGTTAGAACCAATAGTAATAAGCTCCACGGTAAGGAACATATTCTTAGAAAATGTTGAGAGTTCATCGTCTGCTGTTAAAATAAAGATTTTAACATCTGATAATCCAGAAAGTGAATATTTTTTGTTAGAATATAGAACACAAATAGGATTTGATGAAGGTTTACCTGGTAGTGGGCTTTTGATATGGAAAATAGATGATGAAATAGCGACTTCTCCAATTAGATTAAAAAACAATGACATAAACTCTGGGGTTCCACATTTGGCTGTTGATTTAATTGCAGCTGATAAGAGTTTGCTTGGTAAAGATAAGAATGACGCCGGAGACCCTTTTCCAGGTACTAAAAATGTTGTTAACTTTGTTCCTCAACAATATAATGTTACTGCCTATAATGGTCAACCGATAAATACTAATATTACAGAAATAACTTTATTGAATAATTTTGTAAATTTTAATATTGTGTCAATATCAGGTATATTAGCAAAAATTATGACATTAGATGGGAGATATTTAGATAATGTAAAGGTATATGTATATAATAATTCTCAATCTACATATAGTTTTTCTATAAAAGGTCACTGTATGATAGAACTTTCAACTGGAAGTTGGAATTTAAGATGTGAATTAGTTAATTACTTAGATTATAAAGATACCTTTATAGTTGAAGAGGATAAATTAACAATAAAAGATATTGTGTTAAGATATAATCCTGCTTTAGTTGTAAAAAAGAATGAATTTATAATTGGTAACAATTATTTAGATTATAACAAGCTACCAAAAATTTCTTTTAGATATCACATTGATGAGCCCACAGATATTAAAATATTGGTTTTTGATTTAGTTGGCAATTTAGTAAAAATGATAGAAAGATATCATTCTGTAGCAGGATATTATGAAGAGTTGTGGGATTTAAAAGAAGAAAATGGTCAATTGTCTGCTGGGCTTTATTTTGTATGTTTTAAATCAAAATACAATACTGTTATAGATAAGTTTGTAATTAAAAAATAGACAATGGATAAATTGTTTTTTGTTATTATTAGTTTATTCATATTATTTTTTCAAATTTTTTCTAATAACGTTGCAATAATAAGTATTCCTACTTGTAAAACGATAGCAAGTGAATTATCTATTGTAGAAAATAATGGATTTAGCGTAATAACTAATCCTTCTTTGTTAGTTAACTTAAAATCACAATATAATTCAGAATATACCAAGATATTTTATTACGGAATGACTACTTATGATCTTTTAAGTATTTCTACTATTGTGGATAACAAAATTGGTATAGGCTTGGTATTTGGAAGGTTTACATCTGGTGAAATAAACTTTAGAGACATAGATGGAGTTTTAACAAATGAGACTTTTGAGTATTTATATGGCATAACCTCCTTAGGAGTTGCGGCTAAGTTGTTAGATGATGAAGGTAATACTTTGCAGTTAGGATTTAGTGGTTATATATTTTTAGAAAAAATAAATATAGAAGTTATTTATTTCGGATTTAGTAACGGTTTGATTTATGACTTGAAATTTAAAAATAAAATTTTTAAAGCAATAAAAATAGGTAGTATAATAAAGAGTATAAGTACAAGTAAAGATTTTGTTTATAATTTTGGTTTAGGTTTTAAAATCTCAGAAAGTATGTTAATTTTTGGTTATGAGGATATGTTTATTAAAAGAAATTCTAAGTATAAACTGTCATACATTATAAACATTTATACTTCAAAAGATTTTAGGAAGAAATTAAATTTAAATTTAGGATATGTGTTTGACATTCATAATAATTATAGTATAGGTAGTGGAGTAGAATTAGAATTTTATAATTTTTTGATATCTTATTCCTTTAGTAATCATAAATATCTACAGTCAACTCATGCTATTCAAATTGGCTTGTTATATTAAAAGTATTTAAGTTACTTAACTTTTAAGTATAATAAAGTTCCTATAATAATAAATAAAAAATTAGGTACCCAAATATAAAAATGAGATAAAATTCCAATTTCACACACAACTCTAAAAATTGATAGAACTATCCAATAAACTATTAAAGTTGTTATGGTATATATGAAACTGACAAGACTTCCATATTTTGTAGCTTTTATCTGTGCTAAAGGAATAGCAAAAAGTATTACAATAAAATTTAAGAAAGTTATAGCATACCTGAAATAAATTTCTGTAAGAAATCTCGCAGGGGTATCACCTTTATACTTCATAAACTCAATTATTTTTTTAATTTCTTGTATGTTTTTTTGATCTAATTGCATAGTATGATAATCGTATTGAAAATTTTCAATATCTATTGGTAAAGCATACTCATAAGTGGAAATTTTTGTCTGTGATAAAAATTTATTTTTTTTATATTTATAAATTATACAATCTTTTAGTTCTACTATGTTATCTTTTTTAATCCCATAAGGAGAAATTATATTTAATTCCAAAAATCCATCATTAAATTTTTCTACAAACCAGTTTTTTATTTTTTTATTATGTGGATCGTATTCTCCTATATAAATAAAAGCATTATTTTTATTGTCATAATAAAATAAGTTTTTTAATAAAGAGGAAAATTGTGGTATTTCCTTTATCTTTATATTAAAAAACAGTTGAGCTTTATTAAATAGCTTTGTTGCTAAATTGTCATATACATAAAAAGAAATTGCACTGAATATGATACCTAATATAAGTAATATAGAAAAAAAACTTCTTGTGTTTATTCCTAAGGTTTTGATTGAAATAAGTTCTCTTGTATATTGTAAGTGTGTAATAAGAAGTAAAGTTGTTAACATAACTGCTATAGGTAAGGTTTGAACAAACCACAGTGGTACATGAAGTGATAGGTAATAAATAATATAATAATAAGGTGTTTTATGTGAAATAAAATCAGGCAATCTCCAAAAAAATTCAGATAAAGCAAAGATTAAAATTAAAAAAAGGCTTACAGGTATAAGTAATTTAAAAAATTCTACCAGTATATATTTTCTTAATATTTTCATATATTTTCTGACTTATAGAAATAAAAACACATAATAGTATCATTGTAAAATTAGGGATTTGCATAACTGTTCCAACTGATATAAATGAGAGAGGAAGTTCTTCTATTCTTTCTATTATGGTTATACTTGTGGATAATAGGAAGTAATATATTAAAATAACTAGTATTGAAACAACAAAACTAACAGACCTTGCACTTTTTTTAATTTTAGTGCCTAAATATATTCCAATAATTGAAAAAAACAATACACTAAAGGACAAAGTATATCTTAGAAAATATTCTGACAAAACTAATTTTTTATATTTTGGTAATTGGGAATTGTTAAATTCTTCAAGAAGTTCTCTATTGTCCATTTCTCTAAATGTTTTATTATAAGGAATAAATTTATTTATTTCTGATTTATAAACAAAAAATTTATACTGTTTGAAAACTAAATTTAAAATTTCGTTTGGAAGTTGAGGATTAAACATAGTTATTTTTCCGTCAAATAAGTAAAGTATTAAGTTGCCGTTTATATCTGCATAAATATTTGCTTTCTTCGCATATATTGTTTGGATTGAGGTATCATCTATAAAATTATGAATATAAACTCCAAAAATACTATCTTTTTCTACTTTTTGAGTATAAATCTTTTTATTCTGCAAGTTTATAACACCATTATTTTGGAAACTAATAAATGGTTTAGAAACTATCTGTTTAAAATATATAAATTTAAAATTTTTATAACTTCTAGGAACTATATAGCCGTTAAAGTATACAAGTAATACTGCTATAATTGATGAAATTAATAATAGATATTTGGTATAATAGATCTTGCTTAAACCCATAGTATGTAGTGTTAAAATTTCTTTATTTTCATTTAGAATAGACAAACACATAATTACAGACAACAAAAATGTTATAGGAATTGTTAAGGATAATACTGAAGGAAGTAAATGAAGAAGTAAGTTGAGTATTATGTGAGAGTTTGGTCTATGAAGCAGTAAAGAATTAAGAATTTGATAGATATAATTTATAAAAATTAAAAAAGCAGTTATAAATAAGTAAGTATAAAAAGTAGAAACGAAATTTGAAACTATATATTTATTTACTATTTTCATTTTTTACATAATAAAATTATTTAAAAATATACAAAAATTATATAAAAAATTGTATAATTATTCAAATTTTTATTCTATATTATGACAAACAAAATAATTTCGTTATATTTATTTCTATTGTTTACTACTTGTTTAGTATTTGCACAATCTGAAAATATAAACATAAATACAAACATAAGCACTTCGACAACTACCTATAACTCTATTTTCAAATTTGACCAAAAAAAATGGAATAATGTTAGGGAAAGTATAGAGAGCGGTGTGCCTCTTTATGAAGAAGAAAAATCAACACTTCCGGCAAGGCCACCGGTTGTTGCTCCTACTACAATAGAATTTATGGAAGGAACTCAACTTTCTATTGCAGGTCGTAAACTTATTGGTATGGAGATAAAAAATCTTTATTATCCTTATAGACCTGAATATAACAGAACAGATATAAATATGAAGCAAGAGTTACAAGTAAGTGTAAAAGGTAAAGTTGGAAAAAATGTTGACGTTAATATTGACATTGATGACACACAACCTGATAAAAGAGACATTTCTATAATTTATAGGGGTGAAGGAGTTGATGTAGGACCTGGTGCTGTTGGATACAAGGCAAAACCAGGAGCTTTTATTCAAGAAGTTGCTTTTGGTGATATTCAGTTAAGTATTCCAAATACGGAATTTGTAGGATATTCAAGACAGGTTTTTGGAATAAAAGCTACAGGTCAGTATAAAAATGCAAAATTATATTTAATTGCATCACAATCAAAGGGAAATTTTGAAACAAAAAGGTTTACTGGCAAATTAGAGTTTGAAAGAAGAATTTTATTCGATACTTCATATATAAGAAGGAAATTTTATAGAATATCCTTTAATAATCATAAAATAAAAAAAGATTCTGTAAAAATATTTTTAGATACTTTAGACCCTCAAAGAGATCCTGCTACTTTAGTGGAACTTACCGCTGTAGCTTTTGGCGTTTCGACTTATACTTATACAGGTAAATTTGAGCAGTTAGCATTAGGGAGGGATTTTGTTGTTGATTATGCAAAGGGTATTGTAACTTTTACTTTACCTAATAGAACAATTCAGCAAAATTGGATAATTGCTGTGGATTACATAGACGAAAATACAAATCTTTCTTTAAGAGAACTTTTAGGAACCACAAATTATATCTTAATCAAGGATAAAGATGAAATTTTTACTACGGAGCTACTAAACAGATATTCAATAGGAAGAACTAATATAGTAAGAGATGATGGTACAGGAAATTTTTTATTAAAAATTACGGACAAAAGCTCAAGAATATTAGACCCCTCAGTGGATAGAATCCAACCAGGAGATAAACCGATTCCAGTATATAAAACTGGTAATATAGGAGATATAATTGTTGATTTTGAAAATGGGGAGTTTTATTTTGTTTCTGATAAGCCGTTTGCAGATGACTGTTATGAAAAAAATCCTATAAGTAGATATGATATACTTATAGAATATAGATATAGAATTAAAACATATTTTTTAAAACCATTTATTGTACCATACTCTGAAAGAATAGTAATTGATGGAAAGATTCTTCAAAGGAACATTGATTATTGGATTGATTATGATTCTGGATTTATAACATTTCTAAAAGAGGAAATGATTACAGAAAACAGTGTCATAGAAGCAAGTTATGAATATAGCATGTTAGGACTTCAAGGAGGAGAAACACTTGCTGGTGGTAGAATAGAAATACCACTTCATAAAAAAATTTTTGTAGGGAGCAGTTGGATTGGGAACTTGCCTTCTAAAGGTACAAGTGTTCCTGATTTAAGAAACACTCCAAGTTCATTACAAGTATGGGAGGTAGATGCAAGATTTGTTGATGTGAAACTACCGTTGATTCCTTTTGTTATCAATTCTATATCTGGTGAATACGCTGAAAATGAAAAAAATCCAAATATATGGGATAAAGCAGTAGTTGAAAATATGGAAGGTATAACCTTAGAAGATAGTGTATCAACATATAGACATATGTGGAATTATGGAAGCTGTAGCTATGTATATATTCCTGGCATATATGATGAAAAATTAGATAAAATTATAGGAGGTGAACTTTCTTGGGAAAATGAGGAGGTACCAGTCAAAGAAATAAATCCCAATAGAGAAACAACTTTAGAAAAACAACAGGTTTTAAAGATAAATTATCAGCTATATAGTTCTTCAGAAGTGGCTTTAATATATAATTTTTCAAAAACAGGTTTGGATTTTTCAAAAAAAATGTATATAGAGATTGAATACTACAGCAACGCTGGAGGTGGAGAGTTTTACTTAGATTTGGGACATACATCTGAAGACATTGATAATGATGGTAAGTTAGATACAGAAGATAAAAATTTAAATGGAAGATTAGATATTGATGAGGATATTGGTTTTGAGTATGAAAAAAATAATGAAAAATTTTTTATTGGTGCCAAAAATGGAAGATTAGATACAGAAGACTTTGATACTGATGGAGTTTTAAATACCACAGACAAAATTGCAGGTAGCTTTAAAATATCAGATTTAAATTTTACAGGCTGGACATCAACTATAGTTCCTGTAGAAATAACAAACAAAACTTTATGGAGTGATGTTAAAAACTTAAGGTTAAGAATAAGAGGATATAATAAATCAGGAGTTTTAAAGATTGCAAAAATCTCAATAGTTGGTAATAAATTTGAAATTTTAACTCCACAAAATACTAAGATATTTGCAGTAAATAATGAAAATGATCGTTCATATAAAAAACTTACTGAACTTGAGGAATACTCTTCTATATATGGTAGTTTATATCAACAAACAAAAATAGAACAATCTTTAGCTATAGAATATAAATTTGACACTTTAGGTTCCTCATCTGTAGTAAGTTTATTGTATTCACAGAGACAAGATTACACATTCCATCGCAATTTTAATTTTTTTATATTTAATAAAACTTCAAACAATATTATCTTAAAAATTAGATTGTATACTGATATAAATAACTACTTAGAATACTCAACTACCACAATATCTTCTTTGTCTGACTGGATTAGATTTACTATTGAACAGGTTGATATTAATAGAGATAACATACCTGATGAATGGAGTGTTTCTGAAAATAATCCTACTGGAGGTATCTGTAAAAAAATAGGGACTCCAAATCTCCAAGCAATAACAAGGTTGGAAATAATTTTAGAAAATCCACTGAACACACCACAGAGTGGGATAATTTATATAAATGATATATACCTTTCAAAAAGTTGGTCAAAAAAAGGAATAGCTAAAAAATTGGATTTTAATTTTAGTGTTCCGAATTGGATAAACTTTGGTGCTACATATAGAACAATTGACAGGAGATTTGAAACATTTACTTCAGCAATTACTAATCAAGACAACACTTCTATTTCAAGTTTTTTTAACTTTACAAAGTTGAAATTTTTACCTATAAATTTTCAAGCAAGACAAAACCAAACTGTTACTCCTTCTGCTTTAAAAGCGGGTGAGTTAATTTCAAAATATGAAGAAGGAAAACGTACTTCTACAGAAGGTAACTTTAATATAGGAGTTATATTATCTAAACTACCATCTTTAAATATTAATTATTCAAAGTCTGTCACATCTACTACAGCTTTATCTAGAACTGATATAAAAGACAGCTTAAGAGCAACTTTTAATTATAGAAATCCTTTTAGCAAATATTTACCTATTGAAAATATATCTTTTACTTATGGAGAAGAAAAATTTCTGTTGTATCCTTGGGAGTTAAATTATTCTACATCCATTCCAATTTTAGATAATACAAAATTTTCTAATTTAGGTTTACCGTTTAATTTTTGGGACAAATTAAGATTTAATTTAAATTTAAGTAATAAAAATACTTTTTCCGAGTTAAGAAGATTTAATTATGATGTTAATAAGGATATTAAATTGCCTATACTTCAAAATAATGTTAATCCAGTTGAGTATTACGGTAATCTTACTTTTTTTACTTTGTATAATTTACAAAACACATATCAGATGTATTATACCCCTTATTCTATAATTATTAGTTCCTATGAAAAAAGGAATGAAAATAATTTTTCTTTTGATTCTAATATTGATATAGTCCCTTTTTTTAAACCATTTTTTAGTTATAAAATAGATGTAATTGAAGATTATAATTTCCCAATTTCAAACAAAAAAGACATTACGAGAAATGCAAACAGTAATTTTAATGTAGGATTTTCACCTAAGGATTTAATAAAATTGAGACATTTTAATACCTTAAGATTAAATTATAATTTCTCTGTCATCGCATCGGATAAATATGAGAAGCTTTCAAAGGATATATCTACACTTAACATATATAGTTTCAATAATTTAAATCTATTATGGTATAAATTTGAAATCTCAACATATTCACTTTCAAGAACCAGGATGTTAGAAAGAAAAGAACAAAGGGTAAATACTACTTGGAAATTGTTTGAAGGTTTTAATTTTAAAGGACCTTTTTCATTTTTAACTAAAACAGATATGAATTTATCTTATTCAGATGCTTTAGAGGAGAGAGAAGAAACTCAAACAAAAACTTTAACATATACGAAAGTATGGCCAGATTTAAGTTGGACATTTTACGGCTTTGAAACTTTATTGGAAGTTTTCTTGAAAAAGAAGAAAGTACTAAAAGATACTAAGTTAGATTTAGTATACACACATAGAACTACTGAAATTAAGAAAGTAAGCTTAGAACGGAATATAAGACATAAGGAAATGATAAGTTTTATTTTTATGGAAAACTATAATATTTTGTCAAGTTATGAAAATATCTCTACTACTAATTATAATTTTTTGTTAAAACTAAAAGTATTAGATTCTTTTACAGATATCGTCACTTTACAAGTAGGTTTACCATTTTTTGGACAGAGATTAACACCAAGATATGAATATAGAAAAGAGTATTCTAAAGATGCAAGGGGTTTGCCTACTAAAGATATAACCACTAATAGTTTTGGTGTTTCTTATTATGCTGACTTGGTACCACAACAGGATGGTATTGTGTTATTTGGTAAAAGGTTACCGTTGAAAAATAGATTAAGAATAAATTCTACATTTAATTATGTTCATAAAAAAAGTCCTATAGATATTGCAAGAAATAATACGGATAATTTAGGTATTTCTATAAGAGGAGATTATAATATATCTGATTATATAAACGTCACATTAGGGTTAGGTTCTGATATAAACATAAATAGAGTAGTAAAAACAGAAACAAATTACAATTTTGGTATTAATGCTCAAGTGGTTATAAGGTTTTAGTTAATTTCTTTAAAGAAAGGAGGTGTAAGATGAAATTATTTTTAGATACAGCAAATATAGAAGAGATAAAAAAAGTTAATGAAATGGGTCTGTTAAATGGAGTTACAACTAATCCTACAATAATAGCAAAACAGTTAACTAATACAAAATCAGAAGACTTATTTAAGGAAACGAAAAAAATTTTAAAAGAAATATGTAGTATTTCAGAAGTACCTGTCTTAGCAGAACCAATTAGCCAAGAATGTGAGAATATAGTGGAAGAAAGTATTGAATTATCAGAAATTTCATCTCAAATAGTAGCTAAAATTCCTTTAACTCAGGAAGGATTAAAAGCAGTAAAGATACTTAAAGAAAGAAATATAAAGACAGCACTAACTCTTATATTTTCTTTAAAGCAAGCTCTAATAGCAGCAATATCCGGCGTAGAATATATTTGTCCTTTTGTTGGTAGATTAGATGATATAGGTGAGAAAGGAATTGAACTTATATATAATATTGTAAAAGTATACAAGGTATATAATTTTAAAACCAAAATAATTGTAGCATCTGTAAGAAATATAGAACATATAATAAATTCTGCGATATATGGAGCAGATGCGGTTACTGTACCTTATAAGCTTATAGATGAACTTATAAATCACCCATTAACACAGAAAGGGATCGAGAAGTTTTTGGAAGATTGGAGTAAACTATCTAATAGGTAATTTTGACACGGAGGGAGAGGGATTCGAACCCCCGGTACCGCTTAGGCGGTACACTGGTTTTCAAGACCAGCCCCATAAACCACTCGGGCATCCCTCCAGATATTTGGGCTGAATTAAGTATACATAAAATTGATAACTAAATCAATATTATTCTAAAATTAGTTGAAAAAAATAAAAAATTTTTATATAACTTAAAATTTATTTATGCAGACAAAAAGAGTACGCGGTGTTAAAGATATATTACCAGAAGTTGCAAAGAAAATACAATATATAGAATACACTTGTCAATCATTATCAGAAAAGTTTGGTTTTAAAAAAATAATTTTACCAATCATAGAAAACTTTCAACTTTATCAACATAGTTTAGGGTTCACTTCTGATATTGTAGAAAAACAAATGTTTATAATTCAAAATAAATCACAAGAAGAAAAAGAAACTTTTGTTTTAAGACCAGAAGGAACTGCTGGTATGGTTCGTGCTTTTGTTGAGAATAATTTTAAGAATAGATATTATTTAAAACGATTTTTTTATTTTGGTCCCATGTTTAGATATGAGAGACCTCAAAAGGGTAGATATAGAGAATTTTATCAATTTGGTTTGGAAATTTTTGAAGAACCTCCTGGAAGTGGAGACGTAGTATTAGTTAGCTTAATAAACAAAATACTTAAAGAACTTTCTATAGATTTTATACTCGAAGTAAATACAATTGGATGCCCAGAGTGTAGAGGAAAAATTTTAGATGTTGTAAAAAATGAGTTAAATAAAGTAAAAGATATTTTATGTGATTCTTGCAAAATAAAATTAGAAAAAAATCCCTTAAGAATTCTTGATTGTAAAACTGACATAGTTAAAATAGACAAAGATATTTTAGAAAAGATAAATATTCAGAACCATATATGTAAAAGATGCAAGAAAGAATTTGAAGTTGTTATAAATTTATTTGAGATTTTAAGTATATCTTATAAGATAGAACCTAAAATAGTTAGGGGATTAGATTACTATAACGGATTTGTTTTTGAATATAAATGTTATAAATTAGAAGGTGCACAAAATACTATTTGTGCGGGTGGAAGATATGATTTTTTGATAAGTCAGTTTGACAGACAGACAAACTTTGCTTGTGGAGCGGCTTTGGGAATTGATAGAATTCTGGATGTTATTTCGGAGGAGTTTAGAAATAATGAAACAAAAATTAAAGTTGGTATAGGAATAGTTGAAGATAAGTATATAGGTAAAAGTTTTGAGATGTTAGATATTATTTCAAAAAATTTTGAGGATGTCGTAGTAATAGGGCCTTTTGGAAATAGGAGTTTGAAATCACAATTGAGATTATTTAATAATGAAAATTGTAGATATGTAATAATAATAGGAGATGAAATAAAAGAAAATAAAATAATAATTAAAGATTTTGAAAAAAATAAACAAGAAATTTTGAAAATTGAAGATTTGAAAAATTATCTTATATGAAAAATTTAAAATTACTAATTTTATTAATTTCATTTGTTGTCAGTTTTTGTCATTCTAGTTTTGATTTAGGAATATCTTATTTTTTAGATGAGAAATATGAACTGTCTGAAGTAATGTTTAAAAGGAACAATTTCTATAAGAAGGAAAAAGACATTTCTAATGATTTTTATTTAGCTTATTCTTTATATTTAAACAACAAAATAAATGATGCTAAAGAGATCTATAAAAAATTGTATAATGAAATTTCCGAAGATAAAAAGTTAAAAATTTATGCATCTTTAATGTATGCAGAGTGTTGTGTGTTGTTAAAAGATTATGAAGAAGCACTTAGCGTATATGATAGTATTTTAAAGACAGACATAAATTATATAGATTATGGGTTAGTTCCTTATATTTTTTATGGAAAAATTTATTGTCTTTATAATCTTAAAAGATACAACGATGCTTTAATTACTATTTCTTTGTTTAAAACTTATATATCTAAACAAAAAAATTTAAAATTAGATAAAGAATTAGAAGAACAACTAGACTATATATTGGGTGAGTGTTGGTATAATAAAGGTAACTATAAAAAAGCTGTTGAAATTTTTAAAAATTTTGCTACAAAATATAAAAATTCATGTTTGTATTTAAACGCTAATTTTAAGTTATTTTTGATTTACGAAGCACAAAAAAATTACAAAGATGCTGAAATTGTCTTAAAATTATTAGAAGAAAAAGTTCCCAAAGAACAAAAATGGATAATAAAGTATAATATAGCACGAATTTTATCTAAGCAGAAAAAATTTAATCAATCTATTAAAATCTATCAAGAAATTTTATCGGATATAATAGATAAAAAGCTTAAATCATTTGTCGAACTTATGCTTTCATATTGTTTTTATCAGCTTAAAAACTATCAAAAGACAATAGAAATTTTATCTAAAATTGATTACTCAGATGAGGAAATAAATATAAACAAATACTATTTATTAGGATTATCTTATTTTAATAATAAAAATTATAATGAAGCTATACAAATATTTTCCAAGTTTTTAAAATTATATTCTCCTAATGTAAAATGGTATGATGATGTTATATATTGGTTAGGGGTGAGTTATTATAAAAATAAACAATATACAAAATCTATACAAACTTTTTCTTTGTTGAAAAATAAAAAAAGTTCAGTGTATTATTTATCTGCTTGCTTATATATTGCTAAAAGTTACAAGGAACTTAAAGAATATGATTTAGCGAAGTTGATACTTACTTCTTTGTTGGACTTAAAAGATAATCAATTAAATGACAATTCTTTGTGTATGATATTTTATGAATTAGCTGAAAATTATAAATTATCTTATGAATTTCAAATAGCTTTACAGTATTATAAAAAAATTTTAGAAAAAAATATAGATGATACTTATCTTTTACTATCAACAAAAATTTCTATTGCTGAGATTTATAATCATTTAAATGATTATAAAGAATCTGAAAAAGTATTATCTGAATTATTATCTTCTAATGAAAAAATTCCTGAAAGTTTAAATTTAAAAATAAAATTATTATATTTGTCTACAAAATATAATCTAGCGGATATAACTCACGCAGAAAAAATTGCCACAGAATTAATTTACTCATACTCTAATAAACTTTCTATTGAAGAAATCAGATATGTAGTTAATTTGCTTTCCAAAATTTATGCAAAAAATAATAATTATAATAAATTTATAGATATGTTAGAAAAACTTTCATCAGTAGTTAATCAGTCAGAAGAAAAATTTTTAATTGATTTAAAAATTTTAAGAATTTTAAGTTTGGTAAACGATTTTAATAAACTTTATAATAAAATTTTAAAAATTCAAAAAGAAAACAAAAGTATTCCTGTCTTAGGTATAACAGATTATTATTTAACAAAATATTATTTGTTAACAGATAATAAAAAAGAATTTTTTTCAACTCTATATAAGTTTAGCAGTTATTCTATAGAAGGATATAAATATTTTAATTATGAAGAATTGTTAAATTTGTTAAATATATGCATAGAAAATTCTTCTGATATTGCAGTACAGATCTGTGAAAATGTTATACCAAATTTAAATTTTGAAACTAAACAAAAATTAGATATAGTAAAAAATGTTATAGAAAACTTAATTGCAAAAAAAGAATACAACAAAGTGTTAAAGTTAGCTTCTTTAGTAAAAAGAATATCATATGATCCTTTTACTTCTTCGTATTCTGAATTTATAATTGCAAAAATATACGAAATTACTCAAAAGAATAACTGGGCTGAAAATATGTACAAAGAGATTATAGAAAAATATCCTAATTCACCCTACATTCCTAAAATTTATCTTTCACTTATAAGATATTATAAAAATATTAATGATAATGAAAAAATGAAATTCTATGAAGAGTTGTTACTGGGAAAATACCCTACTGCAGAGGAAACTTATGAATATTTATATGAAAAAGCTCAATGTTTGATAAGTAATAATGATTACTATAATGCTATAGAAATCTTAAGAAAGCTTACTAATTCTAAAACTTACGGAGCTATTTCACAGAAACTTATAGCAGATTGCTATTTTAACTTAAAAGAATATAAAAAAGCTTCTGTAGAGTATTTAAGAGTTATATATCTTTATCCAGATAATATAGAGCTTTCATCAGAAGCTCAATATATGGTAGGAGTATGTGCAGAAAAATTAAACCTTTACAGCGAAGCTAAGAAAGCATATATTAACTCTAAAGAAAAATATCCTAATACCCTATGGGCCCAAGAAGCAGAGTTTAGATTGAAAAAATTAAAATAATTATGATTGGAGTATTAAAAGGTGAGTGTTATTTTATATTCGTTTTTAATTCTGTTTCCTATACTATCTGTACCACTTCTATCTCAACAAATAGATACTACAGTTACTATGGAGGATGTTATATCAGAGGAGACAAAACCCTTGCAGTTTCGTTTTGAATATATACCTAAGGAAATAGAAACACCTAATGTAGAATATGAAGATATTGAAATATCATATAATCAGTATATTTCTTCAGATATTATGAAAATAAGACCAAATTATAAATTTTTAATACCTTATAAGTTGAAAAAAGATGCTAAAGTATTACTTGGAGAAAAAGATAATTATTTAATTTCAGCTGACGTTAAGAATTTACAAGAAAATGGAAATCTTAATTTTAGTATAAAATCTGAAAAATTCTCTGTTGTAAAAAACAATATTAATGACTACTATATAAATCTTGGTTATTATTTAAATTACTCTAAAATTTTTAATAATTTTGTCTTTACAAATAGTTTATCTTATAATAATCAGTTTTTAAATAATTCATCCCGTCAAATTAATTATGATATAGAAATAAACAAGATTTTCTCTCCAAATATAATACTTTCATTACTTACTTCTTTTCAGCAAAACTTTATAGAGTATAAAAATAATACTTTTGATAATTTATTTATCAAAGGTAATGCTAAATTAGAATCTATAATTAATAACAAAATGATGACAGGTTTTAATATAGAATTTTTTTCAAATAATTCTATTTTATTTACTACAGGGATAACTTTTAAAAATTATATTATTGATAACTCTTATTTAAACTTTGTTTTATCTACTGATAAAACAACAAAAAACCTCTACTATCAAATTAAATCTTATAAAGAATTTTATAATTTCAATTTTTCTATTAACTACGAAAAAAAACTTTATTTTGAGTTTATAAGAGACTATTTTATTAAATTTCCACAAGTATTATATAAGGAAATAATATATTTCCCAGAAATTAAAGCTTTTGAGACAAGTTTAGAATATAAATATAAAAACTATAAAATAAATTTTTTATTTGATAGCACTTTTTATAATTATTATCCAACTTATAGTTTTTCAAACAACACGACAGAATTATGTTTTATTGAAGATCAACATTTAACTTATTTAATCATCAAATTTTCAGTCCTAATTAGAAATCTAATATTTAACTATAACTTAAATTACTTGATTTTTCCTAAAGAGGTTCTCTTTACAACTCCAATTATTAGTGAAGTTAGTTTAGAGGGAAATATATTTAAAAATGTTTTATTAAAACAGAAATTTTCTTATAATAGCAGAACCTTGACTAATTTTTATAATTATTTAGAAGATAGAGTCATCTCTACTACAGAATTATATTATTTTATAAAAGAATTTTTATCTTTTAATGTAAAGGTAAATATACCCGTAAAAAATAAAAATTATATTATACCTGATATTTATTATTCTTCATATTTTTTAGCTGGAATAGATTTAAAATTTTAATGAATGGAGGGAAAAATGTGGGAATATTTTTATAAAGGCGGTGTTTTGATGTATCCTATTTTGATATGTTCGATAATTTCATTTACTATTATTATTGAAAGATTAATATTCTTCTCAACAAATAAGATAAATACAACATTGATTCATAAAGTTTTGGAACTTATTTTAAATAAAGAATTTGAAAAAGCAAAAAAAATATTACAAAACACTAACGAAATCATAAAAACTATTTTTACAAAAAGTATCGAAGAGATTAACTCTCCTAATTTTGAAGATACAGTTGAAGATTTAGCAGAACAACAAATATCAAAACTTGAAAGATTTCTTCCTTTATTAGCTGCAATTGCATCAATTTCTACGCTCTTAGGATTTACCGGAACTGTAGTTGGAATGATTAAAGCATTTGAATCAATTGCACAAGCAGGGTATGCATCTCCTCAAGTAGTTGCTAAAGGTATTGCAGAAGCATTAATTACAACAGCAGCGGGACTTATTGTGGCAATTCCTACAATTGCTTTTTATCATTATTTTAATTATCGTGTTGATAGATATACAATCCAAGTTGGACATTTTATTCAGGAATTAATTAAATTAAAAAATAAGAGGTAGATACTCAGATGACAAACTTTCAGTTTTTATTATTAGGATTAGTAGCTGGAATTTTTGGAGGAATTTTAGGAATAGGTGGAGGGACTATTATAATTCCTTATTTGACATATATTTCATCATTTTCACAACACCAAGCTCAAGGGATCTCCTTAGTTGTTACAACTTTACCCACAGCATTATTGGCTGTAATTAAATACTATAAAGAGGGTAATATAAATTTCAAGATAGGATTATTAATATCTATTGGATTTTTTATAGGTGGTTACTTAGGTGCTGTGGTCGCTCATAAAATTCCTGATGTTTTGTTAAAAAAAATTTTTGGAATTTATTTATTCATTATAGCATTTAGAATGATATTGGGGTAAAAACTTTTTATGGAAATAATAGCTGATTTACATATCCACTCAAAATACTCTCGTGCTACATCTAAAGATATGGACATTAAAGAACTTTCTAGGTGGGCAAAACTTAAAGGGATTTCTGTTTTGGGTAGTGGAGATTTTACCCATCCTGGATGGTTAAGCGAACTTAAAAAAAACTTACAACAGGTTTCTGAAAATACGTTTCAGTATGACGGAGTTAAATTTATACTTACTGGAGAAGTGAGCAATATATTTTATAAAAATGGTAAAAATTATCGAATTCATAATATATTATTTATGCCTAACTTTGAATCAGTAGAAAAACTAAACAGGATTTTGCAAAATTATGGTGAATTAGCTTTAGATGGTAGACCAATTTTATTATTAGATTGCATTTCTCTTACAGAAATTGTATATTCTATCACAGAAGAGGCTTTAATAGTACCAGCTCATGCTTGGACGCCTCATTTTTCTATTTTTGGCTCTTTAAGTGGTTTTGATTCTATTGAAGAATGTTTTGGTAAATACTCAAAATATATAAGAAGTATTGAAACAGGATTATCTTCAGATCCAAAAATGAATTGGAGATTATCAAAATTAGATGATATTACATTGATATCAAATTCAGATGCACATTCTCCTCAGAATTTAGGTAGAGAAGCTAATGTTTTTGACATAAACCCAAAGAATGACTTATATAAGGAAATTGTTGAAATAATTAAAAATAAAGACAAAAATAAATTTCTTTATACCATAGAATTTTATCCAGAGGAAGGGAAATACCATTACGATGGACATAGAAATTGTAAAATATGTTGGTCACCTAAAGAGACAAAAAAATATAATGGAGTATGTCCTGTATGTAACAAAAAAATTACTATCGGAGTATTAAATCGTGTAGAACAATTAGCCGATAGAGATGAAAATTATTATTCAGAAAAATTTATTCCTTATAAAAATTTAATTCCACTTATGGAAATAATTGCAGATGCTTTAAATTCTGGTAAAAATACTCAGAAAACTTTAAATGAGTACTACTATATTACAACACAAGTCGCTAATGAATTTGAAGTTTTACTTAAATTGCCAGAAGAGGAACTTAAAAATAAAATTAATCCTAAAATAGCAGAGGGAATTATTAAAGTGAGGAAAGGAGAAGTTGATATTTTCCCTGGATATGATGGAGAATATGGAAAAATAAACATAAGATGGTCCAAAGATAATAATTTAGAAAATGAACAAATGTCTTTAAATAAACAGTTAGAATTATTTTAATAATTTTTAGATTGGAGGATTATATGCAAACTTTTTTAATAATTCTTTTGATTTTATCTACGCTGTTTTTGGTACTTTATGAATTTTATGGAATATATAGAGCAAGAAAATTAGGATTAACAAAGAATAAATCAAGAATGATTACACACGGTATAATGGTAGTGTTACTTATACTTTTATTATTAATTGTAATAAATTTTATTATTCAATATTATAGAATTACAAAAATTTTATTTTAAATTACATTAAAATATGTCGAAGTCCAAAGGTTTTACAGTTTTAGAAGTATGTATTATCACTATAATAATCAGTTTAGTTACTCTATTAATAATAAATATGTATCAAATTATAATTGATAAAATAGAATTTTCAGCAGCAAAAAATCACTTAGCAACATTGCAAAGACAAATTTGGATATATTATTCTTTAGAAGGAAACTATCCTGATTCTCTGATAACCCTCGTAAAGAAAGGATATATAAAAGAAATTCCTACTCTAAAGGTGAAATATCATCCACCAACAAAAAATGTAATAGTAAGTGATCAACCTTATGATGAAAAAACTGATTTAGGAATTTGGTATTATGATTATAAAAATGGAATAGTAAAAATAGCTTGTACACATAAAGATTTAGAGGGTGTTGAATTATATAAATGGTGAAAACACAATCTCAAAAATAGTGTGTATGAGATGTGTTCATTGTTCACCGTTCATTGTTAATGTGTAGATGCATGGATGGGTGCTGAGTGAGGAGTTTAACATGGATAGATTAAAATTATTTGAAAAACTTAAAAGAGTTCAAAAATGTATTTCCTCCTATAGTAAGGGCACAAAAAATATGCCCTTTTTCTATGAGGAGGATGCAGGTGTGGTTTGTTATTTATAAATATATGTTCCTTCGGCTACCCAAGAGCAAAAGTAGGTATTATTCTAAAAATTAACAAAAATTCTTAGAACAAGGAGTTAAAAGTATGATAAAAGTAAAAGTAGGAGATCTTTTATTTGATGAAATTTCGCAGATGGGTATAGTTTTATTAGAAGAAGATATCCAAGAGAGTCAACAATCTGAAGAGCATAAGTCTTCAGATATAAAAGTTTTGCCAATATGGATAGGAATGTTTGAAGCACAATCTATTATGTTTAAGTTGCAAAATATGTTTTTCCCTCGTCCACTCACTCATGACCTTTTAAAAAATTGTATAGAAATGCTCTTTGGTAAAGTGAAATACATCATTATTACAAGTATAAAAGATAATACTTTTTATGCTGAAATATGTATTGATGTTAACAATAAAGAAGTAAGAGTTGATAGTCGCCCATCAGATGCAATCGCTTTAGCAATAAGATGTGAATGTCCTATATATGTAAATGAAGAAGTAATGAATTTAGCATCTGTAAAAAAAGAAGAATTCATCAAAGAACAAAGAGATAAAATTTTAAGACAAATTTTAGAATTATCAGAGCTAGAAGAGGAAAATAAACTGAAACACTAACTTGTATATAATGAAAGATTTTCATATACAGTGGCATATAACAGAAATATGTAATTTAGATTGTTTTCATTGTTATAAAGAACCTCATAGAGAGGAATTGTCTTTATTTCAGTTGAAAAATATAATAGATAACATAATAGAATTTTTAAAAGAAAGAAATTTAACTTTAATATTAACTATTACAGGAGGCGAACCTTTTTTAAAACCAAATCTTTATGAACTTTTAGAATATATAGACAAAATTGAACTCATCAGAAAAATAAATTTTATTACAAATGGAATAATTTTGCCTTCTGATAATTTAAAAAGAATTAAAAAGTTGAATACTATCTATATTTCTATTGAAGGTATTTCTTCTTCTATTAATGATAAAATTCGTGGTGAAGGAAATTTTAAGAAAGTTTTTTCAAATATAAATTATTTTGTTGAAAATTATAAAAATATAGGCATAATGACTACATTGATGAGAACCAATTTTTTTCATATTAAAGAGAGTTTTTATTTTTTTATAAAAGAATTTTTTAAGTTAGGAATAAAAGAGATCATTTTTGAACGTTTCATACCAGTGGGAAAAGCAAAATATTTAAAAAACGAAATGTTATCTCAAGAAGAAATTTTTGAATTTTACTCTGTAGTTTCAGAATTACTAAATGTAGATTTTGAAGAACTCAAAAAATATCCTGCAGTTAAAATTGTTAATCCTTTTAAAGGTACTTTTAATCCACATAAGTTGTTAGTATACGGTGCAAATTGTATTTTTGGTAAAGATGGTTTTGCAGTGTTGTGTGATGGGACAGTTTATCCCTGTAGAAGATTTGATGAAGAGATTGGAAATTTTTTAAAAAATCAAAATAATTTCATTTTTTTAGATGAGAAAATAAATCATTTGAAAATGAATAATAACTCTAAATGTTTTTTTTGTTATGCTGCTGTTAAAAACTAATTATTAGAAAGGAGTAATAATATGTCATTAGAACTTTTTAAAACACTTTCTATAAAAAATGAAAGTAAGATTGTTTTTCTTGTAATAGATGGATTAGGAGGTGCTCCTCATGGTCAATATGAGTATAAGACGGAATTAGAGGCATCACAACACCCCAATTTAGACCAAATAGCTAAAGAAGCTTTGTGTGGTTTAGCAGTTCCTGTGGATTATGGAGTAACTCCTGGTAGTGGACCCGGTCATCTTGCTTTATTTGGTTATGATCCAGTTAAGTATTTAATTGGAAGAGGTATATTAGAAGTATTAGGATTAGGTATGAAAATTACACCTAATGATTTATCTTTCCGTGGAAATTTTGCTACAATAACAAAAGATGGAATTGTTGTAGATAGACGAGCAGGAAGAATATCTTCTGAAGAGACCAAAAGATTAATTGAAAAAATACAAAATAATATAAAACAGATAAATAATGTAGAAATAATACTTAAACCAGGTAAAGAACACCGATTCGCTGGAGTGTTTAGACATCCTGATTTATCTGAAGAGATCACTGAAAACGATCCACATAAAGAAGGTAATAGACCCCATAAAATACAACCTATTACTGACTCTAAAAAAGCTTCTTTTACAGCAGAAGTTGTCGAAACTTTTATAGAAAAAACAGCAGAGTTGCTTAAAGACGAACCAAAAGCTAACTATATACTTCTGCGCGGTTTTTCTAAGTATCCAAACATTCCTACTATGCAGCAAATCTATAAACTTACTCCGGTAGCGATTGCAGTTTATCCTATGTATAAAGGACTTGCTCAAATAGTTGGTATGGAAATAATAGATGGATGCGAAACAATAAAGGATGAAATAGAAAAATTAAAACAACTCTATGAAAAAGATTATGACTTTTATTATGTTCATATAAAAGATACAGACAAACTTGGAGAAGATGGTAATTTTGAAGGCAAAGTAAAAAAGATAGAAGAAATAGACAAACTTATTCCTGAAATTTTATCTCTTTCACCTGATGTATTAGTAATAACAGCAGATCATTCAACTCCTTCTGTCACAAAAGGTCATTCTTGGCATCCAGTTCCCGTAGCTATTTGGTCTAAGAAAGTACCTACACCTAAAAATAATGTAAAAAGGTTTACCGAGGAAGAATTTAGTAAGGGAATATTAGGCACTATATATATGACAAAAATTTTACCATTAGCTATGGCATATGCTGGAAAATTTGATAAATATGGTGCTTAAGTTGTGAATGAAAAAAGGCTTAATAATAAACTTTAGTCCAAATAAAAATGGGACAAGTGAGTTTATTGCTAAATATATTTATCAGAAACTAAAAAAAACTACTGATGTAGGAAAAATAAACGTTAATGATCTTAAAATAAAACCTTGCGGAAGCTGTGCTGAGTACTGTTTTAGATATGCTAAGTGTAAAATTAAAGATGATTTAAATAGTTTTTTTCCTCGTCTAGTAAAAGAAGATTTCATTATAATAGTAACACCTGTATATTTTTACCATATACCCGGTCTTGCAAAGATAATGATAGATAGATCGCAACCTTATTGGGTTAAAAAATATATATTAAAGAAATCAAATCTAAAATCAAAGCAAGGGTTTCTTATAGCTGTTGGTGCTACGAAGGGGAAAAAATTATTTTGTGGAATAAACTTGACAATCAAATATTTTTTTGATATTTTTAACTTCAAATTTGACAAAAAGTTAAACCTTTATATCAGAAAAGTAGAAAAAAAGCGAGATGTAAATTTAGCAAGTTTAAATCTTTATTCCTCTAACTTAGAGAAGTTAATAAATTATGGAAAAAAAGACAACTAATAAAATAACAAAAAGGATAAAAAATACACATAAAAAATACGAAATTACAATAGATTATCCAAAAAATGAAGAAGTAATAACATATAAAGATCATTATGCTATTCGTATAGGAACACCTAATAACGACGGAGTTGTAGAAATATCGATAGATAATTCAGAGTTTCAAAGGTGTAGACACTCAGTAGGTTATTGGTGGTATGATTGGTGTAATATTCCTTCAGGAACTCACACTCTAGTAGCAAGATTAGTAGATCCCATAAAAAATAGAACTTTAAAAAAATCAGAAAAAGTTATATGTATTGTAAAATAGAAATAAAAATAGAAAGGAGTCAAAAATATGAACCAAATCATCCAACATATGCCAGCAATTTTGATTTCTATAATTTCAGGTATCATAGGAGTTATTTTTGTATGGTATCTATCAATAAAAGTATTAAAATCAGATCCAGGAAATGAAAAGATGCAGACCATATCTACACTTGTTAGAAAAGGGGCGATTGCTTTTTTAACAAGAGAGTATAAAACTATTTTCTATTTTCTTGCTGTATTGTTTGTTATAATTTTTATTGGTGTAGCTAAAAAAACAGCCATAGCATTTTTAGTTGGTGCTATATGTTCAATGTTAGCTGGAGTAATAGGAATGAACATATCTACTTTGTCTTCTTCACGGACAGCTAAAAAGTGTGAAGTTTCATTTAATGAAGCATTGGGTATAGCTTTTCCAGGTGGTGCTGTGATGGGGCTTTCGGTAGTAAGTTTAGGAATTTTAGGATTAGGTTTAGTATATTTGGTATTTATATTATACTTATTAAATACAGGTTCAACTTTGGAATCAGCAATTTATGAAGCTACTTCTATGATAGTAGGTTTTTCAATGGGAGCCAGTTCCATAGCACTCTTTGCAAGGGTAGGTGGAGGAATTTATACCAAAGCAGCTGATGTAGGAGCAGATCTAGTTGGAAAAGTAGAAAAAGGAATTCCTGAAGATGATCCAAGAAATCCTGCAGTAATTGCAGATAATGTAGGAGATATGGTAGGCGATTGTGCAGGAATGGGAGCAGATCTTTATGAATCTTATATAGGAGCAATTGTGTCTGGTTTGGTAATTGCAATATTTAATTTAAAAGAAATTTCTGCTGGAATGTTGTGTTTGTATTTAGTAGCTATTGGAATAATTTCTTCTATAATTGGTGTGTTTTTTGTTAGAACTAAAAAAGAAGAAGATCCACAAGTTGTGCTGAATAAAGGTTTGATAGCCTCTGTTGTTTTTTTCATTACGGCAAGTTTGTTATTGATTATTTTATGGTATAAAGACATAAAAGCATTTTGGAGTGTATTATGTGGGCTTATTGCTGGTATGGTAGTTGGATTTGTAGCTCAATATTATACCTCTGGTAAGGTTGTGTCTTCGTTAGCTAACCAAGCAAAAACAGGCCCCGCAACTGTCATAATAGAAGGGACAGCTGTTGGTATGTTATCTACTGTAGTCCCGCTTATTACAATAGCAATTGCTACAATTATTTCATATAAACTTCAAGGTGTATTTGGAATAGCATTAGCTGCTATAGGTATGCTTGCACTAACAGGTACTACTGTTGCTATAGATGCTTATGGTCCTATTGCAGATAATGCAGCAGGAATAGCAGAGATGGCACATATGGGAGAAGAAGTAAGAAGACGAGCAGAACGACTTGATGCTGTTGGTAACACTACTGCTGCTGTAGGAAAAGGTTTTGCAATAGGTTCAGCAGCTTTAACAGCACTTGCTTTATTTTCTGCTTATGCAGAAACTGTTGGGTTAGGTGAGGGTGGACTTAATATTTTAGATGCAAAGGTCATAGCTGGTATGTTTATTGGATCTGTGATGCCATTTTTCTTAATTTCAAAAACACTTCAGGCAGTAGGAAGAGCTGCTTATTCAATTGTAGAAGAAGTAAGAAGACAATTTAGAGAGATCCCGGGCCTTTTAGAAGGCAAAGCTTTACCTGACTCGGCTAAATGTGTAGATATTACTACACAAGCAGCACTAAAAAAAATGATACTTCCAGGTTTATCTGCCGTAATTGTTCCGAGTTTAGTCGGAATAATTTTAGGTAAAGAATCATTAGGTGGTTTTTTAGCAGGTGCTTTGTTAAGTGGAGTTCCTTTAGCAATATATTTAGCAAATTCAGGTGGTGCTTGGGATAATGCTAAAAAATACATAGAAGAGGGAAATCTTGGTGGTAAAGGTTCAGATCCTCATAAAGCATCTGTAGTAGGAGACACAGTAGGTGATCCTTTTAAAGATACTTCAGGACCATCTTTAAATATTCTTTTAAAGCTTATGTCTGTGGTTGCTTTGGTTTTTGGAGGGTTGTTTATAAGAATAAATGAATTTTTAGTTAGTTTATTTCCATTTTTAAAATGAAACTTTTAGAGTGCAAAATTCATTTTTTAGATAGTACAATAAAAGAATGTAATTCTTTTGAACAAATGTTAAACATTATATTCAAAGAGAAAAAAAAACCCACTCCAACTTCTATAGAAATTTCAGGTGTGGATGAAACAGGGAGTATTTATAAAACTAGGTTAAATTTTGTTGAATTTTCTTCGCAGAGAAATGTTTTCAATACAAAATTTATTTCAAAATTTGCTCAACAGAAACTTTTAGGTGAGATTTTAGTCGAAGAAAACATTATTACAAAAGAACAGCTTGAAGAGGTAATTGAAATTCAAAATAAGTATAAAGAGAAACTTGGAGAAATATTAATCAAATTTGGATACTGTAAACCTGAACAAATCTTGTATGCATTAGCTAAACAACTCGGAATAAATTTAAAGAAAGAAGAAATTAAAATAGAAAAATAAACAACAAATTAAAACCGTATATAAAAGAATTTTAACATAAGGAGGTTTTATATATGAGTAAACCAAAGTTTGAGCGTACCAAGCCACATGTAAATGTAGGTACAATTGGGCATATAGATCATGGCAAGACTATGTTGACATCTGCTATTACGCATGTATTGGCAAAGGATGGTAAGAGTA
>JANXCA010000109.1 GCA_025060535.1 Endomicrobiia bacterium | reverse complement strand
AAATGGAAGAAGAACCGCTCCAGTATATGAAACTGATGGGCTCGACGATAATTTTGGGTTAGAATCAAATGAACAATACCTAAGAAAAGCTTCCACATTTAATGTACATGTCCATGGATGGGGCAACTGTTATGATTCAGATAATAATAATAAGGATTTTGCAGGTTCATTATTTATTCAAATTCCACCTCGGAATTCTTCAGATTTTTTTTATCCTTTTACAGGAAGACCTGCTGTAGGAAGTGTTGTCTCTTGTAATGATGGATTATCTGATATAGTAACCGCTACGGCATTTGGTGATCCACCAGTAGCAAGATTTTTACTTACATCTGTAGCGACTGGCACTTGGAGTGTGATGATTTCAAGTGGTGAGAGATTTATAGAAATAAATAATGTTAGAGTTTTAGCTAATTCTTCTGTAGGAATACCTAATAATATGACTAATCCAATAGACTACACTAATTATTTTTATATACAACTATCTTCCTCTACAGAGTTAGGTTTTATTTCAGGAAAAGTTTTAAACATATTAGGACAACCTCTAAATAATATAAGAGTAGAAAATCCTACAAACTTTACTTTTACTAACTCATTAGGGAATTACTTTTTAGCTTCATCCACAGGTATATACACTGTAGTAGCGAATCCAAATAATTTGAACCCTCTTTATATCTCTTTAAAAAGAGAAAATGTAGAAGTAAAGAGAGCACAAATTACCTCTGGTGTAGATTTTGTTTTGTCTGAAGGAGGAAGAATTACTGGTTTTGTTACTTTAGATAGAATAAATCCTTTAGCAGGAGTTGTTGTTTTAGCGACTAACTTAGCAGGTTTTGTTGCAGGTGAAGATGTTACTGATAGAAATGGAAGATTTTTTATATCTAACCTTTCTTCAGGTACATATTATGTAGAACCAGTTCTTAGCAGTAAGGAAGTAGCAATTCCAACAGTTTCAACAGTAACAGTTACTCCTGGTTCAACAGTATTTGCAGGAACATTTACTATTACAGGTGTTATGGGTAAAGTTTCAGGAAAAGTTTTTGCAGGAGGAAAACCAATTTCTACAGGTGTTCTAATTATTGCCTCTACAGCAACAATAACAACACCTCCTAATTTGTCAATAGCTACTTTAACTTCCGCGGCTTATTTTTTGACAAGTAGCTATGAAGATGGCTCTTATACATTGGAGGTGATAGGTTCTTCTACTACAAGGTATAATTTATATGGATACTACACTACTTATGATGCAAATGGAAATCCTATTGTTAGCAGAAGAGAAATAACTAATGTTTTAATACCTCCAGGAGCAGAAATAACAGATAGAAATTTTAATTGGTAAGTTTTATGAATAAAAAAGGTTGGACTCTTGTAGAACTAATGATAATAGTAACAATGTTTGGGATTTTGTCTTTAAGTGTTTCTTCTTTGTTTTTACAGATATGGCGTTTCTATAGAATCACAGCAGTGCAAAAAGAACTGCAGGAAGAAGCAAGGACAATTTTAGAAGTAATAATGAGAAATTTAAGAAATGGAAGAAGTGACTCTATTGTTATAAGTAGACACAACCCACAGCAGCCACCTTATTCAAAAATAGATTTTTATACAGTAGAGGGCTCTTCTGTTTCATACTATCAAGTTGGAAGGACCTTATACGAAAAAATAGACAACAGGCAACCCAGAGTTCTCTCAAGAAATGTCACATATTTTGCTATAACATTTCCTCGTTCATATGAAATGAACATTGTTTCTGTAGCTATTACGTTGGAGAAGGAATTATATGAAATAAGAAGAAAAGCTCTTCATATGGCTTCAGAAAAAATTATGGTGATGAATTAGAATAACAGGAGGATAAAATAAAAGATAGAGAATGAAAAATAAAGGACAAGTCTTACCTATGGTAATAGCTATAGCTTTATTTTTAGTAATAGTTATACCAACAATAGTTGAATGGGTTCAACATCAAACAAGAATGGCGAAGAAACAAGAAGGAAGAGGACTTGCTACAAACTTAGCTGAGGCGGGAATAAACAGAGGGCTATGGAAACTTAAAAGTTCAACAGCAACTTGGAATATGGCTGCTGCAGGGATACCTATTAGTGGTTATAACTTTGATGTAATATATGATGATATTTCTGGTGGAGTATATAGAATAAAGTTTTCAAGCGGTCCAGAAAGCAGATGCGTTACAATTATTGCCGAGGGCAAGGACAATATCACAGGAGAGGTTCGTGCTATAAAAGCGGTATTTAAAAATTATACAATTCCTGGTTCTATTATTTCAAGGGGGCATATTTTTTTAGGAAATGCGTTTGAGTGTCATTGGGGACCCGTGATGGCTCATGGAGATATAAGAATAACAGATGCTGTAATAGCAAGAAAGTACTATCCTAGAAAATTTGCAAGAGGAGTAGTTTCTTCTGTACCTTCACATCCGAGAGATACAAATGGACTTAATCCTCCAAATACCGATAATTTAGAGTGGTGGTCTGACTATCCTGTGCCAGACCTTCCAATATTAGATTTTGCTGCATTAAGGTCTTCTGCTGCAGTAAATGTTGCTACCTACTTAGAATATGTTGATACTATTACTTCTGGTGGTAGAACTTATAGAAGATTTATGTGGCTTAGGGTTTATGAGATAGGTACTCCACCTCCAGCTACTTGGTTTAAAAATTATTACCCTACACTTAATGTGATGAGTTCTGCTACTATAAACACACTTAACTTTTATGCTTGTTCTTCAATGAATAGTTATACAGGACCAAAATACTGGCAAAGAGTTTTAGTTAGAACAGATAATAATGAGGTCTCCTATGAGGATCTTTCAAGTTGTAATTTAAACCCAGGTCAAAATCATGATGGAAGGCCTCACTTACAGAACCCTTGGCGCCATCCTGCAAAGTTTGCAGGGCGTGTGTGGTATTATGATGGGGATTTAATAATGACCGGAGGAACTGGTGAAAATGGTTGTGGAATAAAAGGACAGCTTATCATCCGTGGAAATTTTACAAACTATACAGGAGATAATCTTGCTTGGACGAATAATCCCCAAACAGGTCTTACAGATGATGAATGCAAAGTTCCTTCTGAAGCTTATGTGGATTATCAAAAAATAGATACTTCAGCAACTAATGAGTATCCAGCCGATAATGGATTTAGAAGAGTACGTTCTGTATTTAGGTTTGGTACTGAGACTTGGAGAGACGGTCCTGTTGCAGCAAATACAGATGTTGGTTTAGCAGGTTTTTTGTATGTAGGAGGAAACTATAATATGGAAGGACCTATGGATATATACGGTGCTGCGTGGGTGGTAGGAAATGTTCAACGTGGGACAGGAGTAGCGGAGTATTCTATAATTTTTTTTGATGAAAATTTAAATTTACCAAGTTTAAATGTGGTTTTAGTTCGTAAACTTTGGCAGACAATTCCTCCTAGCAACATTCCTTGGCCATAGAGTGTTTTTAAATTTTCTTTCCTTTCTTTATTTTATAAAAATTTTAAAACTTTTATGAAAATAAACTTAATTTCA
>JANXCA010000108.1 GCA_025060535.1 Endomicrobiia bacterium | reverse complement strand
CCTCCTAAAAAATAAAAGTTGTTTTTAAAACTCTCATAAGATAGATATCCAATAGCACTGATATAAAATAAAGAAAACAATCCGTCATTTAATCTACCAGCATATATCTTACCTAAGCCAGGAATTATTGATAAAACTCCTCCTAAAATTAAAGACTTCTTTGGAATTTTATCTAAATCTAAAATTTTTTTATATAAAACTTGGGCTTTTTCAGCTTCAGATGTTGACGGAAATTTTTCATTTATCAGGATAAGTTGATTTTTTGCTTTTTGCCAGTCTTCTTCATCAATATAAATTAAAGATAAAAACATCGCTGCTTTCTTTGCTATTTGATGTGTAGGATAGTTCTTATATATTTCATTAAATTTATTCTGAGCCAATGAATTTAAACCTAACCTATAATAAGCACAGCCACTCATAAAAGTAGATCTTAATTTAAACTCTAAAGAAGCTTCTTCTGAAAGCTCATTAAATATATCTAAAGCATTTTGATATTTTTTAAGTTTATAAAAAGATAAACCAATTCTATATCTACAGAAGAATTTCTCTTCTTCTGAAAGAAAGTTTTCTTTTTCATATAAGATTCTTTTATACTCTATAACCGCCTGCTCATATAATCCCTCCTCAAACAACTTATTACCAAAAAGAAATTTATCAGAATAATCTATGTCTTCTCTAAAATCATAATTAAAAATAGATTCAAAATTTTTTTCTTTATAAGAAGCAAATATATAGTGCTTATCTACAGGATCTTCTCCAAACTCTCCCCACATATGACACCTTAAAAGCCTGTCAGCTGTCATTAAACTTCCTATAAAAAAATCATACTTTCTTATCGCTTCATATCCATAATTAGAACAAGAAGGGGAAAATCTACACACATTTAAGTTAAATGGTGAAATATATTTCTGGTATGCTCTTATCGCAGATATAAATAGTCCTTGTATGATATTTTTGCTTTCTTCTGAGAAAATATTTTTATTAATGAGTATAAATAAAAAAATTATAAAAATCCTCATCTTTTTCTTAAATCAATCTCTTTAATCTTTGATGTACTAAGAAAAGAAAAATCAAATATATCTTTAAGATCTATTTTTTGTTTTTTTATTTCTTTGAAAAATATTTTCTGGTTAATATAATTTTTAGCTCCTTTATCATAAAAAATTAACGAAACCATCTGGGGAACTTTAAAGTTATTTAAGTTTTTATAATTTTTATAAGATGATTCTAACAAAATAAACTCATCTTTATCTTTTATTATAAAATGACTTATAGTTTTATCCCTATTTTTCTTTATTAGAATTTTACCATATTTGGAAGATATATAATTTATCTCATCATCTTTTTCTGAAATTTTTTTATATCCAAGTTTTAAAATTAAGTTTTCAACTTCCTCATTAAACAAAAAGGGATGAAAAGAAATTCTATCTAATATATCTAAATAAAATTTAAAAACCAAATTATTTTTAGGATAATAAATATATAAAATTTCATCCTTGAAATAAATTTTTTGAAAAACTGGAGAGGTTACTTCTATATAGAAGTTGTTAGGATCTATGTATAGGAATGTACCTGTTACTTTAGAAAATTTATCTTCTTTAATTTCTTGTTTTTCAAACTCTAAAAATATAGCTTCTTTTGCTAAAGAAATTTTATAAATAAATAGCACAAAAAACAAAATTCTACCAACCAAACCCACCAACACCTCCTAAAGAATAACACCTATTCTACCACTTATACGCACCACCCAATACACCACTTGAACAACCTCCACCGCCTCCACTTACTCCACCACCTGAACAACCTCCACCACCACATGAAGAGGAACAACCACTAAAACTACCATTCAAAGATGAACATCCACTAAACTCTCCACCTGAAGAACACCCATTTAGCTGGATATTTCCACATCCAGAATAACTAAGGGAAAAAACTGATTTAGAAGATACAACAGCAATCAATAATAAACTTGACACTCCAAAACCTAAAAGAGAAGACTTTAATCTTAAATTTTTATAAAACTCTTTATAATTTTCTATGTAAACAGAAACATATTCAGGAGATTTTCCCATCAGAGAAGATACTGGTATTTTAGGAGAATAAAAATAAGCAAATAAAACCCCAAAAATATTCCCAAAAAACCCAACAGCAACCCAAACATCCTCTTTAAAATTCCTTTTTACATCTCTATGCGCATCCTCTAAAGCTTGCCTTATTATATCCTCAGAGGCTCTATTAAAACTAATTAACAAACAAATAACTAACAATAACGAAATTATTTTAATCATTTTTAATTTCTTTATAAAAATCTTAAAAAAACCTATCTAAAGACTTTTATTTATTAAACTCTGTCAGCAAAAATTTATACAAAATTGTATTTAAAAAATAAATAGATAACTATAAATTAAGGCAAGATATAAAAACTACCATCTTTTAAAACTAAAACTTAAAACCTAAAAATATACGATGAGAAGGATTCAAAAATAAACTTGGTATGAAAGCATATCCTATTTCAAAATTCTTTATACTTAAAGCTATCCCAACATTAAAAAATCCTTCATCTACTCCTAATCTATAACCTAAAAATAAACTTACTGGAGACCTAATAACTTCCACTGCTAAACCAGAAGTAAACCTTCCTTCTTCAACAATATAACTCATATCTATACCTACCATATATCCAACTCTTCCTAAACTTAATAATTCATCCCCATAGCCAAAAGCTAAATATACACTCGTAGGTAGTTTCTCTTCTTTATCTAAAAACTTCTCTGACTTACCTAAATTCTGTAAAGCTAAAGAAAAAACTAATTTGTTATAAAAATAACTACCACCTATATCTATACAATAAGCAAAAGAATCTACAGCTTCCACAAGTTGTGTCTTAGCAAACTTAGTAGTTAGTCCTAACGCTATATTATCCGATAAATATCTACCATATGATATAAAACCTAAATAATCATTTTGAAGAGTCACCTCATCGGATTTTTCATTACCTGTCTCTATCCAGTAAATTTTTTCTTTGCCAATGTTATAATTTAGAAGTCCTGCAGTTATGCCTGACTTAGACAAAGGATGCCCATATATTAAACCTAAAAGATTATCTCCTGCTAATCCAAAATCTGCTATTGTAAAAACTTCTTTCTGTTGGATAGTCGCTAATACAGATGGATTATATAAAATTCCCGATATATCTCCACGAATTGCTGCTACTATAGTAAGCGGTTTGGGTCTTGGTGAGTGAACCTTACGAAATATCAACCAACCTGTTTTACCTCCAGATGTAACTGAATATCCAAAAAATATCTGTAATAATACGGCTGTTATAACAAATTTTTTCATAAATTTTATATACCTCCTAAAATTTTTTCTACTTAGTTAATCCAAAAAAACACCCAAACCCGCATTGGGTACTTAAGGGGCGTTATCTTAATATCGCTACTTTCTTATAACCTTTAACTCCAGGACCTTCTACATGTACAATATACACACCACTTGCTAAATTTTTAGGTGTCCACTTTATCCATATATC
>JANXCA010000107.1 GCA_025060535.1 Endomicrobiia bacterium | reverse complement strand
AAAGCAGATACAATATGGACTTCACTAAGATAGCCGATACTCTGCCAAGACTCTTTTAAACTTGATAGTATTTCCTCTATCGTCATCTCATATGAGCCTTCCTCTTCCTTTGAACGGGAAAAGGCACAGAAACGGCAACGATTTACACAAATATTTGTAGGATTTATATGCCTGTTAATAATAAAATATGCTCTATTTGAGTTTATTTTTCTTGATACATAATCAGCAAGCTGCCCAATTGAGTGAATGTCATCGTAATTAAAAAGAAATAATGCATCTTCCTTTGTAAGCCTCTTCCCACTTAGCACTTTATCCCTTATTTTTGAAAACATAATTTATTATAGCTTTTTTAAGCGATTATGAATCAAAAATTTGAGTTTTTGGAGCATAATGATAAAGATTTTTACATAAAGCCAGAAAAAATTATTGAACTTTTTCATCTGCTTAGGATATTTAAGTAGGATCCTTTGGATTTTAATTGGGATTATATTTTTTGCTTAATTTTTTCCTCGCCTAATATATTAGTGTATTCAATAAAAAATTCAATAAAAAATGCCACTATGAAGTAATGAATTTTTATTTTGAAGAGAAAAAAATCTGAGATTAGAACAAAAATTATTATTAAAACCGTTGAAAAAATTGTAAAAATTATTAATGATATGGTTGCAGTGAGTGATTTTCTGATAAGAAGCTTTAGTGCTTCAAGATATTTATTTTTTACAATAGATTTATTACTAATATCACTTGATACACCAAAAGATTTCTTTATAAAATTCTTTAGTTTACTAAAGAACTTTTTTAAAACTCTATTAAGCAAAAATTTACCATTATAAATAAATTTGAGTATCTTAAAAAAAATAATGCCTAAAAATATGAGAATTAGCTTCTGAAGAATATCAATATGTTTTGATAAAAACTGAGAAATTTTTAATGGATTTTTGATAGACTCCTCTAAGGTTTTATAGGCAACAGCATGAATTAAAACGCCTGGCGATTGGGAATTGAAGGTAATATCAAGAGGTGTTATAAATTTATCATATCCATAGTTTCCTCCAAAAAATATGATAGAATCCTCAAAATTTTTTATTGAAAGGGTGTCAATTGCGTTAAAGTATACTTTACTGTATGAGATTTTGAACTCTTTTAAACTTAATTTGTTAATAGAAAAGTTATTGTTAAAACTCTCTCTAAGAACAGCCCATGCTAAAGTAGGGAGATTATTAATTTCAAAATTATAATACAGTGGAGAGCCAAGAGATGTATTAATTATAGGTGTAGCTATTATTACTCCCTCTGGAAATTTTTTATATCTTTGATTATTATGATCATTACTATGGTCAATCATAACTATCTTTGTTATGCCTCTTTTTTGAGTTTTTTCAATGAATTTATACAATTGCCTTTCACATTTATCTGAATATTCTAAGAATCTTTTTACTACAGAAGAGCTTTTTTCAAATTTTGCTTTATCATAATTGAATGATAGATGTATATCAATAACAAGAATTTTAGGTTTTAATTTAACTATATGTTTTAATATTTCCTTTAATCTACATTTATCAAGCTCTGAAGTTGAGTAGAAGTAATCCCTATATAAAATTTCATCTATCATTAGCACATAGGTTCTATATGTATTAATTTTTTGATCTATATGTTTTATCTCACAACCTTGCAAGTATATGGAATTATCTTTATTTTTTAATCCTTCTATTCCTAAATTTTTAATCGTTAATTGTAAATTTGAATTACAACTCCCTATTCCTTCTTTTCTAATGGAAAATTCAGATAAAAAATATACATAGTGATCAATTATGGTTGTAATGTTATTGAGAGGTAAAAAAATCTCTGCAATGGTTATTAATACTATGATAAACACTATAAAAAAAATTTCTTTCAATATTTTTAATATTTTTGAATTTTTCATTATTAACTTAAGATTTGTTTATAACTCTTAAAATATGATTTTTTCTGGTACTTGATGAGAGATGAAGTTCAATTTCTGAAGTGAGATAGTTCCTGATAAATTGAATGATATTATTTGAAAGGTTTATAAATTTATTATTTTGTTTTATTTCATATTGAATAAAATCCCCTAAAAAGTAGTTTTCAAATTTTTTATCAAAAAAATATTCAATAATGTGTCTGTCTTTATCATAAATATCTAATAAAAGCTTTGTTGCACAAGCATCAGCCTCAAGTTCAAGAAAAAGCATCAGATTATAAAGTCTCCTGTGATTATTAGAATTTATTTGAGACAGTTTAGATTCAATAAGTTCAAGTGAAGGTTTATTTAATATTAAATTTTTTAACTCATTTAAAGAACTCTTATTTAAATTAAGATAGGAATTAACTATGAATTGTTGTATTTTTAAGGTATGATGTTTTTTTAAGAAATGACTAATCTCATGACCAATTACGAACTCTAAGAATATTTCATTCAAATTAAAGTTTTTTAAATCTTCTGAATAGCCTGTAGGATCGATTTTATTTTTCATTTTAATTGATTTCTTTGACTGTCTTGAGCTTTTCTTACCTTTTAATTTTTCATTATCCATAAATGCTTTCCTTACAATTTCCTTAGAAATTAGAATGTATCGTGGAGGAACTGCAAAAGCATTAATTGCTTTAGTTCCATCATCATATATATAAATTTTTATTTCTGACAATAAAGAATTCGCTTGATTTTTCTCGGAAATTCTTTCAATAATTCTTTCAATAATCTTTGTTTGGATTTTTTGTAAGTAATCATAATATTTTTTATTTTCTTTGGGGTCTAATATATTCATTTTTTCAAACAGTGATTTTTCAAAAAATTCTTTATAAATAAGATTTTCTAATAAATCTGGGAGTATAGGCTGATGAAGAAAGAGAAGCATGAAATTTTCATCTTGATATTTTTTAATGTATATAATATATTCGATTAGATTTACTTTATCTCTAAATAGGGACGAGCAATAAATATCAAAGTATGAATCATTTAAATTGTTGAAATCAATGTTTAGTTTTGAATCCTCTTGATTAGCTTCTAATACTTTGGAAGATATTTCCTTAAAAGTTGATTGACATCCAAATAAAATAAAGAATCCTCCTAAAATAAAAAATATAAAAAATCTATTCATATTCTTCTAAATTTAGATTTCTTTTTATTAAAAATGAATATTTTTCTATATCGTAAGCAAATTCAATATCATATTTTTTTGAAAATTCAATCAGACTCATAAGTCGGTACAAGTATTTTTCAACGGGATTTTTAAATTTATTACTTTCAATAAAATGTTTGTCTAAATCATTTAGAAGAGTTTTATCTATCAAATTAAAAGTTGAGACATAAGGTTTGGTTGTTTTAATTAATTTTCCATCCCTTAATATCTCAAAATAGATAATTATAGTATTTTCAGGTTTTAAGAAATTATGATCTAAATAAAGATAACCATTCATATTATTAAGTTTAATAGGTTTATCATTAAGAAAAACTCTGGTAATCTTACAATTATTCTCTAAACAAGTAATTATGAGAGGAATATCATCTTTGATAACATCATCGTAAGGATAAATAATAGGAACATCTATTGTTAATCTACTACCGCCTATACGTTCTTGCTTTGTAATTTTATCAAGAGCAAGCTTTTGAGTTTTTTTGTCAAATAGACTTCCTATTTTTAAAATTAATCTTTCTAATTGACACTTTAGATCTTGTTGTTG
>JANXCA010000106.1 GCA_025060535.1 Endomicrobiia bacterium | reverse complement strand
ATATAATAGATAAAATAAATCTTTCTCTCCGAGGACTTGATAGAGTGATAAAGGTAGCAAGAACTATTGCAGATCTAGAAGAAAGCGAAGATATCAAAGTAGACCACTTAGCAGAAGCAGTATCTTATAGGGGACTTGAGGATTTTATTTCATAAAAACATAATAATCACCTCTTTCCTTTATAATCTTTACTTACCCCTTAATACCAGTAGCAATTATTCCTTCAATAAGATATCTTTGGAAGAAAATGAAGATTAATAATCCTGGTATAATTGAGAGGGTTGCCATTGAAAACATTGCACCCCAATTAGAAATAGCAGAAGGATCCGCAAACATTCTTAAAGCTAAAGATACAGGATAAAGGGTAGGTCGATTTAAATAAATTAAAGGTCCTAAAAAATCATCCCATCTCCATAAAAAGGAAAGAATAGTTGCAGTTATTAATGCAGGAGTAATAAGAGGAAGAATAATTTTAAAAAATATAGAATATTTACTACAACCATCAATCTTTGCTGCTTCATCCAATTCTATGGGAATTCCTCTTATGAACTGTATTATTAAAAAAATAAAGAAAGGTTGTCCAAAAAAGGAAGGAACTAATAATGGTTTAAAAGTATTAACCCATCCAAATCTATTAAACATTATATATTGAGGAATCATAACCACTTGATATGGAAGTAGCATTGTTGCAATCATAAATCCAAACCAAATTTTTTTCCCTTTAAATTTATTTCTTGAAAAACCATAAGCAACTAATGCGGAAGAGAGCACTGCTCCAAGAGTTCCTATAATTGATAAAATAAAGGAATTCCTAAAAAACACAGAGAAGCTTATGCCTCCAAAACCTCTCCATCCGATAAGAAAATTTTCAAAATTAAATCTTTGTGGCAATAAAATATGAGCATATCTAAATATTTCTGAGTTATCTTTAAAAGAACTGAAAAACATCCATAAAAGGGGATAAATCATAACATAACTAAATGTAATTACAATAAGATGATATAAAATAGATTTTATTTTTTTTCTATCTTTCATATTATTCCTCCTTTGATTCATAGTAAACCCAAAAATTAGATGATTTAAATATTAATGAAGTTAGAATAGCAATTATAATTAACATAAACCATGCCATAGCACAAGCATAGCCCATATCAAAAAATTGAAATCCCCTTTGATAAAGATAAAGAGCATAGAATAAAGTATTATTTAAAGGACCTCCTTCAGTTATTATAAAAGCTTGAGTAAAAGTCATAAATCCATTTATTAACTGCATAACAAGGTTAAAGAAAATTATAGGAGTTAATAAAGGTAAAGTAATTCTAAAAAATCTTTGAAAAACATTAGCACCATCAATAGAGGCAGCTTCATAATAACTTACTGGAATTTGTTTAAGCCCTGCTAAAAATATAAGCATTGAAGAACCAAATTGCCATACTGCTAATATAATTAAAGTCCATATTGCAGTTTTAGGATTACCTATCCATGAAATATCAGTGTGTATACTTACTAAATTAAGTAAAGCATTTATAGTTCCATCACTGGAAAATAATCTTTTCCAAAGAACTGCAATAGCAACACTTCCCCCCATCATGGAAGGAATATAATAGATTGCCCTATATAATGGAGAAAGCTTACTATTGTAAGAAAGTAATAAAGCTATCATCAAGGCAAAGGTTAATTTTAAAGGTACTGAAACAAAAACATAAAAGAATGTAACTTTAAGAGATTTTATAAATTTAGGATCATTGGTAAACATTCTTATATAATTCTCAAAACCAATAAAACGAGGTGATGTTAACAAATCATATTTAGTAAAAGAAAGAAATAATGTTGATAAGATTGGTATTATGGTAAATATTAAAAAACCTAATATCCATGGCAAGATAAATACATAACCAGAAGTATTTTCAGAATTCAAAACTCTTTTAAAAAAAGAATACTTTTCATTCATAAGTTTTTCCTCCCAATTTATTATCAAAAAGAGCCAGCTTTTTTTAGGCTGGCTCTTTCTAGTCATGTAAGTAATTACATCTATTTTATTTACCTTGAAGAATTTCGTTTCCTCTTTTCATAAATTCTTTTGCTCCATCTGCTGGAGATATCTCTCCATATAGAACTTTTTGGAATATTTCTTGCCCTAATTTCTTAATTTCTGATGCTTTAGCAGGTTGTCTTGGAACAGTAGGAATGGAATTTCTTGCAGCTAAATCCATATAATCAAAAGTTTGTTTAACTATAGGATCGACTATGTCCTTTAAAGCTTTTCTTACCTTTGAGCTTGTTGGAACACCTCTTTCAGCTAACAAAATCTTATTAGCATCAATATTATTTACAAAGAAATTAATAAACTTCGCAGCTTCTTCTTTATACTTAGAATTAGCTGAAATCACAAAAAATTGTGATGGATTTAAAAATAAACCTGGATTTTTCCCTCTTGGTGGTAATGTTAAGCTAAGAGGTCTTTTTGCAGCTTGTGCTAACGCAACAAATTGGTTGCTCCATAACCAATATAGCCATGCTTTTCCTTTAACTAATAAGCTATCCTCTAAGCTTCTTGTTACTGCATACTCAGAAGGATGAGGTGCTGCGCCGGATTTTACAAGATCTAAAAATATTTCTAATATTTCTTGCATGTATTTGGGATCTGAAAAACCTAAGCCCGTTCCTGTGGAATTATATAGATTTAATCCATTCTGCTGGAGATAATATGCAAGTATATTTGTAGGCTCATCCATGAAAGGTAATTCCGCTTTTAGACCAGTTGCTTCATATATTTTCTTTGCAAATCTCCTATAATCATTCCATGTCCATAATCCAGTCTTGGAAATACTAATACCTGCTTTTTCTGCAGCTAAAGGATCATAAGCTATTGCCCAAGCGTTCATGCCTAAGCATACTGCGTATAGTTTTCCTTCTACCATACCCGCTTCTTTTATTGCTGGACTTGCATCTTTAAAGCTAATTATTCCCTTATCAACAAAAGGAGTTATCTCAGCCAATAAACCTCTTCCTGCATATTCTTCCAAATAACCATATCCTATCTGTATAATATCTGGTAAATTTTTAGCGGCAGCTTGTACTGCTAATTTGTCCCAATACCCAGAAAAAGCTCCAAATTCCGTTTCAAATTTTACATTAGGATTTAATTTGTTATATAATTCAAGCACTTTTAGGGTTCTATCATGTCTTGTTTGACTTCCCCACCAACTAATTCTTAATGTTATTGGTTCTGCTGATAAACCAATGTTTCCTAAAAGAAGAAACAAAACAAAAAGGACACATAAAATACTATAAGTTTTATATTTTTTCATTAATGCTCCTCCTTTTAAATCATTTTTACAATCGTTTCAAAAGACTGTCAAAAAAATATAATCTTTTATATAATTTTACACCTCCTTTTATTTTTGTTTATTTTATTTTTCATTTTTGTTTTAAAAGTATCATTTTCAAAAATTTTTGTCAAGTAAAAATATATAAAATTAATTTAATTCTAAGAAAAAATTTTAGTAGTTATATAAGAGATATTTGAAAATATCTTATTTTTTATGTTAAAATACCCCAAAATGTATAACAATATAAAGCCTGAAGATAAACCTTTTTTATATGCTTTAAGTTTTTTTCCACCCCTTTTTAGAAGATGGGGAGAATGGAAAAATTTTATTTCCATTAAAGAATTATTTTTGCTACCAGATAAAGAATTATTAGACATTTTTTCTTATTCATCTATAATT
>JANXCA010000105.1 GCA_025060535.1 Endomicrobiia bacterium | reverse complement strand
AAGAGTATAAGCTCTACCACTGTCCTAAGTGTGACCTTCAGTGGTGGGAGCCTCTTAAGATAGTGCCAGAGTTTTACGAACAGGAAGGAGAGGAAGCATATGCTATTTTTCACATGGGTATAAATCAGACAATTGGCGAAAACCATAAGATGTTTTTCAAGCACATGCCTTTAAAGTCAGGAAGATTACTTGATGTAGGTTGTGGAGATGGAGTTTTTCTTGCAGAGGCCCAGAGGAGGGGCTACGAAGTTTGGGGAATAGACTTTGATAGAAAGTCAATAAGGGTTTGTCAAGAGAAAAAAGGTTTGAAAAACACCTTTGCTATGACACCTCAGGAGTTTGCAGAGTTTTGCCAAAAGGAAGGTTTGAGATTTGACATAATTACTTTCTTTGAAGTTTTGGAGCATCAAGATAAGCCCAAGGAGTTTTTAGAAGCCGTAAAGAGCATGCTAAGGCCGGGTGGATGGATAGCAGGCAGTGTGCCAAATAGGGAGAGTATGTGGATTAGGCTATATAACAAATTTAATAAAAACTCAGATTATCCACCTAATCATTTAATTAGATTTAATAACTATAGCTTAAATTTTTTACTTAAACAATATTTCATACTAAGAGAAGTATACTTTTGTAATCCTATAATGAATTCTGTATTTTATGAAATGCTAAAACTAATAAAGTCTAAAATTTATCATGATTCAAGCTTAATTTATAGAGCTGAAGACAATCATAGTATCAATGCCGATATAAAGGTGAGTAATATTCACTTAAGAAAAATATTTAAGACGGTGGTTCTGAAGCCCGCCCTAAATTTGATTGGAATAATTATGGCTTTTATATACGGAAATGATAGTACCATTTACTTTCAATCCAAAATAGGCAGTGAAGGTGCAGTGAAATGAAAAAAATTCTAATTTTTTTAGGCACTAGACCAGAAATAATTAAATTAGCTCCACTTATTGATTCTATAAAGAGAAAGAAAACAAATATAGATATAGAATTCGAGGTGTGCTTTACTGGTCAACATATAGAGATGGCTAGTCATATTATAGAATTTTTTAATATAAAACCAAATTACAATCTAAGTTTAATGGAGCAGAATCAAGATTTAAATAAACTAAGCGGGAAACTATTCATAAGCGTGGATGAAGTTTTAGAAAGAGCAGATCCTGACTTAGTGATCGTCCAAGGAGATACTACTTCCGCAATGATTAGTGCATTAGCTTCATTTCATAGAAAAATAAAAATTGCTCATATAGAGGCAGGGCTAAGAAGTTTTAACAAGCTTGCTCCATTTCCCGAAGAAATCAACAGAACTATAATATCAAGGGTAGCTGATTTTAACTTTGTACCAACAGAGAGAGCTAAAGAAAATCTATTAAAAGAAAACATAGATAGCTCTACTATTTGGGTAGTAGGTAACACGGTTGTAGATGCCATGCTATTAACGCTTCAAATAATTGAAAAAGATTCTGATTTAAAAAGGAAAATAGTAGAGTTCTTCAATGAGAGAGGGATTTTATTAAATGGTCAAAACGAAACTAGAATAATCACAGTAACTATGCATAGAAGGGAACATTTTGGAGAAAAACTTGAGAATATGTGTAAAGCAATTCAAATACTAGCAAAAGAATTTAGAGACATAATATTCGTATTTCCTGTTCATCTTAATCCTAATGTAAAGAAAATTGTATACAGTATTTTACAAGGTGTCAGAAATATTATAT
The DNA here is from genome assembly GCA_025060535.1 of Endomicrobiia bacterium. Classification (GTDB taxonomy): domain Bacteria; phylum Elusimicrobiota; class Endomicrobiia; order DTEH01; family DTEH01; genus JANXDG01. The sequence continues at coordinate 2,047 of JANXCA010000105.1, read as the reverse complement.
TGCTAGAACCATTACCGTACCCATATTTCATCTATTTACTTTCTAAGTCCTTTCTGGTTTTAACAGACTCTGGTGGAATTCAGGAAGAGGCACCATCCTTTAATGTTCCAGTATTAGTTTTAAGAGATGTTACAGAAAGGATAGAAGGTATAGAAGTCGGAGTTAGTAAACTTATAGGAACTCAGACATATCAAATCGTTTATGAGTCCGCCAGAATCATAAAAGATAGGACTGAATATGAGAAGATGCAAAAAGGAGAAAATCCATACGGAGATGGAAAAGCGAGCGATAGAATAGTGGATGTGCTCTTGAAATACATATAAGAAACGTGGAGTGGGATTTATATGAAGGTTCTATTCATGAATAGAAAGAACTGTTTTGATGTCATAGGAGGAGACACAATACAAATGGTAAAGACGAAAGAATATTTAGAAAGGATTTACGGTATTAATATTAAAATAGGTTTTAGTGAAGATGATATAGTTAATTATAATCCTAATATAGTGCATATATTTAACATACAAACAGTAGACGAAACTTACGAATACGTGAGATTGTGTAAGAAGTACGGAAAGAAAATCGTAATCTCTTCTATATATTGGGATCTTATATATGCAAAAATAGTGTCGGCCATATGGAGTAAGAAGCTTAAAACATTTAATCCTAAAGGAAAGTTATCTTCACTTCTGATGAGGATCTTAGAAAATGATTTTGCCAGAAATGGCTTAATTAGCTTGTTTAAAATATTACTTAGATATAAAGAACGCCAGAATATTTACAAAATTAGAAAGATTATAGAGTTGGCTGATATAATCCTACCAAATTCTGATGAAGAGGCTGAAATTATACAGAGGCATTTTGGAACGAAGATAAAGTATAAAGTAGTGTTTAATGCGGTAGATAGTATTTTTCTTAACGATGGAACACATAGACAAATAGATAATTCTAGCAATATCAAATTATTAACTGTCGGTAGGATAGAAAGCTACAAAAATCAGTACAATGTTATGCGCGCTCTAGCTCTGCTTCATAAAAAAGGATATAATAATTTATCTTATACATTGGTTGGAAAGATAATTGATTACAAATACTTTCATTTCATTAAGAAGTTTTCTGAAAAATTTAAAATATCACTTAGTTTTATAGAGGAAGTCGATCACCGATCCTTGCCATCCATATATAAAAATCATCACATACATGTATTACCTTCATTCAGAGAATCACCTGGATTAGCCTCATTAGAAGCTATAGCTTCTGGATGTTTTGCAATAGTATCTAAGTATCCATATGCACCTATAACATCTTACTTCAGTGAGTACTTAAATACATTAGTTTATATATGTGATCCATTTAAACCTACAAGTATAGCAGATGCTGTAGAGAACACAATTTTAGCTATTAAACAAAGAAAAAGCATTGATTTAAATTTAAATAAGTTTGAGTTTTTTTGGGAAAGAACGGCACAGCAAACATACGAGGCTTATATGTGTTTACTATGAGATCTGTTATCTTTATCTCCATAGTAACTCCCACTTATAACCACGAAGATTTCATAGAAGACTGCATAGAATCTGTCTTGCTTCAGACCTATGACAACTGGGAAATGATAATAGTTGACGATGCGTCAACGGATAGAACACCAGAAATAGTAAGCGAATACGCACAAAAGGACAAAAGAATAAAATTTATAAGACACAAAGAAAATTATGGACCCTTCAATTTAGATAGAACCTATAATGAAGCCTTAGAACTTGCAAAAGGTGAATGGATAGCTATACTTGAAGGTGACGACGTATGGCTTCCATATAAACTTGAAAGGCAGGTGCAGGTTATAAGAGAATTGCCAGAAGATGTAGTGGTTTTGGGAGGAGTAGGCGGATACATCCTACAAAGGGAAAAACTAATATTAATCCCAAAGAGGTTATCCGCACGCTATTCGATTAAATTTCTCGAGCCTTTTGACCCTATACCTACCATGCTAAATGGAATGATGCCCACGGATATAGCACTAACTCTAATGCTAAAGCGGTCTGCTCTTCTTAAGATA
>JANXCA010000104.1 GCA_025060535.1 Endomicrobiia bacterium | reverse complement strand
AAGACTTTCAAGTCTTCCTCCACTATCTTTGAGAAGTTTCTTCCATCTATAGATCGTAGCTCTACAGATGCCGAAAGCTTCGACTGTGGCTTCTGTGCCAAAAGAGTTGTGAAATTCGATGACCTTTAGTCTAAAGGCGACTTCATTTCTTTGGGATGCATCTTTAATTGCTTCAAGTCTTTGCAGCATTTTTAAGTCTTTGATGGGAGATGGTGTTAGTGAGAAGCTAAACATAGGAACACCGAACTTACCTCTTATTTTCTTTGACATTTCTCCCTCCTTTCTTTGATATTGATTCTCAATTTTAACACCTTTTTTCCTTCTAAAAAGACCTTGAACTTATGCAGATAATTGTATGAGACGGTTTGAAAAATTTTTTTGAATTGCTTCCCATTTTTTAGAAACTTTAAATGTTAGGGTAAAATTAGATGAAGCACCTAATAACTCTATTGTGGCTTTCGCAAGAAAATATGGCCTCTCAGAACAAACTCTCTCTCTACATTTTATCCTTAAGAGACTCTCTCTTTCATCTTCAATTTTTTATTATAGCCTTCAAAAGACCAAAAATCTTAAGAAAAGTCTTTAAGGGAAAGGATAGAGAAGGAGCCTAAGGTTAACCACAAGAGGGTTTTAAGGATATGGCGGGAGGGAAGGTGTGGAGAGAATGGATAGAGGGTGCGAAAAATTCTATACCCTAACATTTTAGGTGTCTAAATTTTGGGGGCATCTCAAAAAAAAATACTAAAAGCCTTGAAAACTTTATCATCTTAAGTTTTATTTTTTCTTGTTCTTTTAATTTTTGACTTAGCATCTATTTCAAAGCAAGTAGTGAGATTAAGATAGATAATTTTAGAGGATGAACTAAATAGCATAAGAGGCATAGCAACGGTTATATGAGGGGGTAGCGATGAGGGATTGTTTAGAATTTTAAATGAGGCAACGATATCTTGTTTCTTTAGATTTTTAATAAAGCAATTCATACACCTGCATAAGTTCAAGGTCTTTTTAGAAGGAAAAAAGGTGTTAAAATGGGATGCCCCCAAATTTTAGACAACTAAAATGTTAGGGTTTGTTTTTCGGCTCCCTTTCTTGGACACCTCTCTAGTTAACCTCATCCCTGTCGTTACCCCCCTTAACCTCCAAATATCCTCAAGCACTCCATATTCCAATGAACAGGGACCATCAAGACACCTGACATCAAGACACCTGAGAGGTGTATAAAGGTGCATTACACCAATGCATTCGGAGAAGCCCATTAATTCACAAATTTTGTCACCTATTTAGATACTAATTACCCCATATTTCCTTTATCTCTTCTTCTAATTTTTTAGTTCTCTCCTCTATTTTACTCTCATCCCATACCTTATCCCTTCTTTCATAAGGTTCTACAATATCACCCCTGGTTATAGATAGTGTGGCATAGTGCTTTATGCCCTTTTGTCGTCCGTCTCCTTCCATCTTAATATCAAATCTATTATTTCTGATTTTTTTGTTCAAACTTGATTTAAGAAGGGTCATGTTACCTAACCACCTTACTTTTTCGTTTCTATCCTTCTTTTGCTCTTCAGGTGTAAGAGAGTTATTTGGATGAGGGACATAATTAAAACCCCAATGTTCTTCCCATTTTATTGGCATAATGTGCTCTAATTCATATTCATACTTCAGTTCCTTTTCATCATATCTACTATCTTTGTATCGGCGATATAGTTCTACCCAAAATAACAATAATTTTGCCTCTCTACTGGAAACTTTACGTAAGCCCGTGCTAACTTTACTCCACTCCATTTCATTTAACTTATTTGTAAGACTATTTAAATCATCAATAAATTGTTTACAAAGTTTGCTGTAATTTTTATCAGATTCAATTTCTCCTAACATGTTTCTCACAATAAATTTTTCTAACTCAAAGAGAGTTTTTTTAATCTTTTCTTCATCGTTATACTTCTTGAATACAAAAAGAATAAAGGGATGAAAGGTTGAAATTTCCAAGACCTCGAGAATATGAAATAGCCTTTTAATAGAGTCATCGAAAGAATAAGTCTCTCCCTTGCTTAGGGTTATAATTTTCTCCTTGTAAATTTTCGCATAGTCTATTATCTCTTTAATAAATTCTTTTAGTTTCTCTTTTGAATCTATATTTTTAAGTTCTTGTTTGTATTGCTTAGAAAGGTCTGATAAGGTGTGTTTATAGGGATCGTAAAACCCCTTAATGACCCCGATGCAATGAAGTAATATTTCAGTATTGTCTCGCTTTAACCTTCCTGTGGGTCTCTCAGTTTCCCAATATTTTAATGTCTCTTCATCTTTCAAGAAGGTCTCTTCCCAAGTTTTTTTTGTAAAATTCAGTGGCATTTTGTTTATTATCAAATTCTATCAATCTTTTGAAAATAGCATTCTTAACTATCTCAGTAACAGTCAATCTCACACCAGCCGTGTTTAAAGTGTCAAAAATCAGTTGTTCATCATCTTTTTCTTCTAAATCTATGACAACTAACATTTTGTTCTCTGGATTTAGGAGTCTGTTAAGAAGAGATATTTTATCCTTATCACTTATTTTCTCTAATCTTTGATAAAAATATTTGTAACATCTCAAAATTAAATGGGATTTGTCATCGATCTGTTGTATAAAATTACTTGAGGTATTTTCCATAACGGCTCTATAAGCTTCTGAATCTACATGGGAGTGTTCAATTCTTAAATCGTAATCTGGTGAAGCAAGATCTTTTTATATTTCAAAATTGCCATAACTTCACCTTCACAATACCTTTTGTTTTCATCTGGAAGAGTGTCGAACAAAGCTTTGAGTAAAATGCTCAGAGTAGTTAATCTTTGTTGACCATCTATAACCTCAAGCTGTTTTGGTTCCCCAGAGGCTGTAGGTATTTGCTTGAGAATAATTGCTCCTAAAAAATTAGTTTCTCTGAATTCATTCAAAAGTTCATTTAAAAGTTCTTCCCAATTTTCTTCTGTCCATACATAAGTTCGTTGAAAAAAGGGTATTTTTACCTTGCCCTCCATACTTAGAAACTTAAAACTTTTTTCTTGGGCTTTCATACTTCACCTCCCGCCTTCTGTTTTATATTTTGTTTTCCATATATTTAACTACTGTATCACCTTTATGCTACTATACAACCGAATCGGAGTAGTCTGTTTGAGGGCAGGAATGGCATCTCTTAGATGCTTTTCAATTTTATCAGTTTCATTAAGGGGATATCCCAATTTTATGAATAAAAACTTTCGTGAACAGCAAAACTCTCTTCAATACTAAGTTCTGAGATAATCGCCAATTATACAGTGTGAAGGACCATTAAAAACACTTGACAGGTATATAAAGGTGATTCAAAACCTTTTATAGATTAGTTCAGATACTCCATTTAAGATGTCTTACTTATGTATGGTCGGTGTTTTGAAAGTAAAGCTTTAGCGGAAGAAAGTAGCCAAATCTGTAGACTTCGTATAAAATCTGTAGACTTCGTATAATTCTTTGGTAGCAGCAAAGAAGTAATCTGGCAACTCAGTTTCAGAAAGGATAGGGATGATTTATGTTTTAGGTTTTAACCCTAACATATAATTTGTCCAAAAAGGGGAGCGATCCAGGGGAGATGATGAAGTATTTGTTGTGGTATAATGTGGAGAGGGGCCTTATGGATTGAGTAATGAATTGCGGTTAAGATAGTATGGCGAAAATTATGTCAAAAATTTTACTCAGTTCCCAATCCTATGGACTCATACATTATCTTGAAGTTTTTAAAAAAGGGATTTAAAATTTTTTTGAAATGGATTACAGAAATAAACTTATAGAATTAAGAAAGAAAATAGATCAAATTGATGAAGATATTATTTCCCTATTAAAAGAAAGGG
>JANXCA010000103.1 GCA_025060535.1 Endomicrobiia bacterium | reverse complement strand
TTAAAGGAACATACTACAAAAGATGGCAAAAAATATCTTTTTATGTGGAATGGTTTTTCGGTAAGTCTTCCTGTGGATGAAAAAGATTTTGAAATGCAAAATAGATTTAACACTATTCCTGAAGAAATAAGAATGGTAGATATGGTACTACAAAAGAGAGTTTCCATAATGAAATATCTGGATATTCAATAACTTATCTTTGTGTTAAGAACTTTTGGGATATATTTCTACTAAATACCAATAAATGTATATGCTACACTTATATTGATAGCCAAAACTGTCCAGAAGTAAAGGATGTCAAAGGGGATGACACGTACTTAATTCAACTTTACTTCCAAATAGAAACTCAAAACAAAATATTGGTAACAACAGATAAACCTCTGTATCATATTCTTTCAAAACAAAACATAAATGTAATACTCTTGGAAAAATTTCTTCAGGAATATCTATACTTAGAGAGATTGGAGTTTTTCTTATATGCTCCTGGATATTCCAATCGACTGTCTACTTGTAAGAAACAAGATTTATAGGTATAAAAACAGACGAATTTTGCTGAGGATCAAAATATCCGGCGGTTCTTCCCCTACCCTACTCTCAAATCTAGAATAAAAATTTGTTTATCTATCTTAACTTCAGAGTTTGAACTCTTCTAATCTTTATTATAAACTAAATAAATACAATTCATCAACATTATATAATAATTTCAATATATAATAATTCGATATGTCTATCCATGAACGTTAGGATTAATAAAGGATAATCAGCTGGAAAAAAAGAATACTAAAGAGAGAATTAAGTACAAGGCACAAATCGAAAATTTAGTGTCTATGTGGTGTATAAGTGGTTAAAGAGATTAGATAATTATGAAAAAGCTTTAGCTCAATTAAGAAAAGCCGTATCAATCTATAAACAGCAAGAAATTAATGAACTGGAACAACAAGGCTTGATAAAAGCATTTGAATATACATTTGAACTATCTTGGAATTTGATGAGAGATTACTTGATGTTTCAAGGTATTTCTGGTATTTCAGGATCAAGAGATACAATAAAGAATGCATTTAAATTTGAAATAATCGAAGATGATAAAGTATGGTTAGAAATGATCGAAGCAAGAAATTTAACAACACATACCTATGATGAAGAGTTGGCAAAAGAAATAACAAAAAAAATTGTAGATAAATACTATAGCTTTTTAGAAAAGCTGTTGAAAAAGTTCGAGGAAATTAAGAGAAACCTATGAAAAAACATCATGATTTTGGATTATCAAAAGAACTCCTACAAGAAATAAAATCAGTTTTCGAAAAGTATACAGAAATACAAAAAGCATCTATTTTTGGTTCTAGAGTAACTGATAAATATAGAAAAAATTCAGATATAGATATTGTAATATACTCCCCAAACTTAGATCTATCAACCTACCTACTAATCCTATCTGAACTTAATCAAATTAATACCCTTCTAAATATAGACCTTATCCATTATGAAAGAGTAAAAAACACCAAACTAAAAGAAGATATACAAAAAAAATCCGTAGAAATATACTCCAAAACAGAATAAAAGCATCTTTATCTTTCCACCGTATATAAATAAAACAAGAAAAACCAAATCCTACAGTTTAGTTATTGTATTCATTAAAATTATTTTTTAAGATCAAGATTTTAAAGAAATAGTAATTGCCTTCTTGGGTACTATCAAAAGAAAAAAAATACTAATAATTTCTCTTTTCCCCTACCCTATTAGTCACAATTCATATAATTCTTCTTTTATTTTATTTATTGCCTCTTTTTTATAAGATAATCTAAAGCGAATATTTTTATTACCTTGGTTTAAGGATTCTTTTACGATGCTGATCAATGTAGCATTTTTTTCAAATCCAGCGTGAGCAAAAAAATTCCTCCTATAGAAAGATTTAGGATCGAATTCTTTACTACCATTTTCTATTATTTGTTTTATTTTTTCTTCCATATCTTCTTTTTTTAATTTTACAATATTATCTATACTTTCCAAAGCAGAATAGTCTATGGGCATATTTAGTAAATTTTCTTTTAAATCTTCATCATTTATCTCCCTTAAAATTTTTATAATTTTACTTTGAATTATACTTAACTCACTTTATAGGTATATTTTATTTAAATTGAGACCTAATGTATTATATATCTTTTCAAAATAAGCTTTCAAATTTTGATTATCTATTTGTTCATTGGTATAAATGGTTGTTTCATCTAAGATATTTTTTATACCAATAAAGAAAGCTAAAGATAAAATAACTCTCATTATTTTATTTCTGTCTAAGTTTGGAGAACTCTTTAGATCTCTATTATATATTAATATACATAAGTTACAAATGATCTCATTTATTATGTTTCTCAATCTTTCAGATTCTGGAAGTTGAAAAGTTAAAAAAATAGTGGTATATTGTATTTTAGTGCATTATATTTTAATATAAGTTCTTCCAAAATTTGCTTCAATTCTTCTTTTCGTGTTATCTCTTCTTTATTTTGACGAATATAATTCATAAAAACAATTTCATTAATATAATTACATATATTATCTATAGAGTTTTTTTCGATTGGACACTCAAAGAAATACCTATATTTTATTTCGTTATTATAGTATACATTATGAATCGAGTTTTTTCTTATTGGTTCAGAAAACACAAAGAAAATACTTATCTTTTTTTTACCCCAATTTTGTAAATTGAAAAATGTCCAAAAGTTTTTTGCTGCTTCTATTAGAGAAGAGATATATAGATTTAGTCCTGATGAGATATCCAGATACAGCTCAATGTCTTGATCTGTAGATAGGGTATTATACATATTTACAAAAATTTGCAAAGATAGATCATCAAGAGTAGTATCAAAATATAAATAATTTTCTCCATTTTTTTCATATTCATAGTTACCGAGTGAATATAAAATAACATGTTGTGCTTCAGATGAATAATATTCTCTTGTCAAATTATCAAAAAACCTGCTAAGTTTTTCATACTCCATGTATCTATATTCTTATAAGTTCATGTAGAGGTTCTTTATGTATTTGAATTACTTTGCTATCATTATCTAACACATTCAGATTCAAAAATAGGCTTATGGGATACAGAATAACGTTCTTCACTTCTTTTTTATCTACTTCTTTAAAATATTTACCTAACGCCAACGAAGAAAGAGGAGACCCAACTTCATAATTATTAACCCTAAATCTAACATTTTCATAAAAATTTTTTTCCAACCTACCAAATTGATATATGTATATCATTTTCTTTAGTATAAAATTTAATTTTTGAAATTACTAAAAAAATTTTCAACATATTTCTAAATTTTACCTCTTGATTTATCAAAAATATAAAATTAAAAATGTAAAAATAGTTAATATAAAACTTTCAGGAACAACTAGAATATTTATATCAATCTATCTAGTTTTTCTCTAATATCCTTTTCCCAAGCATTTCAGAAGTTGGTTGATATTAGTCAAAAATCTAAAAATTCCTCTAAAAAATTTGGGGAAAATTGTGAAAAATATTGCAGTTTATCAATAAAAATAATCTAATTTTGACAAAAATAGATCGACGACACATTGTGGCACAATAGATTAAACCACTCAATTTGTTAAATTTTTGTTAAAATTCATTTTTATTGATTATGATCAATATTTTTTGTATATAAATCTATTGCTCTTGGTCAACATTTTTAAACTCGCAACCACATCGACGGGCCATTGGGAGAGTAGGATAAAACCCCTCTATTTTGCTATTTTTAGGGGGTTTTTTAACCACACCTGGGGTCGACGGAAATTTTTTTCTAAAATTGAAGGATATCATACCCCTCTTGTCCAATATTTACAATAGGAATAGATAATTACCCTTTAGGGGTTTTCAGCTTACCTATGAGGAATGAAAACCCCTCCTTTCTCTTTTATTATCTTACTACTTGTATTAGTTTTCAGCTTACCTATGAGGAATGAAAACA
>JANXCA010000102.1 GCA_025060535.1 Endomicrobiia bacterium | reverse complement strand
ACTATCTATGCAATGCTTAAGAATAAAACTACTTTTAACCCTATTCATAATCCTTCACCCTGTATGTAAGGAGGTACATTATTCATAGTTGACTACTTTGAATATATTCTTGATTTTGAATATTAAATTATTTATATTAAATTTTGAATGTTAATACAAATTGAAAAATTAAAAAAAAATCTTTCTACTGCTCTGTTGGCTTTATTAATATTTACACTCAATAGTTGTGCCCAAAAGTTCAATATAAAAGAACTATCAAAATCAGGTAAAATTGCTATACTTAGCGATCACACGTATCGAATCTTTTATGTTCCAAATCCTTTTGCTGAGGAAAGGGAACGTAAAGATATTGAAGAGATAGAAGCTTTCTTAGAAAATTTTCCTCTTGCAAAAATACTAAGACAAAAAGTTTATAAAGCATTAATAAACTATGACAACACACTTAATTTAGTTTCTGATACAACTGTAGACAGTATGGAAGATACCTATTTGCAAAATTTTCTTATGTGGGCAAAAAAAAATCAAGTAAATGCAATTATGTATCTTGAAAGCACTATTGAAATTTCATATGCTTACAGATCCTATAGTTTACCATTAAAAAACTATCCTAAAATTTGGACTAAAGTAACAATAATCAATGTAAAAGACAGTAAAGTACTATGGACAAAAAGAATATGGACACATATGTTCGATGGAACTACTACAGGATTAAAATCTTACTCTGCATATGACACTATATTTAATAGGAAATATCTTGAAATACTCATAGATAGAAAGATTGATTATATAGTACGCTCTTTAGTAAATTCTTTGTTCTAAAAATATGAAAGAACAAAAAATAGTTTTAATTCCTATGTGCAAAATTGATGAAACAACACTGTCAGAGATCAAAAACCACATCGAAAAAGTTTATAGCTTAGAAGTAAAGGTAGATTTTCTTGAAAAAAATTTAAATTATATTAAAAAAAATCAATACTTAACAGAACAAATTTTACAGGAAGTACAAAAAAGTAAAATACAGGATAATGAAAAATGGATACTAATCGTAGATATCGATGTTTATCATAATTCAAATCCTGTTTTAGGTCTAGCTTATCCGCACTGTGGAATTTCAGTAGTTTCTACCAAAAAATTAAAACAAGGATTCTATAATCTTACAGAAAATGAAAAATTATTTCTTGAAAGACTAAAAAAAATGGTAATCCATGAGCTTGGTCATCTTTTTTATTTAGATGATTGTCATACTAAAGAATGTGTTATGCAATGTTCTACCCCGATTGATGAGAAAGAATCATTTCTTTGTAGAAGCTGTAAAAAATTTTTGGAGTACAGATTGAAGGGATATAAATATAGCCTACTACTGTACACACTTTGGCATGCATAAAATAAAAAAAATTTTTTTAATTCCCATTATAGTTCTGTCCAGCTTAAACGTAGGGGCTATTGAAAAAGAGTATGAATTTTTATCGAAACAAATAGAAAGAAATGTTCTTACTTCAATAGGATTTTTATTGACAGTTACACTTTTATTTCTATTAATTAAAAAAATATTAGATCTTTTAAAAATTAACACTCCACGAGGATGGACTATTTTTAATGCAATTATTACAACATTGTTAGGAACAATTTTTATATTTATCTTTAAAATTAATAAACCTGCATGGCTTCTTCTTGCTTTCCCCTTTTTTATAGGTTTTATTATAGGAAGCACCCATACAATTCCTGTTCCATGGCCGCCTTTTAGAGAAACTCTACAAAATAAAGTGGAGTATGATATTTGGGCAGAAAAGATATTAAATTTTTCATCTACTCTATTTGGAAGAGCAGTTGATTCAGATTTGTTTATTCCTTATATTTTCAGAATATGGTGGATTCAACAAAGTAAATACTATGCTATAAAATATGTATATTCTCCCTATATCAGTCTTTTTTTTGCTTTTATATTTTTTAGTATACTCTGGTTTAGTTATTCAACTCACGAATTCAGTGTATGGTTTGTAATAGCAACAGTCATAGTTAGTTTGCTTTTTGGAAATATTTTGGGAACTTTGAAAAAATATATGGAGGTAGAAAAACTAAAAAGTAAGTATACAGTTGAAGCTGACAAATTCTGGAATGAATTTGAAAGTAAGCTTTTTGATTGGGTTAGTACTCAACCCTGGGTAAAAGTTAAATATCCAAAGGAAAAAATTAACGAAAAGGAAGTAGATTATGCTATAAAAACATTAGGTCTTCAACAACCAATTAACGAAGCAAAAGTAAGAATTCGCTACTGGGAGTTAGTAAAGAAATACCATTATCTTCTTACTCAACAAAAAGAAAATTTAGAAGAAGCAAAAATTGAAAATGAATTTAAAGAGATTTTTCAGGCTTATCAGATACTTCAAAAATACTTGATGAGCAAAAATGAAAAAACTATTTCTACCAACTAAAATCTATATTAGGATTTGCTATTTTATCAGCAACTCCAGTTTTTTAGAAAAGGAACTTCCAGCTCATCAATATGTAATAGCTTTTACAAACGAAACTATTGCAATTATTTTGGAAGAGTTGGTAATTAAAACTTTCACAAAAGATCGGCTTTCTTAATTTTTGAAATCAAAAAATTCCTAATAAATATGAAATTTTTTTATTCTTATTTCACTGTAAATCCTCCTTACAGGTATCGGCATTGTCTTTATAATCTCCTACAAAGCTGCCCACTTCCATACCATTGCTTTATTCCTTATTAGTCTTAGTTATGCCATCAAGTTGAGATTTCTTTAGCTGTAAAAGTATAAATAAATTCTCCCTTACCAAATACCCCTGAATGATGAGCAAGGTCTATCTCTATAAAGCCATAATTGGTTTCTGTAATCCTTTAAAAACTAAAACCTTTATCTTTTCACTGATGTAACTTTTTAATCATTAGAATAATTAAAGAGTATTGACTCTCATAATGGCTACAAGGTCTTTTGATGAGGCAAAACCAGTAGGTGGCCTTATCTTTGCCCTCTGTTCACGGTTTCCCTACACTTTTTTCTATCCCTTTTTGAGAGTTCTTTAAGTGTAGGTTGAGCTACAACTCCTACTTTACCTTTTCTTATCAGCACATTTTGCACTTTTCTCAATAAAAAGGCAATGTGACTGTCTATTTATATGCAAGATATAAGAAAGTTCAGTAATCATCTGGGATTTTATCTTATTTGAAGCCCTTTGATATACCTTTGCGTTTTTGTTGATAATGCCTTTTCTGTCCTTCATATTGTATACTCATTCAGGAATAATCTGGACAACCATTCTGACAACTCTTTGAGACATAAAAGTCTAAAGAATGGTGGCCCCTTTTGTAAATTATAAGGAGTTTCAAATAGATTATTTTTGAAAAAAGACATATACTTGACGAACTCAAAAATTTTTGATAAAGTCTATTATGTCAAATGGAGAAGTCATTAAAATCTTGAAAGAAATCCCAATTTTTCAATGTGTTTCAGATGAACATCTTCTGCTCATTTCCAGAGGTTTTAGCATAAATAGAGTAAAAGAAGGGAAAGTCATTTTTTATCAATCTGAGGAAAGCACAGATCTTTATATTATTCTTGAGGGTGCTGTTAAAGCATGTCTTTTAGACCCTGATGGAAAAGAGCTTATTCTAAACATATTCAAGAAAGGTGATTTCTTTGGAGAACTAAGCCTTCTTGATGGCAAACCGCGCTCTGCAACAATTATTGCTATTAAAGATTCTACTGTTGGAATACTTAAAAGACAACAATTTCTTATATTGCTTAAGGATAATCCAATGATTGCCATATCTCTTCTTTCTGCCCTTGTTGAAAGAATTAGAATGACCGATGAGATGCTTGGTGCGATGGCATTCTTAGATGTAAGTAGAAGAATTTTAAAACATATCTTAAATATAGCTCAAAAAGAAGGAGAAAAAATAGAAGAAGGTTACATAAAAATAAACAAAATAACCCACAGAGAATTAGCCTCCTGCACAGGCTCTTCCCGTGAAGCAGTCACAAAGGCTCTAAAAATTCTGAAGTTCAAAGGCATAATTTTTGAAAAGAATGGTTGTTTTCTAATAAAGCCAAATATAGAGCTATAAGAAACATAAAATTGAAAATAAAGA
>JANXCA010000101.1 GCA_025060535.1 Endomicrobiia bacterium | reverse complement strand
ATATCTTGTTGCTTCTTTTATAGCAAATATTAGTTGTTTTAAATCCTCTATTGAGTAAATATCATGATGTGGCGCAGGTGATAAAGCATCTGTACCAATTGGTATCCTTCTTGTCTTTGAAATTTCTTGATCTACTTTTTCTCCAGGTAAATGCCCACCAATACCCGGCTTTGCACCTTGACCTATTTTAATTTCAACCGCTGCTGCATTTTCTAAATAGTCTATATCAACACCAAACCTACCAGATGCTACCTGAACTATAACATTTTTAGCATAAGGTAAAAGTTCTTGGTGAAGTCCACCTTCACCTGTATTCCACATAGTTCCAAATTCAAAAGCTGCTTTTGCAAGTGATTTTTGAGCATTTAAAGATATAGAACCATAACTCATAGCCGTAAACATTATAGGTGTCTCTAAAACAAGCTGCGGCGGTAACTCATCATTTATATTATCTGGCTTTCTACCAATAAAAGTTCTCAACTCCATCGGCTCCCTTAGAGGATCTATTGATGGATTTGTCACCTGTGAAGCATTAAGTACTATATGATCAAAATACTCTTTAAATTTTTTATCAGACCCCATTCCAGTAAGTAACACACCACCTGTCTCTGCTTGTTTTATTATATTGTAGACATCTTTACTACTCCAATGTTCATTTAACTTAATCTCTGGAGTCTGACTTTTAATAGTTATTGCTCCAGTAGGACATATATCCTCACAAAAATGACATCCTACACATTTATCTGAAGATTCTATTATTGTATCTGTTTCAGGATCATAATAATGAGCATCATTAGAACACATACGAACACATGCTTGGCATTTTATACATTTTTCTATATCTCTTAATATTTTAAACTCGTTTTTATATTTTGATTTTGCCATATTTTTAAAAAATAATTAATTATGATTTAACATACCTATAACAGGCTCTCCAGCCTTAGGAGCCCAAACTTTATCTAAACTATTAGAAATTATTCTTATTGAAGCTTCTTCAGAAGAAATAAAAAGTAAATCATCTTTTTTTGCTGCAACAAGTGGTCTTAGTTTTGCTCTATCATTTATACCAACCATAAACTCATTATTTGCTACTATTATAGCAAATGGTCCATTAACTAAAGCTGAAGAATAAATACACCTTAATTTTGTGTAAAAATTTTTTTCTTTCTCATTCATTCTTTCTATCTGACTCCAAAATGGAGCTGATACTATTTTTGCAAAAATCTCAAAAGAAAGTTTCTGCCTTCTTACTAATAAATCAACTAAATATGTTAAAACTTCTGTATCTGTAAATAAGGTACAATAATAACCAAAATTTTCTAAGTATCTTTTGTTAATACCATAAGAAGATATCTCTCCATTGTGAACAACAGACCAATTTAACAAACCAAAAGGATGCGCTCCTCCCCACCAAGCAACTGAGTTGGTAGGGAATCTATTATGCGCTGTCCAGATATATCCTTTGTATTCATCAATTCTATAAAACTCAGCAATATCATCAGGCTCTCCTACACCTTTAAATATGCCCATATTTTTACCTGAAGAAAAAACATAAGCTCCATCAATATTTTTATTAATAAACATCACAGATTCTATAACCAAATCTTCCTGCGAAAAAATACTTTTGCTTGAATAAACATTTAAGTTGTTTTTTTCTACAAAATTCTCTTTGGGATTTAAAAAATATCTATATAATAAAGGTATATATCTTAATGTTTTAACATTTCTTGTTGGTATTGGTTGCTTTTCAAATATATCAAAGTTTCTTCTTAAAAAATCTTCTGTATTACTTATAACATTCTCAGACTGATACATTATATGAAAACAATAATAATCTTTAAATTCTGGATAAATACCATATCCTGCAAAACCGCTACCAAGACCATTACCTCGTTCTTTCATATTACAGATACCATTAACTATCTTGGTGCCCTCTATTAGGTTTCCTTTGGTACTCATTATACCAATTATTCCGCATCCAGAAGGAATGTGAGTTTTTTTGTCGTCTAAGTAAATTTTCATTTTAGTATAATGAATTTAAAAATTAATATAATAGATATAAAATAAAAAATTAACTAAATAAACTCCATTGTATGAAAAGCTCTTCTTTGAGGCAGGATAAACGATGTTAGAATTATTTCCTTCTTTGGAAAGTATTATGTAACCCTTCTTTGGGATTTCCTTTTTAAAATATATTTAAAATTTTTAATTTTGTCAACACTTTGAAAAAAATTTTTTTTAAAAATACTTTAGCATATTTCTTTTACTACTTTCACTAAATTATAAAAAAGAGGATGTGGTGATGTAAATCTTGACTTAAATTCAGGATGAAATTGTACTGCTATGAAGTAAGGATGATCTTTAATTTCCACTATTTCTACTAAATTTCCTACAGGATGATGACCACTTACTATTAAACCATTTTTTTGTAAAATAGAAACGTACTTATTATTTACTTCATATCTATGCCTATGTCTTTCATAAATTTTTGTTGTTTGATAAACTTTATAAGCTAATGTATCTTTTTTTATTTTACAAAGATAAGCACCTAACCTCATAGTCCCACCTTTATACTCAACCATCTTTTGACTTTCCATAAGGTCCACTACTGGATGTTCTGTTTTTGGGTTAAACTCTGTAGAGTTTGCATCCTTAAGTCCACATACATTTCTTGCAAACTCAATTACTGCACACTGCATACCTAAACATATACCTAAAAACGGAATTTTGTTCTCTCTTGCAAATCTTACCGCTTGAATTTTACCTTCCACACCTCTTTCTCCAAACCCACCAGGAACAATAAGACCCTTTACATCTTTTAAACATTCCTCAAAATTTTTCTGCTCCACATCTACATATTTTATGTCTACCTTTACATCATTATGTAATCCTGCATGAAATAATGCTTCAAGAATACTTTTATATGCATCTTTAAGTTGAGTATATTTCCCAGCAACAGCAATACTTATTACTTCCTTTAATGACTCGTATTTCTCAACAAGTTTACTCCATTCTTCTATATCACATCTTCTATGTTTTAATTTTAATTTTCTTAGAATTATCTTATCTAAATTCTGTTCTTTTAACATTATAGGAACTTTATATACACAACTACCAACATCCGGTTCTAAAATTACAGAGTCTTCTTCAACATTACAAAACAAAGAAATTTTTTCTTTTATATCTTTACCTACAAGTTTTTCTGTTCTACATATTATTATATCCGGTTCTATACCTATCTCTCTTAACTTCATTACACTATGCTGAGTTGGTTTTGTTTTTATCTCTTCTGCTGCTTTTATATAAGGAAGAAGTGTAATGTGAATATACAATACATTTTCTTTCCCAACTTCTAACCTAATTTGTCTTATTGCTTCAAGAAACGGTAAACTTTCAATATCACCCACTGTGCCTCCTACTTCTGTTATTACAATGTCTTTTCTTCTTGCTAAACGATAAACACAACTTTTGATCTCATTTGTAACATGGGGGACTACTTGAACTGTTTTACCTAGATATTCTCCATACCTTTCTTTATGAAGCACCCTCTCATAAATTTGTCCTTGTGTAACATTGTTTTTTCTTGACATATTTTGATTGAGATATCTTTCGTAATGGCCTAAATCTAAATCTGTTTCTGCACCGTCATCAGTTACAAATACTTCTCCATGCTGATAAGGGCTCATTGTACCAGGATCTACATTAAGATAAGGATCAAATTTTAAAACATCAACCTTGTAGTTATGAGCTTTCATCAACATACCAATTGAAGCAGTAGTAATTCCTTTACCTAAAGATGAAACAACTCCACCAGTAATAAAAATAAATTTTGTTTTCATAAAAAATAAAAAATACCTCTTAATTTTCTCTTTATCCTTAAATCAAAACCTAAAAATTAAAACTAACTAAAGAATATTGTCTACTTAAAACTTAATTCCAAAACCAATATTAAATACTAAACCACTGTAGTCAAAAGGCACTGCCTTATCTTCTATATCTTTCATAGGTTCTCCTTTTTCTATGTCATCTTCACTAATTACACCGTCGTCATTCATATCCACATCTTTTTTAGCGCGGACTTCAGGTATACTTGCATAACGATATCCTAAATTTGCAAATAAGGAGATATTTTTTGATAAAAAGTATTTAA
>JANXCA010000100.1 GCA_025060535.1 Endomicrobiia bacterium | reverse complement strand
AAATTTTTTTATATTTATTTTTTATAATAGTAATAAAATTTTATAGTTACTCTTCTGAATTTATAAAAATAAATCAGATAGGATATCTTCCTCAAGAAAATAAAATTTTTTTTGTTTCTACTCAACCTGTAGTAATGGAATTTAGAATAAAAGATATAAACAATAAAGTTGTCTACAGCAGCACACTTTCGTACAGAGGTTATGATTCATCTTCTGGAGATGAGATATATATGGGAGATTTTACTTCTTTAACTTTAAGTGGAACTTATTATATTGAAGTACCATATTTAGGCAGCTCGGATTTCTTTATTATATCTAATGATGTGTATTTTGATTTGTTTGTGAAATCTCTTAGAGCATTTCTACTGCAGAGATGTGGATGTGAACTAAATGAGCCAGAGTTAAAACATAAAGTATGTCATAGCAAGGATGGAGAATTATTTTTGAGTGGGAAGCCTTTAAAAGTAAACGCTGTTGGTGGTTGGCATGATGCAGGAGATTATGGGAAATATATAGTAAACTTAGGGGTGTCTGTAGGTACTTTAATTCATATATTTGAACTTGTTAAAGATAAGTTTAAAGATAGACAACTTTTCCTTCCAAATAATGAAAGTTATGATGGTGTTGCTGATATTTTGAATGAAATAAAATATGGAATAAGTTGGATTTTTGAGATGCAAAATAAACAAACAGGTGGAGTTTACCATAAACTTACAGCAAAAAATTTTGAACCATTAAATATTTTACCAGATGCGGATTATTCAGATAGGTACATTATAGATTTATCTCGTGGAACTACTTATTCTATAGAAACTACAGCAGCAACTGGTAATTTCATAGGTATGCTTGCTGGTGCGTATAGAGTATTTAAAGAGAATGATTATAATTTTGCCATTAAATGTCTTTCAGCTGCTTTGAAAGCTTGGGAGTTTTTAGAAAAAAATCCTACTATAATACCACCATCAGGTTTTAGAAATCCAGATGAGGTTTATACAGGTGAATATGGAGACAGTAATGATACTGATGAAAGGCTTTGGGCAGCAGCTGAACTTTTTAAAGCTACATTAGATAATAAATTTTCTCAGTATTTTGAAACTAACTACTCTCCTCCTAACTCTCCTATTTCTTGGCAAAATTTAAAAAACTTAGCTATTTATGCTTACTATTTTTCATCCTCAGCATCTGAATCGTTTAAGCAAAGAATTTATAGTGATGTCAGAAATTATGCTAATTCCTTACTTTCGCGTATTCAGTCAAATTTCTATAATGTAGTTTTAAGAAATACTGAGTACTATTGGGGTTCAAATAGTGTATTGCTAAACTATGCTATAGATTTAATCTATGCCTATGAAATTACAAAAGATGAAAACTACAGAATAGCTGCCTTAGAGCAACTTCATTATATTTTAGGTAGAAATGCTACAGGTTTTTGCTATGTGACAGGTTTTGGTAAAAAATCGCCAAAGAGTATTCACCATAGACCGTCAATAGCTTTAAATAAAACTTTACCAGGGTTTTTAGTAGGAGGACCAAACAGTAGAGGTAATGATCCTACACTTTCAGAATTTATAAGAACGTATAATCCACCACCTGCTAAATGTTACATTGACCATTATGAAGCGTATGCATGTAATGAAATAGCAATAAATTGGAATGCTCCATTAGTGTTTGTAGTTAGTTATTTTTTACCTCAAAATATAGATTTTATAACTATGTCTCCTATTGATCTAAAAATTAAATATCCTTTGAATAATTCTAAAATAAGAGGAATAACTAAATTGGACTTTGTAATTTATTGTAGTACAGAGTTAAAAAAAATTGAAATATTTTTAAATGATCATCAAGAAGTAATTCTTTCATCTTTCACAGACAGCTATTTATTAGATACTACTAAATATGAAGATGGTAACTATGAGTTAAAGATAAAAGTAGAAGATATTGATGGTAATATAGTAGAACGATCTGTACCTGTAGAAATCATAAATAAATACTTTTCAAAATTTTCGGAAAAGATGTTACTTTCCTTAAACAATGATAACGTCAACAATGCAATAGATTTTTCAAATAATTTAAATTTAGAATTAAAAGAAGTAAATATATACAATATAAAAGGTAAACTTGTAAAAAGTATAAAAAAACCTCCTTTTATATGGTATGGTAAAGATAATTTAAATAGAACATTATCTTCTGGAGTTTATATATATTATATAAAAACAAAAGATGATAAAACAAAAAAAGGAATAATAACTATTTTTAGATAACTCTGAACTTTTAATTTTAAAGTTTTTAAACTATTGAAATCTTTAAAAAAGTTTTGTATTTCATATTTAAAATTACTTATCTGTTTTTATTTTAGAATTTAAATGATACTCTTTTCATAAGAAGTTGTACTCTTTTCTCTTGCTCTTTTCAAACTGCTAAAAGGAGGTAGATTTAAAAAATGAAAAAACAAAATTTACTTTTTATTTTATTAATATTTCTTTTTGCTTGTCCTCAACAACAAAATAAATCTTCTTCTACGACCTCAACTCAAACTCAGGTTTATACTTTAAGTGTTTCTATAAGTCCTTTGGGTAGTGGAAGTATCCTTGTAAATCCAGAATCTCCTGGTCGTAAATATATTGCTGGAACAGCAGTTACATTAGAAGCCATTCCAAATTCTGGTTGGAAGTTTTCATATTGGAGTGGAGATGTATCAAGAAGTACCTCTTCAATAATAGTAATAGTTATGAATTCAAACAAAACAATTATTGCCAATTTTTCACAAATTACCTCTACATATACTCCAACATATACTTTAACAGTAAATGTCTCACCGCCATCTGCAGGATATGTAACAAAAACACCGGATTTATCTTCTTATTCATATGGAACTAATGTTACACTTCAAGCAATAAGTGCGACTGGGTATGTGTTTGTTAATTGGACAGGTGATGTTCCTTCAAGTTTACAATCACAAAATCCACTTACTATTTCTATGACATCTAATAAACAAATAACTGCAAACTTTCAACAGATACCTCAAGGGGGAGAAAATTTTACTTTAGAGATATTAGTTGACCCTGCTGATGGTGGATATGTTACAAAAACTCCAAACAGACTTTATTATGCTTCAGGAGAAAATGTAACTATTGAAGCGGTTCCAAATGAAGGGTTTGCTTTTGAAGGATGGAGTGGAAATTTAACAGGTAATCAAAATCCAACTACTATTACAATTACTGGCAATTTAAGAATAACTGCTAATTTTTCAAGATCTCGGTATATCCTAAATATTACAATTTATCCTCCTAATACTGGAATAGTAAACAAAAATCCCAATTATTCATGGTATTATCCTAATACAGAAGTTGAATTACAAGCAGTTCCTTTAGGAGGTTATAGATTTGTAGGGTGGTCTGGGGATGTTGAAAGTTCAACTTCACCAATAAGAATAATAATGAATTCAGATAAAAACATAATCGCTACTTTTGAAAAAAAACCTTCTGAAGAAATGTATATGGTTACTATTGGTTACCAACCTTCATCGGCCTCCTCTTTATGGGTGAGTAAAACTCCAGACAAACCATTATATGCATATGGTGAGGAAGTTACATTAACTGCAGAACCAGAATCAGGATGGAGGTTTGTGAGATGGAGTATAGATAATGTGACTTCTACTCAAAATCCAATAACCATTACCGTAACAAAAAATGTTCAAGTAATAGCTTATTTTGAGCAGTATTGATTTGATATTAATTGCCGTTAAAATAAGTTTAAAGAAAGTAATAATAATTATATGAAACGGTTTATAAAAAATATTTTATATATAGTTTTTTTCCTATATTTAGTGTTTTTGTTATATAGTATTTTCTTTACAAAAATTTCTCCTACTTTAAGAAACAACCTTATATATATAGCTGCTGGTGTAGCAGTTTTGTTGCTTATTCTAGAAATTTTTTGGTCCTAAAAATTATCTAATTAGTTGTTCTCTACAAATAGGACAAAATCTTTCGCCTTTTATTACTTCAGCTCCACAGTTTGGACAGTTAATTGTTTCTTCAGTAGTAGTTGTTTGAGTAGTTGTTTCTTTTTTTACTTCTTCTGTTTTTGGTTGGGTTGTGGTGGTTTTAGTAGTTGGTTTTTGTGTTTGTTTCTTTTGAATTTCTTGTTTTATTATTTCTGGAGGTTCGTCAGGTGAAGGTTCTGGTTGAGTGTCAAATGCAGAAATTACAGAAGATGGAATTTTACTTTTTTCAGATAAATCTTGATAT